>NZ_JANYGJ010000028.1 GCF_025362455.1 Deinococcus sp. | reverse complement strand
CCGCTGGGGCTGCGGCCCTGGTACCGGCAGGTCTACCGCTCGACCAAGGGGCCGGGCCTACGCCGCGCCGACGGCGTGATGACCGTCTCAACCTGGGGCGAGGCGTTTTTGCGCACTCAGTTCGGGGTGGAGGCCGCTTGCGTGCCCAATGGCGTAGACACCGAACGCTACCGCTCTCGCCCTGAAGCCGAGCGTCAGGCCCTGCGCTCAGACTTCGGCTTTACCCGCTTCACCGTGCTGGTGCCGGGGCGCATGGCGCTGGAAAAAAATCAACTGGCGGCGCTGCGAACCGCCCGCCTGGCCCGCGAGCTCGATTTCGTCTTCGTCGGTGACATGGATTCGCCGCTGGGAATGGTCATTCAGCGCCTGAAGACCCTCTGGCGGCTGGACAACGTGCGGCTGCTCGGCAAGCGCTGGGACATGCCCGAACTCTACGCCGCCGCCGACGCCCTGCTGCAACCCACCCTGGCCGAAAACCAGTCGCTGGTGACCCTGGAAGCGATGGCGTGCGGCCTGTGCGTGGTGTCCAGCGCCATTCCCGCCCAGGCCGAACTGATTACAGATGGGGTAGACGGCTTACTGCTGCCCCCCGTCCCCGATCTGCTGGTGCGGGCGCTGCGGTTTCTGGAGGCGCATCCGGCAACGGTGAACAGGTTGGGTGAAGCTGCACGGGCACGGGTTGAGCGCCACCACACCCTCAGCGCCACAGCGGCGGCGCTGGCTGCGCTTTTGCACCGGGCGGCGAATCGTTTAGACTGAGTGCAAAAAGAGGGGAGGTCCAGGTGGGCAAATCGAAATCCCGGTATGTGGCAAAGGCCGTTGCCGGAGTCGGCTGGCGCGTCTGGAATACCAAGATGAAACGCTTCTGGGGTGAAGTCTACGCCGCTCAGCCTGACGCCTTACTGTCCGAACTCAACGGCCTTAAATGCCCGGCTCGACTGACCGAACTCAACCGGCAGCTCAAGAAATAATCTCATCTCGAAGGAGTTTTCATGCCTGAAGCCGTCGTCATTCGCGTCCTGGCCTCTACCGAGGCGCATCTGTTCGCCAACGTCGCCCCCGACGTGTTCGACGAGGCGCCCGATCCGCGCTGGACCGCCGAGTTCTTCGCCGATCCCCGGCACCACCTGGCCGCCGCGCTGGCCGGAGACGTGGTGGTCGGCATGGCCTCCGGCGTGCATTACCTCCACCCCGACAAGCCGCCGGAGCTGTTCATCAACGAGGTCGGCGTGGCGCAGGGCTACCAGGGCCAGGGTCTGGGCGGGCGACTGCTGGACGCTTTGACCGCCCACGCCCGCAGCCTGGGCTGTGTCACGGCCTGGGTGCTGACCGAGGCGGAGAATACGGCGGCCCGTCGCCTGTACACCAAGCTCGGCGGCGCGGAAGAGAGCTGCCAGATTTTCGTCGTCCCACTCGCTCAGTAAAGGAGTTTCCATGCCACAAGCCGTCATCGTCTCCACCGCCCGCACCCCGATAGGCAGGGCGTATCGGGGCTACCTCAACGACACGCACGGCTCCGATATGGGCGCCCACGCCGTGCTGCACGCCGTGCAGCGGGCCGGAGTAGACCCCGCCGAGATCGAGGACATCATCATGGGCGCGGGCAATCCGGAGGGTGCCACCGGCAGCAATATCGCGCGTCAGATTGCGCTGCGCTCAGGTTTTCCGGTATCGGTGTCGGGCGTGACGGTCAACAGGTTTTGCTCCAGCGGGCTGAATACCATCGCGCTGGCGGCCAACCACGTCATGGCCGGGCAGGGCGACGTGTACGTGGCGGGCGGCCTGGAGAGCATCTCGCTGACCCAGAACGAGCACGCCAATACCTTCCACTTTCGCGGCGAATGGCTGGATGAGCACAAGCCTGACATCTACATGCCGATGCTCCAGACGGCGGAAGTCGTGGCGAAGCGCTACCACATCAGCCGTGAGGTTCAGGACGAGTACGCCCTTCAGAGTCAGCAACGCACCGCCGCCGCCCAGCAGTTGGGCAAATTTGCCGACGAGATCGTGCCTTACGCCGCCTGGCAACAGGTTCAGGACAAGGCGAGCGGCCAGGTGTCCAGCCGCGAGGTGACGCTCAGCCAGGACGAGGGCAACCGGCCTGAGACGACGTTGGAGGGGCTGGCGAAGCTCAAGCCCGTCATCGAGGGCGGGGTCATCACGGCGGGCAACGCCTCGCAGCTCTCGGACGGCGCCTCGGCCTGCGTGGTCATGAGTGCCGACCTGGCGCGGGAGCGCGGGTTGAGTCCGCTGGGGTTGTTCAAAGGCTTCGCCGTCCACGGCTGCGAACCCGATGAGATGGGCATCGGACCGGTCTTCGCGGTGCCCAAGCTGCTGAAGCGCCACGGTCTGAGCGTGGGCGATATCGACCTGTGGGAGCTGAACGAGGCCTTCGCGGTGCAGGCGCTCTACTGCCGGGACCGGCTGGGCATCGACCCGGAACGCTACAACGTCAACGGCGGCAGCATCAGCGTGGGCCACCCCTACGGCATGAGCGGCGCCCGCCTGACCGGACACGCTTTGATCGAGGGCAAGCGGCGCGGCGCCAAACACGTCGTGGTGACGATGTGCGTAGGTGGGGGCATGGGGGCGGCTGGGTTGTTCGAGGTGCTGTGAGTGTACTCAGACTGGAGCAATGACCAACTCGGCGATATCTGGCCCCAGGCGCACGAAATGCTTGGGATTGAGGGTCACCAGTTGCGACGCTCCAGCCTTCAGGGCCGCCTCGGCGATCAGCGCGTCATAAATGGCTCCGCCGGTCAGAGGCAACGCCGCGATCCGCCCAATGGCGCTCAGATACAGCTCTGCATGGAGTGGCACGATGGTCAACTGAGCAGCAAGCTGTCCGACAGTCTGGGCAACGTAGGCTGGCTTCAGGCGGAACTGTGGACTGGCGGTGAGTACAGCGTAGAGTTCCGCCAGCGTATGCCCGCTCAAGATGACCCCAGGTTGCCGGAAAAAGGGCCGAGCCCAGATATGCTGGTCGTGATCGGGCATCAGCGCCGCGACCAGGGCGGAGGTGTCGAGTAGTATCGTCACTCGCCGGACAGCCGGTCCAGCAGTTCGCGTTCACGGGCTTCCCGCATCTCCGCCACCGGATCACCAATGATTCGGGTCTTGTTGGCGAACTCGATCACAGGCAGGCCGTCTTCCATCCGGATCGTCGCCGTTCGGTATTCAGGCGTGATCGTCAGTTGCTCGCCCTCCAGGTGGAGGTATAGCCGCCCACCGGCCTTGACATGAAGCGCCTCACGCAATTTCTTGGGCAGGAGGATTCGGCCAAATTGATCGACTTCCGCTGAGATGTCCATATTGGCAATTTATCATAAATTTTGCCAAAAATTCCACTGCTTCAGGAGGCCACACCTATGCCCTTAGATCCCACCTTCCAGTACGTCCTCGCTCAGCTCGCCAACACACCGCGCCCGGCGGCCATTTCCCGCTCGGCGCTGCTGCTCAAGCGTGGGCTGGCGTGAGGTGGGCACTGGGAGTTCCGGCGGCTGGTTTGCTGCTCGGCTGCACTCCCCGGCTGAGTCAGGTGCCGCGCCCATCCCTCAGCGCCCAGGTGAGCGCGTGGTTGGGGCGTAAACTGACATTCATATGAGCAGCGTGCGGGTGCAGGTCGGGGCGTACAGCGTGCAATTGTGGCGAGAAGAGTGGCCCTCTCATCTCGACGTGCTTATGCAAGCTGCTGACCTGGCCGAACGGTATGGTGATTTGAGAGGCCGCAACGATGAAGACGGTGAACTCTTCGCCGTTTCCATATCCCAGAACGGCGTGGGCAGTCTGTCGTCATTGCTGACAGTAGCTCAACGCTTCTCTCCTGAGACGCCTGGCTTTGAACCCGGTGTGTTGATCGTGCCGGAAACGAGCGTGGCGTTCATTGGAGCGGGTGAGCGGCTGCTAGCGTATGACCTGAAGCGTGCTGTGCGGCTGTGGGAGGACACTGCTGATGCGGGTTTCTGGTGGTGGGACCGAGCCGGGGATGTGGTGCTGATGGCCGCTGAGCTTGAACTGGCCGCCTGGACCACCACCGGCACCCGGCTGTGGAGTATGTTCGTCGAACCGCCCTGGTCTTACTGGCTGGAAGGCGATCAGCTCAACTTGAACGTGATGAATGTCGAACAAACTTTTTTGGTAAAGCAAGGGCCAATTTTGAAGCCGCCCGCCGGGTCATCTAAGTGATTACCCTTTATTTCCACCGCAAACTTCGATTTCAGCTTTACGTAGTGCTGGCCGGTTTGCTGCTCGGCTGTGCGCCCCGGCTGAGTCAGGTGCCGCGCCCGCTCCTGAGCGCCCAGGCGAGCGTGAGTGGCGGTGAACTGGTTTTTCAGATCACGAATACAAGCGGCAAACCATTGACCACCCAGAGTACCTATTGCCCATTGTTCGAGCCGCACTGGGAAATCAAACGCCCAGACGGTGCGGTGTATACCGCCCCTTTGCCATCGCCGATGCTTGAAGGTGGAGGCATCGAAACGTGCGTGCTGATCTACCAGGCCAAACGCCTGGCACCCGGCGAAGGGCTCACGCTCCGGCGCAGGCTGAATCTGCCGCCTGGTACGTTCACAATCCGGAGCTGGGTTGAGCCCGGTGATGGCCGTCTCGAAGCCCCCACCATCACCGTCACCATTCCCTGACTTACCGCTCGTCGCCACTTCCCCCGATCACGCCGCGTTCCTGCCTCGACTTCAGTTTCTCCAGGTTGGCCGCCGCGACCTCCTCCAGCGTCAGCCCCAGCTCGGTGCAGAGCTGCGTGAGATACCACAGCACGTCGCCGAGTTCGGCTTTCAGCGCCTGCTCGTCTGGGCCGGTGATGACGCCGCCCTGGTCGCGGAAGATCTTCTTGATCTTACCCGCGAACTCGCCCGCCTCGTTCACCAGGCCCAGCGTCGGGTAGATGATCGGGTGATCGGTGCTGACAGCCTGCGCGGTGTGGCGCGAGTCCTGCTGATAGGTCTTGAAGTCCATAGCGCCAGTGTAGGACTGACCGGCGCTCACGCTTCTGCGGCGGCGCTCTGAGATCATGGAACGCGAATTACAGGAGACACCATGACGACTCGATCACCGGCTCAGGCGGCGCTGGGATGACCCCCTTCCTCTCCCGCCGCGACCTTCAGTTTCAGCTCTACGAGGTGCTGGACACCGCCGCGCTGCCCCTACGTCCCCGCTTCGCTGAGCACTCCCGCGAGATCTACGACGACATTCTGAAACTCGCCTACTCGGTGGCCGAGAAATACTTCGCCCCGCACGCCCGCGAGGCTGATCTCAACGAGCCGCATGTGGTAGACGGCAAAGTCAAACTGGTGCCCGGTGTCAGGCCCGCGCTGGACGCCTTTCGCGACGCCGGATTCTTCAGCGCCCACCACGACGAGGCGCTGGGCGGGTTGCAACTGCCCTGGGTCGTGATGCAGGCGGTGCAGGCGCACTTCCAGGCCGCGAATCTGGGCACGGCGGGCTACGCCTTCCTGACCATCGGAAACGCCAATCTGCAACGCGAATTCGCCACGCCCCAGCAGCAGCGCAAGTACCTGACGCCGCTCCTCGAAGGGCGCTGGTTCGGCACGATGGCCTTATCGGAGCCGCACGCCGGAAGTGGGCTGGCCGACATCACCACGTCCGCCACGCTGAAAGACGACGGCAGCTACGCCGTCTCCGGTTCCAAGATGTGGATTTCCGGCGGCGAGCACGAGCTGAGTGAAAACATCGTCCACCTCGTCCTGGCGCGGATCAAGGGTGCCCCGGCAGGTGTGAAGGGCATCAGCTTATTCATCGTGCCGCGTTACCGGGTGAACGCGGATGGCTCTGTGGGCGAATCCAACAACGTCGTGCTGGCGGGGCTGAATCACAAGATGGGCTACCGGGGCACCTCCAATACGCTGCTCAATTTCGGCGAGGGCGGCGAGTGCCTCGGCGAGCTGGTGGGGGAGGCCGGAAAAGGGCTCACCTCCATGTTCCACATGATGAACGAGGCCCGCATCGGCGTCGGCATGGGCGCGGTGATGCTCGGCTACGCGGGCTACCTCGCCAGCCTGAACTACGCCCGCACTCGTTTGCAGGGCCGGGCCGCCAGCAATAAAGACCCGTCCAGCCCGATGGTGCCCATCACCCACCACGCCGATGTCAAGCGTCTGCTGCTGCGGCAAAAGAGCTTGGTGGAAGGCGGCCTGGCGCTCGGCCTGTATGCGTCGAGCCTGGTAGACGATCTCGCCACCGGCCCGCAGGAGGACCGTCCGGACACCGCGCTGCTGCTCGATCTGCTGACGCCCATCGTCAAATCCTGGCCCAGCAAGTACAGCCAGGAAGCGCTCTCGGACGCCATTCAGGTCATGGGCGGCGCCGGTTATACCCGCGATTACCCCGTCGAGATGTATTACCGCGACAACCGCCTCAACCCCATCCACGAGGGCACCGAGGGCATTCAGGGCAACGATTTGTTGGGCCGGAAACTCACCCAGGGCGGCGGACGCGGCCTGGCGGTGCTGCTGGAGCGGATGAACGCCGACTTGAGGGCTGCCGAGGCACTGCCGGGGTTGGACGAGATCCGCTCAGCGCTGGCGACAGCCATCGGTCAGAATCAGACCGCCTTAACCGCCATCCTCAGCCGCGCCGCCGAACTCGGCCCGGATGTGTTTCTGGCGAACGCGAACAGTGCGCTGGAGATGCTGGGCCATACGGTCGTCGGCTGGATGTGGCTGCGTCAGGCGGTCTCGGCGGCGAAAGCGTTGCCGAGCGCGAAGGGAGAGAACGCCGACTTCTACCGGGGCAAGCTCCAGGCTGCGAAGTTCTTCGCTGTCTACGAATTGCCGAAAGTCAGAGCCCACGCCGACCTGCTGGCGAGCGCGGACACGACGACGGTGGAGATGGAGGAGGCGTGGTTCTGACATGAACGATGAGGCGCGTTACAGTAAGAAGCGAAAAATACGTGGCTTGAAGAATAAAGCTGCATGTGTAGAACGCTGGCGCCGTGCAGAGTTAACGCCTGACTGGGAGAAATTCGAGCGTAATGGATATCTTTCCAGCCTGATCACGGCTGGCCCCTGGGATTTTCGGCTTCCTCGGCAGCCTCCAATACGGCTGGTACGGCAGATAATTCATGGATTGCTTGACGTGTATGAAGAATGGAGCGCTTTTGCCCGTCCGGAAGTCGATGATTTGCTCATTATGCTGAGATGGCCCGAACTGACAAAATCATCTGTGAAGATGGTTTCAGCGAGCCAGCGCCCCTTCTATGATGAGCTATCTCGATTCACTGCCGAGGGAGAAGGGCTGATGAAGCGAGGATTCCCGGCGAAATTCGGGCTGGAACTGCTTGAGCGCCTCCTCGGTCAGTATCATTGGCAGGAGTGTCTATCCAGCTATCTGTCGCCAATTCTGAAGGGAGGTGATGTCTCCCTTTACGATGAAACACGTCGTTACTGGATTGGCAGGCGGTTATCATCCGTCAGCCTGAATTCTGGTCCCCTCCCATAAGGAGCCCCCATGTCCATTAAATCCCTACTCAACCTCTCCGGCAAGGTGGCGCTCATCACGGGCGGGTCGCGCGGCCTGGGCCTGCAAATCGCCGAAGCGCTGGGCGAATACGGCGCCACCGTGCTGCTGACCGCCCGAAAACAGCACGAGTTGGACGAAGCCAAGGCCCATTTAACGGCCCTCGGCATCACCGCCCACGTCTACCCGCATGACCTGACCCGGTTCGAGACGATAGAACCGCTGGTGCAACAACTCATCGCCGAGCACGGCCAGATCGACATTCTGATCAACAATGCGGGCACGACCTGGGGCGCACCCAGCGCCGAGCACCCTTTAGACGCCTGGCTCAAGGTCATCAACCTGAACCTGACCGGACTGTTTCTGGTGACGCAGGCGGTAGGCAAGCTCTCGATGATTCCGCGCAGGGCGGGCCGCATCGTCAACATCGCCAGCGTGGCCGGGCTGCAAGGCAACGACCCGCAGATGACGCCTACCCTGGCCTACAACACCTCCAAAGGCGGCGTGGTCAACTTCACCCGTGCCCTGGCCGCCGAGTGGGCCGCGCACGGTGTCACCGTCAATTCCATCTGCCCCGGCTACTTTCCCACCAAGATGACCAGAGGCACGCTGGCGTATGGCGAGGCCCGCATTCTGGAACAGACGCCGCTGGGCCGCCTGGGCAACGATGAGGATCTCAAGGGGCTGGTGCTGCTGCTGAGCAGTGACGCCTCGGCGTTCATGACCGGGCAGAACATTGCGGTGGACGGCGGCGCGAGCATCGTCTGAAGGTCAGTCGAAATCCATGATCCCCACCCGGCTCAGCTCACTTCCGCAGGCCGGGCAACCGTCCACGGCGTCCCACAGCAGGTACGGACGGTGCGCGGGCTTGAGGCACTTCACGGCCCGCTGCTGCTGGGGCGTAAAGAACAGTTCCGCCACCGCCAGTTTCGGCTCGCCCGGCGTCCAGACGAAGCTGAAATCGTGGACGGTATCGCAAAACGCGCACCAGACCGAGATCATCTGCGAGCTGAACCCCACCGAATTGTCGCCCGACACGAAGCCCAGGCCGCAGCGGGCGCAGTCGTAGCGGTCCAGTGAGCCCATGCGCCATGCTAAGGCCATGCAACTCAGCGGACTCCAGTCCCGGATCGGCCAGCAGATCACCGAGTCCGGCTGGCTGCTCATCACCCAGGAGCGGGTCAGCGCCTTTGCCGACGTGACCGGCGATCACCAGTTCATCCACACCGACCCGGAACGCGCTGCCGCCACGCCGCTGGGTGGCACTATCGCGCACGGGTTTCTGACGCTCTCTCTGCTGGCCGGTGAACTCTCAGGCGGCGCCATCGAGATTCAGGGCACTGCCATGACCGTCAACTACGGCCTTAACCGGGTGCGCTTCGTCACGCCAGTCCGCATCGGGCGCCGCGTCCGCAACCGGGGCGTGTTGCAAAGCGCGGAGGAGGGGCCGGGCTACGTGCAGCTCACGGTGCTCAACACGGTTGAGATCGAAGGTGAGGACCGCCCGGCGATGGTGGCCGAAACGCTGATGCGGGTGTACACCGAATAAGCTGAAAGTTCATACTGATTGCCGCTACCGTCTAAATGTTCGTCTAAAGGTGTGGATGGTATTTGAGTAGGCCAAAGATAGATCTGCACTTTCTAGCCAGTCGAACGGAAGTGTTAGGTTTTTTGATTTAGATGTTGGCGACTCTTCCGGCTCGGCATTTGGTAAAGCAAATATCTCGCCTCCATCTATCCTTCCCATACCCGGCCCGACAATCTCAATAGGCACCATAGTTCCCAGGAGCGAAACGCGATTGGAGTACACTTTGCCGTCCTGTAACAGCACCATATCATCCCAGTATTCCTCTGCTATGGCGCGGAAGTGGGCCGCTACGACTTCACGATCAGCACCTTGAATCTCTGGGTCAATCAAGCTTTGAATCTTTGCCTCACCGCTTAAGGGAACGGGCACACCTGTTTCTTTACTGCAAGATGGGAATAGAAGACATGTCAACAACAATCCGAGAATTTGCCGTTTCATAGTTCTCCTTTGAACCAAGCTCAGCACCTTTGATTATAATGTTTATTTAATATATTCACATTATCCGCACATACATTCTACACTCAGTGCAAATTTCCATTCGTTTCCACTGTCCACTTCAGTCCAGCCCTTCGCCCAGCAAAGGCGCCGCAGCCGCCAGCAACTCGGCGCGGACCTGCTCGGCGCTTCCAGGGCGGCGCTGTGGATCGGAGCGCAGCAGTTCGCGGCACAAGTCTTCCAGGGGAGTATTGTTCAGGCCAAAGGTGCTGTCGCCCAGGCTGCCCAGCGGCCCGCTGAGTTCTTCGGGCAGGAATCCTCTCAGGCCCCAGTAGAGCAGCGTGCCCACGCTGTACAGATCGCTTTGCGGCCCCAGCGGTTCGCCGCGCTCGGCTTCCGGTGACTGGTAGGCTGCCGTGCCAATGCGCCGGGGAGATTCGAAGACCTCGTAGCTCGGCCCTGACAAATCGAAATCGAGCAGGTGGGCCTCACCGCTGGCCAGTACCAGCACGTTGTCGGCCTTCACGTCGCGGTGCAGCAGCCCGGCGTCGTGCATGGCGCCCAGGGCGCTCAGCACGTCGGCCAGGGTGCGAATATAGGCGCGTGGCTCGTGGTTGATGGCCGGGCGCAGTCGGTAGCGCCGGAACAGCTCATAGCCGCGTGTGAAGCGCAGCACCACCGCCGGTTGGCCGCCGACCTCGCTGATGGTCACCACCTCGGCGAGCTGGGGGTGGCGCACGACCATGCTGGCCTCGCGGCGGGCGTGCTCGGTCAGGTTGCCGGTAAACAGCTTGACCGTGTA
>NZ_JANYGJ010000012.1 GCF_025362455.1 Deinococcus sp. | reverse complement strand
CTTACAGCGAATATCTATCTATTAATACTGTTATATACGAAATCTCGGGACCTATGGAGGGTATTTCAGGCTGGGCTACTTTAAATCTTGAGCCACTCGAACTCATATTTCACATGAAGCTCACTTAACTTGACAGAACCGGGCAGACCACTTTGGGAATGGAGTATTGCGCGGCCTGTCGGTGTTCCCGAAAACGCCAGGGTTCAAGCCGGTAAGCCAGCACGGGCGGCAGGTTGTTACAAATAATGATGCTGCGGCCCTGGGAAAGCATGGCGAAGTCGGTGGTCGTGACCAGCTCGCGCTCAGTGAAGCGGACCGTGCTGCTCAGTTCGTGCTCGTGCTCCGATTTGCCCAGCCCCCGGTCCTCGACCATGTACTTGCCGCAGGAATCCGAGATGAACTTCGAGGTGCCCTCCCTATCAGAATCCGAGCGGTCCACGGCGGGCAAAAAGATCTTGGTATGCACGTTTTCCATGATGGCGGTGCGTCCCTCTTTGCCCCACAAGTCGCTGAGCTGCGCCAGGCTCTGCACGTAGATGCACATCGAGATGCCGCGCCCGGCCAGCGTGGCGGCGTACTCCGGCAGCATCAGCGGCGTGGCCCGGTACGCCTCATCGAAGACCGCCAGAAGTTTCTCGCCGGGCAGGTCGGGGTTGAGGTCGTACCTTCGCATGATCGAGCGAAAGAGGCTATCGATGACCAGGTTTAGAATCGGCAGATTCATGGCCAGCTCGGACTCGCGGAATACCAGGTAGACGGTGGTGCGGCCCTCCACCAGGTCTGCCGGGGTGAAGTCCGAGCCGCCCAGCAGATGCGCCACGCCCTGGGTCATCAGGTTCTGCGTGGCGATCAGCAGGCGCTGCCAACTGTTGTTGAGGAAACGGTCGGCGGCGGCCTCGCGCCAGTCCACCTTGTCCGGATCCTTGGAGAGAAAGGCATTGATCCAGCGGCTCACCTGCGGATCACTCAGTCGTTGCAGGCTCAGCATGGCGCCCTGTACGCCGAGCGGGTGGTAGAGCACATCCCTGAGCAGCTCGATGACCGGCACCTCCTGCACCTTGGCGGCCCGGATGATGGCGGCCAGCGCCGCTGAGGCCCGAAGCGCGAACACGGCATTGGCGCCGTCTTTGTCCGGCTGCATGTAGGCGATCGCGGCAGCGTAGATCTGCTCGTTGGTCACCAGCGCGGCGAAGGGATCATACTGGTGGCTCGCCTCGCCGCTGGACGGATTTAAGATAAAGACGCGCTGGCCCAGCACTTCACGGCGGTAGCCTGCGGTCTGCGCGGCGAGCTCACCCTTGATGTCTACCACCACTGCCGAGCCTTCCCAATGCAGAAGATTGCTGGCGATGCTCAACCCCTTGCCGCTGCGCGAGGGCCCCACCCACAGGAAGTGGCCCAGTTCCTGTTTGCCTGCCGTGCCGGGCCGGAGTGAGAGCAGCGAGCGGTACGCAAAGCCCAGCAGCACCCCGTCTCCCTTCAGGGGCGAGCGGGTCAGGCTGTGGAGCTCAAACTTCGACGAGAAATGCGCGGTGTGGCGCACGATCTGCCGGGCGTCTTTGAAGAGATAGACCGCCAGGATGCCGAGGGTCAGGCACAGCGCTGCGAAGGTGCTCTGCCCGCGCATCGCCAGGTAGACGGTCCCCCAGACCACCCCCAGTGCCAGCATCAGTCGCAGCAGAAATCTCGGATAAGAAATAATCATTGAACATCTCCTTTGAAGTGGGGTGAACAGCTACTTCGGAGGTGCTGAAACCATCTGCTGGTTTCCGACTACAACAACCGCCGAGGCGGAACGGGCGAAACGTGTTTCGAGCGCTCGATGCGGTTGGCGTTGAGGCGCAGATCACGCAGGCTGACGACCTCCGGGCGCCACCACATCCCGAAGCCGCTGCACCCCGCTCCGAACAAAATGCCCGCGAGGTACAGGGCTTGCTCCAGGCGTGGAGCCGACCACGCAAACAGCAGCCCTCGCCAGCAGGGCTCGGCCTGAACGCAACTCTTCCAGAAGATCCAGGGTGAGACTTCGCCCTGAGCCTCCCGAAACGCCGTCTGGAAGGCGAGGAGCGCCCGGCTGATATCCGGCATGGCGCTGAGAAAAAGCGCCGTCAAACTCAGCGCCAGGAGCAGCAGTCCAACCCACTTGGTCAGCACCGGGCGCATATCCACATACATGGTTTGAAGCCGCATAGAAGTCACCTCTTGACCGGGCCTTATCGCCCAAGCTGAAGATCAACGTGCCGCCTGCTCTGAGTGCTCTCTGCGCCGCCGCCTGCCGCCTGTTCAGCAGCGTGACCGTGCGCCTTGAGCGTCGCCTGAACACCCTGCTCAACCGTGGTGTGCCGCTGCAACGGTGAGGGCTCCAGCATCCGGGCTTTCTCAACGTCGCCCCTGTGTCTCAGTTGCTGGAGTTGAGGCACGGTCAGGCGTTGGTCCACCGTGATCAGCACATGCGCGTGGGGCTGCTCGGTATGGCGCCCTGCCCCGGCATGCACCACCAGGGCGTAGCGGTTAAAGTTGTTGTCTTCGAGCAGTTGCCGGGCCCAGGTCTCGGTTTGATGCACCGAGAAATCTGGTTCACCAGGACTCAGAATGACCGAGTACAGGTAGCGGTGATCTCCGGGCCTCAACTCCTGGTTCAGGGCTTCCCAAGCCTGGTCGCCGCCTTGGTCGAGGTGGTAGCGCCCGTAGGCCGTGACCACCTCCCGGTCGGCGCGCGCCTGCTCCAAATCCGGGCGGTGAGCGAAGTACTCCAGGCTGCCGCGCATCCCCCCGGTGGACGCGCCGCTGAAACGGGCTTTGACGACGGAGCCCGGCATCAGGAGTGCCCCGCAGAAGTAGCCGCCAACTGGCCTCCTTCACGCAGCCACCGGCGAATCCCCTTTTGGTCCCGCTTGAGTTCTTCCAGCGTGGCGTTCCAGTTGGCACCCTCGATGGCCAGAATGCTGTCGCGGTCCTGCCCGCCCTGCGCCATCAGGACCTGCAACATTCGCCGCGCGGTCCCGGCCTCGGCGTAGGTGCGAACCGACTCTTCACGCAGCACTTCCAGAAAGCGTTGCAGCTCTCCGCGCACGACCGTCTGCACCAGGGGCAGCACCAGATGTTCACTCGCCTGCGCCTGACCTTTCGCGAGGCCAATCAGCAGGAGCGAGGCCCCGTAATCCGAGAGCGGCATCTTCAGGGTCTGGGCTCTGGCGGTGATCAGTTCAGCGTCGGCCTGACTGACCCGGATGGTTAACCGAACGGTACTGTCCTTGCGTGCTGACATGAGGTCTCAGCTCCTAGGGTGAGTGGTGTGCAGGCCGGAGGTGCCTACGCCCGGACTGGAAGAATGGGTGAGCTGAGCGGCGGGGTGCAGACCTCCTAAGTTCGGGATCATGGGCGACCAAACCAGGCAGTGAGTGCGCGGCAGATGACCGGCATCAGGTGTCATTCTCTGCATCAGGTTTTTCTTGCGCCCAGCGCGGTAAAAGCTGCCACCTGCGGTGCGGCTTATCCTGCCCTTTGCTCAGGCGACCTCGCAGCGGCCCCTTTCCCAGTGCCCACCACTGCCCCACCTCACCGGGCCTGCTCACCGCTGTGCTGACCCTATTGGCGCCCCTTTTCCTGCCGGTGTAACCGCCTTCTCTGGTCTCAACTTCTTCATCATCTTTCGGGGCGTCAAACTGTGCCGGTAATAAGTGGACAACGTTCTGAACGTCTCCTCGTCCGTGATGTCCGCCTCCTTGACACCCTGAACCGCCACATGCAGCAGTTGCGTGGTCTTGCGGTGCCAGGTCTGATAGCGCTCGGTGTTCAAGATCAGATGGTCGGGCCGCAGCCGTTTGCCCACATTGACCGTCTGCTCCAGCGGCACCGCCTCGATCACCCCGTCCCGCACCCCCTGGATGAGCAACTCGACGTACCGGCTGCGCTGCCTGGTCAGAATCTGTGGGAGCGTTTCTGACAGTTTCTTCACCTCGAATATCGGAGTCATAACGTAGTATATCGGTTTAATAGGTAGAGAAATCAAGGGTGGTCGCACGGGCTGCTGAACCGGTCCCTCAAGACGCCTGCTGGACCTGACCACCGCACCAATGCTCATCCGGCTGGTTTCCTCACAGGAGGGTCAGCAAGGGGCCTTCTGTGAGTTATGTAGACTGCTCGACGGCTTCTATCTTTTACCTGCCTTCCTGACCTTCTCAGGCCCAAAGAGAAGCCCTTGAGGCTCCAGACGTCTTCATCGTGCTTGCCCGGCACCCGGTTACCTCACCACGACTGCCCTCCCGTGAACCTGTCTTTGTTCTGCTCGTCAGGCGGTGGGCCTCGCGCGTTGGTGTTTGGCAAATCTGTTTTTAAAGATCTTTAAAGATTAAAAAATGCAATGCACCAAAGAAGATTTCTCAATACCGTCTGGGACAGCGTAAATTCACCAACCGCATCAAAACCGCGACGGCAACCGCATCAAAACCGCGACGGTGACTGGATCAACCGCATCAAAACCGCGACGGCAACCGCATCAAAACCGCGACGAATGGAAACAGAATATTGAGTACAGCTTCTGTCCACAGAAAAAAATCGCATCAAAACCGCGACGGTGGCCATCTGGAACCGCATCAAAACCGCGACGGCAACCGCATCAAAACCGCGACGGCAATTCAGGGAACCGCATCAAAACCGCGACGGGACTCGTGGAGTGAGGGGTGTCGGGTGAGTATCGGGGTGAAGCGGCCTGAGCGGGCCCTTGACCAGGCGCTCGGGCCTCCAGTTCTGTTTCACTCAGAACAGCGTCCAATAGCGCGGCGGTTCGTTGAGTCACCCTTCTTATTTGCTCGCTCCGCGCCAGGTGATCAAGGGCCGCGTCACCGCCTCATCATCCCGGCTCACAGGCACAAGAAACCGGCTCGCGTGAAGGCGAGCCTTTGCTCAAAGCTCCCGGTCACGGTGCACCACTCAAGGCGTTGAGGAAATGCCGGTCATTCGCCCTGGTATTCCCTGGGTCTGAACCGCATCAAAACCGCGACGGGAAACCGCCCCGATGTCAGTCTTTCCAGGCGGCGATGGTGCTGTTGACCATGTCGGCGGTCATGGTCACGAGCTGGCAAATTTGCCGGGGACTGACCTTCCCGGTATCGAGGTCCACTTGCAGAGCAGTTCGCTGCTCCAGCGTGATGCGTTTGATGGCACTCAAGCTCATCAGGGCGTTGCTCGCCGAGCGCATCAGCTCGGTCTCGCTGCGCGGCACTTCAGGTTCCGGTGGAGGCGCGGCCTGGCGCTGGAGTGGGCGCGGCGCCACCACCCGTTTCGGACGACGGCGAAACTGCTCCAGATGCGCCGGGAAGTCGCTGTCTTTAAGCACCGAGATGACCAGACCGGGGGGGTTGCGGATGCCCCCAACCTTCACCTTCTGGTCAACGGTCCACAGCGCACACTCGATCTCCTCGGTGGTGTGGAGCGAGGCCAGACTGGTGGCATTTTTTCCGGTCACGCCCGCCTCGCGCAGCAGGCGCAATCCGGTGGTATTCACTGCGGTGTTGGACTGCGCGAAACTCACGCCGATGGTGGTGTCCCAGCCCCGGCCTGCGGTACTGACATCCAGTAGATACCCGGCGTCTTTGAGCTGCGCGAATGGTCCTGAAGCGTGAAACAGCGGTCTGAGCAGGGTCGCCGGTTCATGCCGTGCACCCAGCAACCGGCAGGCCTCGACTAGGTCGCGCGCTGAGATGGTGAGGCGAGGCGAGGTCTGGGTGAAATCAGCCGGGTCGCGCCGCCAGGCCTCGAGCAGTCGGTAGAGCCCCCTGGACGCCGGGCTGGCGAGCTGGGCGAGCACCTGGCGGTTGGTCATCAGGGTCAGTGCGCCGTCGATCGACTGCACGATATTGGGGTTGAGCCGGATGCGGTAGGTGGTCACCACCTGATCGGCGTTAAAGGCGTGCTCGGTGGTGCGAGTCTCCACCTCGTCAATCAGCGAGAATGAGCGCTCCTCGGCCACACTGTGCAGCGGGGTGCGCCACTTGTTCCAGATATTGAAGTTGGTGTGGCGCAACTGGTTGAGGTTGCGGCGGATGCTTTGGTAGTTTTCGGTTCGCAGCGCCATGTGACTGAGCCGGGCCAGGTCCGCCGCCGTGACCTCGATGACCTGCTCACCGCCCTCGCGGGCCGCCACACTGCCGGTCACGATCCCGGCGAACAGGTCGCTGGCGGTGCCGTGCGGCACGCCGTCCTCGTGGGCGGTCATCGAGCGGATGCCCGCACCGTTTTTGCGGTCACCCACCTCGGAGACCCAGCCCAGGCGCACAGAGTCAGGTAGGCGATTCTGGATTGGAATCAACCCCAGATGCGTGACGTTGAACTCGGTGTACTGGTGATCCGTCGGCTTGGCCAGCTCGTCCCGGTGTGCCATGCCGTCAGTTTAGCGGTCTGTTGAGGGGCGCCTGGCGAATCCCGGAGTCTGGGAGTGTTCCTGTCTGACCCGGTATCCTCGGGCCATGCCCACCCTTACCCCTCTACGCCTGTACCCCACCGAAGCGGCGGCCCGTAAGGCGGGTCTGGCCCTGGCCTCGCTGGACGGGGAGCGCCGGGCGACTATCCTCTATGCTCTGCACCCGGCAGGGGAGAAGAAGCCGACCTACCTGCTGAGTAGCGCTTACCGCCTGACGGTGCCGGAGCAGCGTTGGGTCAGCGAGCATGGCGCCACCTCGATCAAGCTGGGCCGTTTTCTGCTCGGGGGTAGCTTCTTGCCGCTTCAGACGAACATGGCGCGACAACTCCGATCAGAGTGCTAGGAAAGAACCCTCTGTCCTGACGTTGCCAGGTGAGGAATATATAAAAAAAGATGATCACGTGCCTTAGCACCCATGCGGTGTTGTTCCACTCGGCTTTAGCGTAGGCTCAGGCATAGAGTAAACCATGTGTGTTTGTATCTCGGTTGTACGTGTTGTTCGTTTGGAGATGTGATTGAAGAAAAATTGAATACATCTCTAGTGTGATGTGTATATATTCTAAAAGCGCCTGAGTCCACGCCACCGTGCAGGGTCAGTCTTCGCGCCCTAGGCGCGGCGCCACCCGCCCCCTCCCCGCGTCACCTGGCCAAGCGGACCTTCACAGCAGGGGAAGGCCGCGCACGCGCGGCGAGGGGGCGGCAGCCCGCCCAGAACCCTCGCCGCGCCGCCGCGCCAGCCTCCCTTGCCCCTACTGGCCTTCAGGAGCTTGAGCACATCACCAACCCTCTTTCCTTGTGCCTTCACTATGCGCCTTGGCCGTCCTGAGCCGTTTCATGAGGCTTCTGCTTGAACGACCTCTGCTGCTTCCCCAGTCAGCGGAGGTAGCCTGGCCTGGGAGGTCGCGTTGTAGCCTCAATCGCCCGAAAACCCCCGTTAAGGGCCTGGAGGCTGTATAGGCTACGCTTATGGACCAGTTCAGCGCTGACGCACCGCACCTCCCGGCTGCGTCCCGTACGGCGTCAACCTTCACGATCGTCCGGCTCCGACTGCGGGTCACCAAGGGATCTGGCTCGCAGGTCGCCAGGACCGCGCCGGCATTCACACCCATCGAGTCGGCACAGTATTGCTGGCATGCCGCCCATTCCGCTCACCTCGCCCTTCTGGTCAGAGCCAGTGCACCGTTCGGAAACGGCGTCCTCGTCGAATGGCCCGACGAACCAGCGAACATCTATGTTGCATGGCACGCTGCTCCACAGACTTTGACTCTTCATCCAGGGCATGCGACTGTCCCCCTGATCGTCATCTGCCCATGTGGGGCGGCGCGGCGGGGAGCTTCACCGTGACGCACAGCCCCCCGGCGGCCCTGGGGGTGAGGGTGAGGGTTCCGTCGTGCGCCTGGACGATGCTGTTGACGATGGCCAGGCCGAGGCCGACCCCTGAACGGTCGCTGCGTACGCGTTCGGCACCACGCTGAAACGGCTCGACCAACGTGGTGACCACCTCCTGCGCGAGCTTCTCACCGGTATTCTCGACGGTGAGCGTCACATTGCCTTGGTGGACGCTGGTTCTGACCCAGACGGTGCCCTGTTCAGGCAGGTTGTGGATGACCGCGTTGTGCATGAGGTTCGTCGTCATCTGGAGCAGGAGCGTATGTGAGCCGATGGCAGGGGTAATCTCGCCGGAGACGTCGATGGTGACCCCGCGTTCGTCGGCGAAGAAGAAGAGTGTTTCGGTGGCTTCCTCCGCCAGGAGGGACAGATCGACGTGCTCTCTGGTGAAGGACCGTCCGTCGGCGCGGCTGAGCAAGAGAAGGGCTTCGGTAAGGTCGATCGCGCGGGTGTTGACCGTGTGGAGGCGGTCGACCAGTTCGCCGGTGTCACGCTTCGGATCGTTACGGGCCACGTCGAGCAGGGTCTGCGTGATCGCCAGCGGGGTGCGCAGTTCGTGGGAAGCGTTGGCCGCGAATCGCCGCTGTTCGGCCACGTGTGCTTCGAGCCGTGCCAGCATGGCGTCGAAGGCGTCGGCGAGCTCGCGGAACTCATCGCTGCGGCCCGGGAGCCGGATGCGGTGGGAGAGCGATCTGTTCGTGGCCAGGCGGGTGGCATCGGTGATCCGGGTCAATGGCGCGAGCATGCGGCCAGCCAGCACCCACCCTCCCACGAGACCGAACAGCAACAGGAAGACGAGGATCAGGACGGCTGCTGGCCCGAAAACCGCCGTGCCGAAGTTGTGCGGGTCGAGTGCTCTTGGGAAGTCGGAGAGTTTGGGCATGAGCGTGCTGACGGGCGCGCCTCGCAGCAGGAAGACCCACACCGCCACGAGCAGGAGCGTACCCGCGACCAACAGAAACCCGGCGTAGCTGAGCGTGAGTTTGAGACGAACGCTCAACCCAGACGCCCTATCCACCGTTTTCTCCCTCACGCCCGGTGTCGATGCGGTAGCCGACACCGGGGACCGTGGCGATCAGCCAGGGTTCGCCGAGCCGTTTGCGCAGGGCTGAGACCGTGATGCGCACGGCGTTGGTAAATGGGTCGGCGTTCTCGTCCCAGGCCCGTTTCAGCAGCTCCTCGGCGCTGACGATCCCGCCTTCGGCGGTGACGAGCACTTCAAGCACGGCGAACTGCTTCCGAGTGAGCGCGACGTAGTGGCCGCCCCGGTAGACCTCACGCCGAAACGGGTCCAGACGCACGCCTGCGATCTCTCGCACGGGCGGCCTGTGGTGGGCACGCCTGCGGTCGAGCGCTCTGAGCCTGAGCACGAGCTCTTTCAGCTCGAAGGGCTTGGTGAGGTAGTCGTCGGCGCCGAGCTCGAACCCGGAGGTCTTGTCGCCCAGCCGGTCGGCGGCGGTGAGCATCAGGATCGGCATGCCGCTGCCGGAAGCGACGATGCGTCTGGCGATCTCGTCGCCGGAAGGGCCGGGAATGTCACGGTCGAGGACGGCGATGTCGTAGGCGTTGACGCTCAGCAGTTCCAGAGCGGTGTCACCGTCACCGGCAATATCGGCGGCAATCGCTTCCAGGCGGAGACCACCTTGGATAGCTTCTGCCAGATAGGATTCGTCCTCAACGATCAACACGCGCATGCATCCTCGATCCTACAGGTCGGAGCATATCGCCCGCATATTGAAAATTCCATACAGGCCGACAACACCCCACCGTGTTGACTGGCGGCATGTCCTCCGAACTAGCCCGGGCAGCAGCCCAACGTACACGCCCCACCATCCTCGCGGCCCTGATGGCCCTGTGCGTCGTCAGCGCGGCAGCTCTCGGTCATAACCCGTTGACGGCTCCGTCTCCGCCACCATTACCCATCGCCGCGCCACCGCCGCCGCCCCGCCTGCCCGTTCGCCTTCACGGCAATCGCCTCGATGCGGCTGGTAGGGCTGCCGGTGCCGTTCCCGACGGCGTGACCGTCTTCGATGATAGATATCCGGCGGTGGCCAGGCTTAACGCAGACCTGCTCCGTGCTCTCCGTCACGCGGCAACGGACGCCACAGACGACGGCGTCACGTTCTTCGTCAACAGTGGCTGGCGTTCCCGGTCGTACCAGAATCAGCTTCTTCATGAGGCGGTCTCGAAATACGGCTCGGAAGCGGAAGCTGCCCGGTGGGTCGCCACAGCGGATACGTCCCCTCACGTGTCCGGAGACGCGGTTGACATTGGGCCAGCCCGCGCTGCGGCATGGCTGTCCAAGTACGGCACCAGGTACGGGCTGTGCCAGATCTACAGAAACGAATCCTGGCACTTTGAGCTGCGTCCCAGGGCGATTGTTCGTGGTTGCCCACCCATGTACGCCGACCCCACGCACGATCCGAGGATGCGGTGACCAGCACGTCCGGCAGAGAGCCGCTGTCAACGCCATCATCACACGCGGGAGAGAACGATGAGTAGAACGCTACACACCCTGGCCACCTTTGCCGTGATCGCCCTGCTCTGCACGGGTTGTAAGAACGTGCCCGCCGAAACCGAGAGCGGTGGCAACACTACCGCCACCAACCGGGATCAGGCGGTAAAGTTCGCCGCCTGCATTCGGGAGCACGGCGTCCCCGACTTCCCAGACGCAAATGCGAAGGGCGAGTTCGTCTACGCAATCAGCGTCAGCCCCTCGGTGTGGACGAGGGCCGTCGGCGCATGCAAGGCCTTGCAGCCACCGGGCACGTTGAGCACAAGGCGTGGTCCCGAGCAGCAGAAGGCGGGCCTCAAGTTCGCCCAATGCATCCGAGACAACGGCGTCAAGGACTTCCCCGATCCCGTCAAGGGCGAGCCCCTCATCGACACGACTCGGATCCCGTCCACCTCAACGAACGGCGGCATGACCATTCTCAGCGCCGCGATGCAGACGTGCCGCGCGCTCCTGGACGCGGCAGCGGCGGGTCAGTGATGAGGCGGAAGACCTGGGTACTGTCTGGATCGGCTGTGCTGCTCGCTGCGGTTGCCACCGGTGGCATGGTCGTGAGGTCCAGCACCAAGCAATCAAGCCCAGCCTCACAGGACATGCCAGTGAGCACCGCGAAGGTGGAGAAGGGCAAGCTCTCGGCCACAGTCTCTCAGTACGGAATCCTGACTTACCGTGCGCGGCCCGACGGCTCGCCCTACACCGTGATCAACCGGGCCAACGGAACCTACACCGAGTTGCCCGAGAACGGCGACAAGGTCGGCTGCGGTGAGGTGCTGTACCGGGTGAACGACCACCCGGTGCTCCTGCTGTGTGGCCCGGTCCCGGCCTACCGCGACCTGCACAGCGGCGATGTGGGCAGGGACGTTCGTGAGCTCAACCAGAACCTGCACACGCTCGGCTACGACGCCGGTATAGACATTGATCCCCAAGACAAGGTCTTCACCCAGAAGACGCAGAAGGCTGTTGAGAAGCTCCAGCGCGACAAGGGCTTTGACGTGACCGGAACGCTTGCCCTCGGTGACGCGGTCTTCCTTCCCGAGGCGGTGCGGATCGCCAGGGTGGCAGGCGAGCTCGGCGGATCTGCCCAGCCGGGTGCCCAGGTCGTGAACGCCACAACCGACACGCCCGTGGCGCAGTTGGACCTCGCTGCGGCGCGGCAGCGCGAGGTGAGGATGGGCGACCGGGCGCGGATCACGCTGCCCGGCAACAGGTCGGTGACGGGAAAGGTAGACCGGTTCGGACGAATCGCCCAGGCCCCCGAGGGGCAGAACGCCAACGTCGGGGCCGCGACCCTCCTGGCCTACATTCGTCTTGACGACCCACAGGAGGCGCGTGGGCTCGACAGCGCCCCGGTCCAGGTGGACATCACGACCAGGGGCGTGGAGAGCGCCCTGAGCGTCCCGGTGACCGCCCTCTTCGGGAAGTCCGGCGGCGGCTTCGCGGTCGAGGTCGTAGGCGAAGCTGGCGAGCGCGAGGTGGTCGCGGTGAAGCTGGGCCTGTTCGACGCCACCGCCGGACGCGTTCAGGTCGGGGGCCACCTTCGCGCGGGCGACTCCGTGGTGGTGCCGCCGTTATGAGTCGCGAGATCGTTCTGGAACTGGATGAAGTGACCAAGGTCTACGGTGAGCAGCCGCCGGTGCCCGCCCTGCGGGGGGTGTCGTTCTCCGTGCAGCGGGGTGAGCTCTTAGCGATCGTCGGGCCCTCGGGGTCCGGCAAGTCCACGCTCCTGCATATCATGGGGACGCTGGAGCTGCCCAGCAGCGGCGTGGTTCGGATCGGCTGCGTCGACGCGGCGCGGCTGAGCGACCGCGAGCTGTCGCTGCTGCGAGCCCGGGAAATCGGGTTCGTCTTCCAGTCATTCTTTCTGGCCGAACATGCCACGGTGCGCGAGAATGTCGCCGATGGGCTGCTCTATACCGGCGTCCCCGCCGCCGAGCGGTACAGGCGCGCGGATGAGGCGCTCGAACGGGTCGGCCTCGTTGACCGCGCGAACTTCAAACCCACCAAACTCTCCGGCGGGCAACGGCAGCGAGTGGCGATTGCCCGGGCCCTCATCGGGCGTCCAGCGATCGTCCTCGCCGACGAACCGACCGGGAACCTCGACAGCGCGACCGGCGCATCGATCATGGAACTCATTCACGAACTCAATGCCGACGGTGCCACCATCATCATGATCACGCATGATGGGGGCCTCGCCGATGGGCTGCCTCGCCAGATTCGACTGGTGGACGGTGAGGTGGTTTCCGATACCGGTGGTGACCTCGGCGTCCTTGTGGTGCCCACGAATGGTGCGGGGGCGAAGTGAGGGGGACTACGAGCGTCAGCGGCGGACGACTGGGGCTGAACGACGGGCTGCGGGTGGCCACGGTCGGGCTGCGATCCCGGCCACTGCGCGCCGCGCTGTCCGCGCTCGGAATCGCCATCGGGACGGCGGCGATCGTGGCGGTCCTCGGACTGTCCTCGTCCTCGCAGGCCGGGCTGCTCGCGCAGATCGACCGGCTCGGCACCAACCTGCTGACCGTCGAGGCCGGACAGGGACTTACTGGGGAGCAGGTGAAGCTGCCCCGGGAAGCACCCGCAAGAATCACTCTGCTGGACAATGTCCAGTTGGTGGCAGATACCGCCTACATGAAGGAAGCGAAGGTCTACCGGAATCCGATGATCCCGGTGGGCAACACCGGCGGCCTCCAGGTGCGGGCCATCAGCCTGAACCTGCTGTCCGTGCTCGGCACCGGCGTCGCACGCGGCCACTGGCTCAGCGAGGGCACCGCCTACGTGCCGGTCGCGGTGCTCGGTTCGGTCGCCGCTCAGCAGCTGGGCATCGACCGGGTCCACCCTGATCAGCGGATCTGGCTGGGAGGCCAGTGGTTTAATGTCGCGGGTATCCTGAAGCCCTCGCCGCTGGTGCCCGACATCGACAACAGCGCCCTCGTCGGTTATCCGGCGGCCCAGAAGTACCTCGACTATGTCAGCCTGGTTCGGGGCGAGCAGAAAGCCGGCCCACCAAGCTCAATCTACGTGCGCGCCGACATCGACCATGTCGCAGGGGTGCAGTCGCTGCTCGCGCGAACCGCCAACCCCGAGGCGCCGAACGAGGTAAACGTCAGCCAGCCGTCTGACGCGCTTACCGCCAGAGCCGCTGCGGCGGGGGCGTTCGACAGCCTCTTTCTCGGGCTCGGGGTGGTGGTGCTGATCGTGGGGGCTGTCGGTGTCGCCAATATCATGATCATCTCGGTGCTGGAGCGCCGCTCGGAGATCGGCCTGCGCCGCGCCCTCGGTGCAACGAAGGGCCAGATTCGCACGCAATTTCTCGCGGAGTCGGTCCTGCTCGCCGTCATCGGTGGCGTCGTCGGCGTGCTGGCCGGGGCCACGGCGACGGCCATATATGCCAGCTCAAAAGGCTGGGCCATCGTGATCCCCACCCAGGCGTGGGCGGGCGGCGTCGCCTCGGCCATCCTGATCGGCGCACTCGCTGGCCTGATGCCGGCCATTCACGCGTCCCGGATGCCGCCAACCGTGGCATTACGAACGGTTTGAGCGGGGAGTGAATCTTTATCGAGCAGCCATTGCAACTCGTCGCGGGGTTCTGCACACCCCTCTGGGTAGGCGCGTGAGTGGCTTCCTCTTCGAAAGCAACCGCACAGACCGGTACACGCCACAGATGGCGCAGCGCGCCAGGATCGACAGGCCCGTCACGCCGCATCGATTGCGGGCCAGCGTCGCCACCCTGCTGCTGGACGCGGGCATGCCGCTCGATCAGGTGCAGAAGTTCCTGCGGCACAAGCGCATCACCACCACCCAGATCTACGCTGAGACCAGCATCAAGAACATGGGAGAGAGTTACCTCAACGCGCTCGAGCGTCGCTAACCGCCATGCTGCCGGAACTGCCGGACCGCGAACAGACGACGGACCGCTTGCCAGAAGTGCTCCATGAAGCGGACCTGCGGCGGCAGTTTCGGCTGAACGACGCCGACCTGCTCGAAGTTGCCCGTTGCCGGGGGCCGATCAACCGACTGGGCTTCGCGGTGCAACTGTGTACCCTGCGCGGCTACGGGTTCTTCCTGCGGAATTTGGACGACGTGCCAGACGAGGTGCAGGGTGTCCTGGCCGCTCAACTAGGCCTGCTATCCATCGGTCTGAGTGGCTATCCCAGCGACGAGAAGACCCGGCACGCCCATTTGGAGCGGCTTCGCACGTACCTGGGGTACGTGCGCTGTGGAGAAGCCCAGCGTGAACAACTGTCCGCGCACCTTCAACAGGCGGCGCAGGCGACGCCACGAACGGAAACCTTACGCAAGTCGGCGCATGCCTGGCTCTTGACACACCGGGTGGTACGGCCTGGCCGCACCACCCTCCGATACCTGATCGCCACGGCCCGCGAAGCGGCGCTGGACGGAACCTATCTCACTCTGACTGGGGGGCTGAGCACCGAACAGGGCCAGCAGCTCGACGCGCTGCTCGGTGCCGGAGAGGAGCAGGACTCGGCCTGGCCACGGTCCCCGCTGGAGGGCCTGAAGCTTCCGGCCAAGAAGGAATCGGCAGACACCATCCTGTTCCTGCTTGCGCGGCTTAGCACCCTGCTCGCTCTGGGGCTGTGTGCCTGGCCAGCAGTGGTCGCCCTGCACCCTGAGATGCGCCGACAACTGGCGCTGTGGGGCTACCGCCACGACGCCTGGAGCGTCCGGCGGTTCCCAGACGCGAAACGGCGGGCCGTCCTGCTGTGCTTCATTTCCATGGCCACGGAACAAACCACCGATGCGGTGGTCGACGCACTGGACAAAGTGATCAACGACATTCACAACAAGGCCAGGAAGCGCCGCCAGCAGCTCTTGCGGGCCAGTGAAGAGGCCCGCAGCCGCGCCGTCGAAGTCCTCGAAGTGATCGGCACGCCGACCCTCAACGAGACCATCCCCGATCCAGCGCTGCGCGCTGAGATTACCCGGCATTACCCCCGCGAAGACCTGACCCGGCTGGTCGACGGCAGTCGTCACCTGCGGGAAAGCGACGGATCGTATTACCGGCTGACCGAGTCGTCGTGGGCATATACCCGGCGCTTCTCCCCAATATTGCTGGAGGTGATGCCGTTCCAGTGGTCAGAGGGGAGCCTGATCGGTCAGGCGGTGGGTGCAACTCAGAAATGGGGAACCGGAAAAGCACGGTGGCGCAGCGGGTGAAACTGGAGTGGGCGTGAGGACGAAGCTGAACCCGCACGAAGGGCCGCCATACCAGCAGCTCCTGAACGTGACCAATGCTGGCCAGCAC
>NZ_JANYGJ010000010.1 GCF_025362455.1 Deinococcus sp. | reverse complement strand
GTGCTGGCCAGCATTGGTCACGTTCAGGAGCTGCTGGTATGGCGGCCCTTCGTGCGGGTTCAGCTTCGTCCTCACGCCCACTCCAGTTTCACCCGCTGCGCCACCGTGCTTTTCCGGTTCCCCATTTCTGAGTTGCACCCCATCCGGATGCAGGACTTGCAAACCCAGTGAAGCGAGTGCGGCGGCTGGAAAGTCGCGCAGGTTGAAGGTCAACAAATGACTGGCCTGCCCATGCAAGGCTGCCGCCAGCACATGTAGATCATCAGGGTCGGGCAGGGTCAGCCCAGATAGCCGCGCTTCGTAGCCACTGATGCAGGCGTCTGGCAGGGCACGGTCCATCAGGGCACAGGTGCGCTCCAGTCGTGCGGCGTCCAGGTCGCCCTGATGCTCCAGCAGGTTCCGGACCCATTCCTGCTGCACCTGCTTGCTCCAGCGCAGTTCCAGCACGTCGGCCAGCGCCAGACGAATGAGTAGATTTCGCAGGACCGAGGCGTACAGCACATTGGCATCACAAAACAGCCGGAGGGGGACGGGCGGCGTCACCGTCAGTACAATCCCAGCGCCTGATCTTCGGCGCTCAGGGCTGCCGCCAGGCGGCGTCGCCGGACCTGTTCGGTCTGATATGCCAGCAGATCCCGCAGGGTGATCCGGCGGTGACTTCCAACTTTATGAAATGCCAGTTTCCCGGTGTCGAGCAGGTGACTGACCAGAAAAGGGCGACTGATGCCAAGCATTCTGGCGGCCTCGATAGTGCCCACTTCTTCGTCCGGCAGCACCACACTCACGGCGTGTCCAGCGGCCCCCTCACGAATGAGCAGCGCCACCAGTTCAGCGAGCGCTTCAGGCAACTCCACGGGCTGAGCACTGCCGATCACCTGAAGGCACAGCCGTGGCCGCTCAGCCGGAACGGTGCTAGCCAGGCTTTCCAGTTGAGCTTGTTCCTGAAGGGTAGGGAGGTAAGACAACGAGGCGGTCATACAATTAGCCTAACTCAAGTGTAATAAGTGAAATGTAGTTCGTCGAGCTGGAAGCCGTCACTACCACCCCTGAGCACCCCTTCTCCGTCCAGGCGCACAGGGCACCCAGCCCAGGCCGAAGCGGTGGGGCATGAGGAGCTGAACACGCATTGGGTCGGTGCTGGTCATCGCCCCCAGTATGGTGAATGTCAGTGTGATTAGCGGTTTGTCCAGCGGTGGGCTGTCGGCGTCTGCCCTCAGTTCAGCCGCTCCTCCCCCGGCATCCGGATGTGGTCCACCTGGGCGCCGTAGCGCAGCAGAATGGTCTTCAGGCGCTGCATGGCCGCCGCCGCCCGCTCCCGGTCCGACTCGAAAAAGGCCAGCGTCAGTTGACCGTCGATGAAGCCGCCCTGCCTGTCCGGGCGCGGCTCGATCACCTGGACCTGAAGTGGCCGGGCAAAGGCGTGGTCGTGCATGATGTCGTTCAGGACTTTGGCGAAATTGATCTCGCTCATGTCCTGCAAGGTGAACTGGATGCCCAGCAACTGTGCATCATGCGGGGCATCATGCGGGGGACCGTGCGGGGGTTCTGGTGGGTCGCTCATGTGCCCACGCTAGCAGACCGGGCCAGGCCGTTCCCCAGCCTCTAGAATGCCCCATGACTCAACTCGTCAGCGCCGGGGTGCAAGACCTCCTGACCCGTGAACGCAGCCTGCTGGCCGACCTTCAGTCGCTGCTGGAGGTCCAGGGCGCCCCTGCCGAGGCCAGTGAACAGGCCAGAGCCGCCCTGCGCCACCTCGACGAAGCGTTTTTGCTGGTGGTGGTCGGCGAGTTCAACGCGGGCAAGAGCAGCTTCATCAATGCCCTGCTGGGCGACCAGGCATTGCCCGAAGGCGTCACGCCCACCACCGACCGCATCTACGTCCTGATGCACGGCGAGACGCGGGGCGAGCTGGAGGCCACCGCCGACCCCTTCGTCAGTAGGTTGCGGGTGCCGCTGCGGGTGCTCGAAGGCGTGGCGCTGGTCGATACGCCGGGCACCAACGCCATCATCCGGCAGCACCAGTCGCTCACCGAGGGCTTCTTGCCGCGTGCCGACCTGGTGCTGTTTCTGACCAGCGCGGACCGGCCCTTCACCGAGTCCGAGCGGCAGTTTCTGGAGCTGGTCAAGCGCTGGGGCCGCTCGGTGGTGATGGTGGTCAACAAGGCCGACCTGCTCGAAACCCAGGACGCCAAGGTGCAGGTCCGCAACTTCGTGGAAGCCGGAGCGCGGGCCACGCTGGGCCTGACGCCGCCGGTCTTTCTGGTCTCGGCCCGCGCCGAGCAGCGTGGCGGCGACGTGGGCTTCGGGGCGCTGCGCGAAGTCCTCAAGATGCGACTGTCCGAAACCGGGCGCACCCGCCTCAAGCTCGCCGCGCCGCTGGGCACCGCCGCCGAGCTGCTGTCCGGGGCCACCGGGCGCACCGAGGCCGCCCGCGCCACGCTGAGCCGCGACATGGCCACCCACGCCCGCCTGGAGGAGCAGCAAGCCCACCACCACGAGCGCATGGGCGCCGAACTCGACGGCCAGCTCAACCGGATGGGCCGCCTGCTCTCCGAGTTCGAGGTGCGGGCCGACGCCTTTATTGACCGGAGTCTGCGCCTGGCCAACGTCCGGCAACTGCTCAACGGGCGTGACCTCGAAGCCGCCTTTCGCAAAGGCGCCGTGGCCGACCTGCCCGACGCTATCGAGGGCCAGTTCGGCTCGATGATCGACCGCTTCGTCGAGAGCAATCTGCACTTCTGGGAAGACGTTCAGGCCGACCTGATCCGCCGCCAGCCCGAAGGCGAGGTGGCCCGCAGCCGGTTTTCGTATGACCGCAGTGCCCTGATCGAGGGCATCTCCGGCAGCGCCCAGCGCCACGTCGCCGAGGGCACCCAGCAGGAGCTGACCCGGCTACTCTCCCGCGACGCCGAGGACGCCATGCGCGGCGTGATCGGCTTCGGGGCGGGCGGCGTCGCCATCGGCACGGTCACGGCCCTGGCCATCGGCGGCGCCCTGGCCGACTTTACCGGCGTGCTGGCGGCCATTACGGTGGGCAGCCTGGGATTATTCGTCTTGCCGCAAAAACGGCTGGCGGCGCTGCGGCAACTGCGGGTGCGTATCGCGGAACTCCGGGGCAGCCTGGAGCGCATCGTCCGGCGCGAATACGAGCGCGAGCAGGAACGTGCTGACGCCAGGTTGCAAGACGCGCTGCTGCCGTTCACCGGCTTCATCCGCCAGGAGGGCAGCCGCCTGGAGCGTGCCGGGCGCCAGAACGCCGAGCTGCTTTCTCGCCTGGACGCCCTCAAGGTTGATGTGGAGGCGCTGGGCCAGGCTTGAGGTCGGCACGTCAAAAGGCCCCGGTTGATCGCCGGGGCCTTCTGAACGCGCTGTATCTAGCGGGTGGGGTTGATGGTGATGGTGCCGCCGTTGCTGACGTTATAGGTGTTGACAAAGGTGCGGTAACCGGGGGCGATCAGCACGATCTCGTGCGAGCCGCGCGTCAGGCTGAGGTTCAGGCCGCCGTTCTGGACGGTGCCGACCTGGCGTCCGTCGACGAAGACCGTGGCGCCGTTGAGGCTGCTGCGGATGTTGACGGGTGCGGTGTTGCTCACGGGCGGCTGAGGGGTCACGGCTGTCGAGAACTCGACGTTGACGTTGGTGGTGGCGCCAGCGCGGATGCTGATGTTCGCCACGTAATCGCGGTAGCCGGGCGCGGTGATGCGGACCGGGTAGCTGCCGGGGCGAATGGCGCTGTAGGTCTGGTTGGCGTCGCCGAGGCGCTGGCCGTTCAGGAACACCACGCCGCCGGGGACGTTGGTGCCCACGAACAGGTTGCCGGTCTGGACCTGCTGGGCCAGGGCCACGTTGTAAAAGGCGGTGTCGCTGACCCAGCTATTTTGCGGAATCGGGTTGACCACGATGCTGAGGGCCTGAGCGAGCTGCTCCTGGCCCTTGGCCTTGACGGTGGCGAGTTCGTTTTGCTGGCCGCTGAAGCTGCTCAGGTCGCCCAGATTTAGCTCGGTCTTGGAGGCCAGCGCCAGCACCTTGTTCAGACCCGCCGGGCCGTCGATGTCGAAGGTGAAGGTGTCGCCGGGGGCCGGGAACGACTTGACGACGTTGGCCTTGACGAAGTTCGCACCGCTGGCGAAGCGGTTGGGCAGCAGTTGATCGATTTTGCCGCTGCCGTCGATGTTGAACAGGTAGACGTAGGCGTCCTGGTTGGTGATGACGTTGATGGTGATCTTCTCGCCCACGCGGTAATCGGGGGTCTGGGAGCCGTCCGGGTTCTTGTCGGTGTAGACGCGCACGCTGACGTCCGGCTGGACGGGGTTGACGATAATGCTCTGGGCGCTGATCTTGGGGGCCGCCAGGGCGCTGCTGAGCAGCAGGGCGGCGGGCAGTACGAGCAACTTGTTCATGTGGAGCCTCCTGAAAAGAAGCCTACGTTGCCAAAGGTGACGCCCTATGAGGCTGAGCGGAGAAAGCCTTTATTAAGATTCAGCCGCCAGTCAGAATGGCGCGGGTGTCGGGCGGCGCTGGGAGCTGACTTTAAGCTGATCCGGGTCGTCTGACGGGCCTTCATAAATGAGGCTTCGCTTATCATGAGAAAGTGACTGAGCGGACATTTGCCTGCCAGTGGCGACACGGCGGCGACGCAGCGGCAACACAAAAGCCCGCACGCGGCGGGCCTTTCTGATTGGCTGGGGCACATGGACTCGAACCATGATCAACGCTTCCAAAGAGCGCCGTCCTGCCATTAGACGATGCCCCACCAGGGGTAGTCAGGACGGGAAGAAGTATAACGGCCCAGCCGGAGGGGGTCAAGTCTGAGCGGCGCGGTGGTGACCGGTGCCCAGCGGCGCCGAGGCCAGCACCGCGCCGCTCAAGAGTCGAACAAAATAAACGTCTGGGCGAGGGTTTTGCTCATCTCAGCGCTGTTCCGGGAAGCTCAGGCTGCGGGCGTCGCTCCACAGCCCTTCGAGGTCGTAATACTCACGGGCGTCCTTGGTCATCAGGTGGACCACGATGCTCGATCCGAAGGCCAGCAGCAGCCAGCGGTCCGAGGGGCCTTCCACGGTAGGGCGGTTGAGGCCCGCCTCCATGGCCTTTTCGCGGATGTTTTCCTGCACGGCGTTGAGCTGGAGCCCGGCGGTGGCGGTGCAGATCACGAAGAATTCGAGGGTGGTGCTCACCTGCGTCAGGTCGAGGACCACCACGTCCTCGGCGCGGCGCTCACGGGCGGCGTCCACGATGGACTGGAGTTGCTTGAACATGCTGGGATCGGGGTGAATCATCGTCATAGGGGCTCCGGAAGGCTTGTGGCCTGTGGCGTGCGGCGTGTGGAGACAGATGGGCGAAACTGAACGTCAGTCAGGCCCTGGTACGAGGGTCAGTGGAGGAGAGGTGAGTCCAGGGCAGGGTGTGAGTCAGAGATTGAAAGTGAGCTAAGCGAGTAAAAGAAACGGGTAAAAGAAACGAGTAAAAGAATGAGGTACTCAGGGCGCCGGACTGTAACGGTTCAGCGCGGCGAACAGAGTTGTGGCGTCGCTGCCGAGCAGCAGGCCGACCTGACCGGGCTGCACCGAAAAGCGCTCGCCCTGGAGCCGGGGCAGGTTCAGGAGGTCCGCCAGGGTCTGGGCGGCGCCCACATCCGACTGGGTAAACACCTGGCTGTGCTCGTCGCTCACGGGCGCCTGACTGACCCGGACGTTCGGGTAGCCTGAACGCCGCAGCACCCCGGCCATCTTCTCGCCCAGCTTGCTCCCGCTGGCGTCTTGCAGCAGCAGCGTCACCCTGGCGCCCGGTTCGGCGTTCGGGTCCGCCGGGCTGCTGGGCGCGGCGCCCTCTGCGGCGCTGACAGCTCCGGTAGGGTTGCCCCAGATCTGCGAGAGCTTGTCGCGGTTGACCGCCAGGTTGAAGCTGCCGCGAATGGTGTCGGTGGGCAGCGTGGCGAAGCTGAGCTTGTACTGGCCCAGCGCCGGGCGCAGCGTCTGGATGATGTTGGGGTCGAGGTTGGTCTCCACGCCGTTCATCACCCCGACGATAGTGGGCAGGGCGGCCAGACCACGGGCGGTGGGCAACTTGCTGGCGAGCTGGCTGAGCGCCTGTTTCTGGTGGTCGATGCGCCCGTAATCGTCGCCGAAACCCTTGCGAACGCGCAGGTACCAGACCGCCTCCTGCCCGGCCAGGTGGTGCGGCCCGGCGGCGAGCTTGAGGTTGACGCCCGCCGCCTGATCGACCCACTCGATGCCCTGCGGCTGCTGGATGTCGATGTCCAGCCCGCCCAGCGCGTCGATGACACGGGCCACCTCGTCGGTGCGCACGATCAGGTAGTTGTCGATCCGCTCGCCGGTGATGGTCTCCACCGCGCTGACCAGGCCCGTCGGCCCGCCGCTCCAGTACTTGGCGTTGACCTTCTGCTCGGAGGCCGAGGCGCGTGGGTCGAAGTCGCCCACGGTGGTGTCGCGGGGAATCGAGAGCACATCCACCCGCTTGCCCTGCACCTTGACGACCATCAGCGTGTCGGTGTTGGCGGTCTGAATGACGCCTTTGCGCTGGTTCTGGTCTTTGCAGGGCTGGCGGTAGTAGCAGTAGGTGATGTCGCGCCCGGCCAGCAGCAGCGTGAAGCTGGGCAGCGCTCCGGCACTGACACTGATGGGCGCCGCCACGGCGCTGCTCTGACTCAGGGCGTAGTAGCCGCCGCCGCACAGCGCACCGAGGGTCAGGGCGGCGAGTTGCAGCGGCCTGGCCCAGCGCCAGCGCTGAACGCCCGTGTTCGGCATGCCTGTGCCCGGCCCCCTCACACGCTGCCGGAACGGGTCTGGTCGCCGCGTCGCTGCCCGGCCTGGAGCTTGGTGGTTTGAAGTTGACCGGTCTGGAGCTGACCGGTCTGGAGCACAGAACCTTGGCTCATCAGCGCTTGTGTCAGCGGTTGCTCAGGCGGCAGGGCGCCGCGCCGTTGCAGGCCCCGGTACGCCTCCAGGGTGCGCGGATGCACCGGAATGCCCCGCGCCCGCAGGTACTGCACCTTGGAGCTGATGGCCTGCGCCAGTGCGCCCTCCAGGTCCACCATCGCCAGCTCACGGATGTTCTCGTTGACGCCCCGGCCCGGCTCGGACACGTCGGCAATGTAGACACACGCCGCCACCGGGCTGCCGCTGCGCGGACCGGTGGTGTGGTCCTCGACGGCTTCGAGCACCACCAGGTCGCAGCAGCCCCAGCGCTCCAGCAGGGTGCGGGCAGCCCGGCCATGCAGCGCCAGCGGATGCGCCTGGTCCACCGGGGTTTCCGGCGGCGCCAGTCTCAGCAGCTCGGCGTCGGGCAGATCGCGGGCGATGTCGTGGAGCAGCCCGGCCAGGTAGGCCCGGTCCGCGTCGATGGCGTTGGCGTGCGCGATCTGACGGGCGAGCGCCGCCACCCGCAGGATGTGCTCGAAGCGCCGCGATTTGACCATCAGCCGAACGCGCCCCAGCCACTCGGCCACAGGTGTCGGTGTGGGCTGCGCGGGCGCCGGGTACAGCGGGGTCTGGAAACGGGTTTGAATCATGACAGGGATTGGGAGGGCCACGACTGCATTTGACGAGTATAGCGCCAGGTTCGGACGGGCCGCTGTCGTGGAAGCGGCAATTGAAGCTGACTCCGAACCCGCTTCCAGTCGGGTCTGGATTGCCGCCCTCGCCGCCCAGCCGCTCCCGGTCACGGGCGGCTTTCCCTCTCCTGTTCCTCGAAATACTCGAATCTCAGCCCGCCGATGTCCACCGTGTCGCCCTCGCGGGCGTTGACCCTTCTGAGGGCGTTGTACAGACCCTGACGCTGGAAGACGCCCGACAGGTACTCGGCGGCGTCTTCCAGGTGGCGGGCGAAGCGCTCGATCTTCTCCTCGAAGCCGCCGCCCGTGACCATCCAGACCCGCTCCGGTTCGCCCTCAGTGTTCACGGATTCGCTGAGTTCGAGTTCCAGCGGCGGAATCACAATGGTGTCGCTCTCCTCTTCCAGCGCGTGCGTCTGGGCCCACAGCTCGCGGGCGGGCAGCAGCTCGAAGAGCGCCAGGCGCAGCTCATCCAGTCCGGTGCGCTCGGCGGCGCTGATGCGCAAGACCGGCAGGCCCACCATCACCAGTTCGTCTTCGGCGATCAATGCGGTTTCCTCGTCCACGGTGTCGATCTTGTTCAGCGCCACCAGCGCCACGCTGCCCAGCAGCATCGGGTCGTAGCTGCGCAGCTCGGATTGCAGCGCCTCCAGCTCGCGCCGGGGGTCCACCGCCACGTCGATGACGTAGACCAGCACGCGGGTCCGGCTGATGTGGCGCAGGAACTCCAGCCCCAGGCCCTTGCCCTCGCTGGCGCCCTCGATGATGCCGGGGATGTCGGCCAGCGTGAAGCGGTCTTCGTCATGCACGCCGGTCACCACGCCCAGAATGGGGGAGAGGGTGGTAAACGGATACGCCGCGATGGCCGGGTTGGCGTTGGAGAGCGCCGCCAGCAGGCTCGATTTGCCCGCGTTGGGGTAGCCGACCAGGCCCACGTCGGCGATCAGCCGCAGCTCCAGGCGGATTCTGCGCCGCTGGCCCCGCACGCCGATCTCGGCGAATCTGGGCGCCTGCCGGGTGCTGGAGGCAAAGACGCTGTTGCCGCGCCCGCCCGCGCCGCCGCGAGCGATGGTCTTCGTCTGGCCGGGCCGGATCAGGTCGGCGACCACCTTGCCGGTGTCGGCGTCGAAGGCCGTGGTGCCCACCGGCACGTCGATGATGATGTCCTCGGCGTCGGCCCCGTTGCGCAGCCGTCCCTCGCCGCCGTTGCCGGTGCCCGCCTTGAAGCGTCGCCGCCCCAGCAGCCGTTCCAGACTCTCGACGCCCTCGACGGCCCGCAGGTAGATGGTGCCGCCCTTGCCGCCGTGACCGCCGTCTGGGCCACCCTTTTCCATGTATTTGGCCCGGTGGAAACTCATCGAGCCGTCGCCGCCGTTGCCGCCGGTCACTTCAATTTCCAGTACGTCTCTAAACGCCATAGCTACTCCGTATCCAGCCTATTTTCGTATCAGGCCCATCTGCATCAAGCCCGATCCATATAAAAATCAGCCGTTTCTAATTCAGCCGTATCAAACTGAACGGGGCCGAGCGCGTAGCCCGGCCCCTGCACAACTGATTTGATTTGCTCAGCCCTGAACCCACTCAGCTTTTAATCAACTCAGCCGCGCTGAATTCAGTCGGCGGCGAGCTGCACAGGCACTTCGAGCACGCTGATAAAGCGGCCCTTGGCGCCCTTGTTGGCGAACACCACTTCGCCGTGGACCAGCGCGAACAGGGTGTGGTCGCGGCCCATGCCGACGCCGACGCCCGCCCGGAACTTGGTGCCGCGCTGGCGAACCAGGATGTTCCCGGCCAGCACCTTCTCGCCGCCGAATTTCTTGACGCCGAGCATCTTGGGCTGGCTGTCACGTCCGTTTTTGGAAGAACCTACGCCTTTCTTGTGAGCCATGTCCGTTACCTCTTGTGGGTACTGCTGGGGAGTGCGAGTCAGGATTCTTGTCCAGGGGTGAGGAAGGCCCTCACTTCATGGGATGTTTGCGCTCAGCGCTCAGCCCTGAATGCCGGTGATGCGCAGGGCCGTGAACTGCTGGCGGTGGCCGGTGCGGCGGCGGTACTGCACGCCACTTTTGTACTTGCGGATGTAGATCTTTTTGAGCTTGCCGTGATCGACGACTTCGGCGTTGACGGTGAACTTGGCCGCGTCGGCGCCAAATAAGGTCTGCTCGCCGCCGACCATCAGGGCCGTCAGGTCCAGCTTGTCGCCAGCCTCGTTTTTGGGGAGCTTCTCGACGCGGATCACGTCGCCTTCCTGTACGCGGTACTGCTTGCCGCCGGTCTGGATAATTGCAAACATCGTGGTGTTCTCCTTGTGAACCCCGGTCTGGGCCGCGTTCACACGAGGTTGGGCCGCTCAGACTTCGGGGTGTTCCTCTGCCGCAAACATACGGCAGGGCATCAGCGCAAGATTGTATCACGCCGGAGGGGGAGCCTCAAGGCGGGGCGAATGGACTGGGGCAGGGGAAGTGGCGGACGCAGCGCCTGAAACAGGAGCGCCACTTGCTTTGAGGCTGAACTCGAAAGTGGAGGTGTCCGGAGCACAGATGTCCGGAACACAGATGAAGCACAGATGAAGCGTGCCGCTGCCCTCGACAATCCACGAAACCGGCGGCTTAGTCCTGATAGCCCCAGCACAGGCTCAAGTCCGGCCAATACGGTCTGGGAGCCCGAAGAGGTGCCTCGCCTCAGAAGAAATCTTCCAACTCGTTGTCCTGATCGTCTGTCTCTTGATTGTTTGGGTCGTCTTCCGAGTCGGCGTCCGTGCCTTGCAAATTCGGTGCGGGCGTTTCTCCACCCAGCGCCGTTCTCAGCGCCTCGATGCGGCCCCGGCAGACCTCGTAGGCGGCCTGAGCCTCGGCCAGCAACGGCAGCACCCGGTCCAGATCGGTTTCGCCCTCTTCCAGCTCGGCGGCAATGCGCGTGAGCTGATCGAAGGCGGCCCGGTAGGTCTGGGTCTGGTAGCTCTGGATTTTGGCAGCTCCTGGCGGTGTTTTTCTGGTGCTCACGCCCCGGAGTCTAGCGTCTGAGCCTGCCCTCCGCCCCGGCTCGACTCGCCTTTATCCTGACCTTATATGTCCGCCCCGACTTTCCTCCTGACTTTCCCCTGGAGCCGCGCCAGGCCGCTGTCAACCGTAACCCGCGCCAGGGTTGACACATCTGCAAGTGCGCTGTATTGTTTCTGAGCCTCCTTGGGGGCGAGACGCATGACAGCGAAACGGTAAGTGACGATGAAGGCGCGTCCGACAGGACGCGGTGAGCGGGTCTTCCCCCCG
>NZ_JANYGJ010000103.1 GCF_025362455.1 Deinococcus sp. | reverse complement strand
GATTGCGCCTCCTCCTACAGCCGCCCGCCCGCATCCGGCCCAGACTGGCGCCATGCCTCACCCCACGCCCTTACCCACCCAGCCCGGCCAGGAATCCGTCTGGGCCTACCCGCGCCCACCCAGGCTGGAGCGCACGCCCAGGCGGCTTCAGGTCTGGCTCGGCGGCGAGCTGATCGCCGATACCGCACGCAGCACGCAGCAGGCCTTCCGGGTGCTGGAAACCTCGCATCCGCCCGGTTACTACCTGCCGCCGGACGCTTTCCTGCCGGGCGTCATCAGCCGGGCGGGCGGCAGCAGCATGTGCGAATTCAAGGGCGCGGCGAGCTACTGGACCCTGAGCGCCGCAGGCCAGGTGGCCGAACGCGCCGCCTGGAGCTACGAGCGCCCCACGTCCGCCTTTGCTGGGATGGCCGGATACGTCGCCCTCTACGCCGGGCGCGTGGACGAGTGCCAGGTGGCCGGTGAGGTGGTCACGCCGCAGCCGGGCGAGTTCTACGGCGGCTGGATCACGGCAGACATCGTCGGGCCGTTCAAGGGCGTGCCCGGCAGCGTGGGCTGGTGATACCGGCAGCGTGGGCTGGTGAAGGCAGAGGCGTCTAGCCGGTCAAGCTGTCAGGCACGGCCCTCTCAGCCACGCGCCTGTGGATCATCCCCAGGTCAGCGCGGCCCTGTGCGTCCGGCGCTCATCATCTGCGGCTGACAGGTCTGTGTCAGCTCCGGGGCGCTAAACTCAGGTTATGGACACCAAGAACCTCGACGACTACCTGGCCGGACTGGGCATCAGTGAGGGAGACGCCGCGCCGCCGCCTGTAGAACTGCTGACCGAATCTGCGCTGTCGCCGCTGTCAGAGGCGAACCAGAGCCCCCTGGCCGTCTTCGAGGACTTCATGCAGGGCCTCATCGCCCACCTCGGCAGCGACCTGACCCTGACTGTCCACGACAGCGGCGAGGCGCTGGAGGCCGAGATCGGTGGCGAGCGGGCTGTCAAGCTGGCCGGGCGTGATGGCCGGACCCTGGGCGCCATCGAGGTGCTGGCCTACGCGGTGCTGGCCAAGCACGCCGGGCGCAGCGATCTGCGGGTGCGGGTCGATGCGGGCGGCTTCAAGCGGCGCCAGGCCGACAACCTCGGCAAGCTGGCCGAGCGGTTGGCCGTGCAGGTCGCCAAGACCGGCGAGCCCCACGAGCTTCAGCCGATGTCGCCCGCCGAGCGCCGGGTCATTCACGTGGCCCTCAAGGATCACGCGCTGGTCACCACCGAGTCGGTGGGGGAGGGCCAGGGCCGCCATCTGGTGATCTTGCCCCGCACCGACCACCCCTCATAAGTGGCTGGCGGCGACAGTTACGCGCGTCCCAGGACAGCACCCGAATGCGTTCCACTTGCGCGCCCAGCCACTCCTGGCTACTCCCGCTCCTGGTCAAAACGGCGTCTTGGCCAGGGCAGCGTCCGTGAGGACGCTTGGCCGCACCTACCGGGCCTGGCCGCTTGGTCGAGGTAATGACCCAGCCATCACCCGCCAGCTCCTCAAGCCTGACCGTTCAGGCCGCCTGGCGTGAACTGGCGGCCCGGTTTCGGCTGGCCGGACTACCCTCGCCCGAAGTGGACGCCCGCGAGCTGCTGGGGCTCGTGACGGCGCTGGACACAACCGGCCTGGTCATTCGCGCCGCCCAGGTGCTCAGCGCCGAGCAGACGCGGCGTCTGGAGGCGCTGGCCCGCCGCCGGGAAGCCAGGCAACCCCTCCAGCACCTGCTCGGCGTGGTCGAGTGGGCCGGGCTGAACCTGCACGTCTCGCCGGACGCCCTGATTCCCCGGCCCGAAACCGAGGTGCTGCTGGAGCTGGCCCTGGACGCCGCGAAGCACCTGGTCGGCCCCCGCATTCTCGATGTCGGCACCGGCACGGGCGCCCTGGCGCTGGGGCTCAAGCAGGCCCGCCCTGACGCCGCCGTGACCGCCAGCGATGTCAGCGCCCCGGCCCTGGCGCTGGCGACCCGGAACGCGGCCCTGAACGGCCTGGCGGTGAGCTTCGTCCAGGCTGATCTGCTGACCGGGCTGCGCGGCCCCTACGATCTGCTTGTCAGCAACCCGCCGTACCTGCCTGCGGCGGACGAACCCGGCGCCCAGCCGGAAGTGCGCTTCGACCCCGCGCTGGCGCTCTACAGCGGCCCGGACGGTCTGGACCTGGCGCGGCGGCTGGTGAATCAGGCGAGCGGTGTGCTGGCACCGGGCGGCGTGATGCTCCTCGAACTCGACCCGCGCAACGTGGGCGTGCTGGCCGCCGAGCTGATGGGCGCAGGCTGGCGTGTGCGGGTGCATTCGGACCTGACGGGTCGGGCACGGTTTCTGGAAGGGCGGCTGGGCGTTTAGTTCGCCGCTCCGGTAGCGTCCTGAGCTGAAATTTGCCCCAGACGAGACGCTTCAGAACAAACTCTGCTGCTCCGGCGCCGCCTCATCCGGCCACCATTGCCGCGCTTTCAGGTCGCATTTGCCGCTGGCGCCGAACACCACGCCCTCGGCCACCAGCAGGCCGCGCTGCACGTCGCCGAAGCCCAGTTTGTCGGTGCTGACGGCGCCCTGGGCATTGATGACGCGCTGCCAGGGCAACTCGGTGCCGTTCATCAGGCCGTTCATGACGTAGCCGACCTGCCGCGCCGCGCCGGGGTGCCCGGCCAGCAGGGCGAGCTGGCCGTAGGTCATAACCCGCCCCGGCGGAATGCGGGCCAAGAGCGCCAGTACGCGCTGTTTCAGGGTCGCCTCGTCGGGGAGAGGGCTAAGCATAACGGTCAGTCTAGAGCAGTACTCCGAATTACGCCACGGGGAAAACAGCCTCCCCGCGCCTCCATTCTGCGTCCTGCTCAGTCAAAACTACTCGCTCCGCTCGGTCATAAAAAGACCTTTTTATGACATCTGCTCTAGTCCCGATGGCCCGTACCCTGAGACATGCCCACCCTCGATCAACTCGACGCCCGCATCCGGGGGGCGCTGAATGCCGGTCCTCGCGTGGCCTACGCCCTGGCCTACGGCAGCCGCACCCAGACGCTGCGTGGCCCGAACACCGATGACAGACGGCTGGCCGACGAGTTCAGCGACCTGGAATACTACGCCTACACGGACGAAACGCTCGACGTCCGCGCCTTTCTGGAAGCGCTGACACCGCTGCTGCTCTACGTCGTGAACGACTTCGGGACGCCCAACGCCGTGACGCCGGAACTCTGCCGCATTGAGCTGCACGTGGCGCCACCATCCAGCCTGGACGAAGTGCTGAGCTGGCCGAATGCCCACGCCGACATCAATGCCATGTCGATTAAAGACACCGACGGGCATCTGCGCCGGGTGCTGGGCGAGTGGGCCGCCGGTCCCGCCTGGACGCCGGGCGCGGCGCAGCTCAGCTATGACCGGCTGCTGAACTGGCTGGTCTTCGCCGACGCCGTGTCGCGGCGCGGTGAACGGTTGCGAGCCGCCGAACTGCTGGTCTGGGTGCGCGGCGGTTTGCTGCACCTGGCCGCCCTGCACCTGGCCGCCCTGAACCTGGGAACGCCCCTGTTCCGGGCGCCGACCCGGCTGGCCGAGCGGTATCTGGAACCCTGGGCCGGGCGAATTTCGCAGGTTCAGGCGCTTCCTGCCGATTTGCCGGGCGCCCTGACCCTGGCCCGTGAACTGGCCGGGCATCTCCAGATCGGCGCCCGCGCCCACCTGCTCACGACCCTTCAGAACAGGTAAACGTTTGCCCAGCACTCCGGGGTCGGCCCTGAAAGCCCGGCTTACCCGCCCGCCCACACCCGGCGCGTAGCGTGGCGGCATGGACACCTCCGCGACCCACCGCGTTCCCGCCCGGCTGATTTCGGGCAGCATCGAGCGCACCGAAGCCGTGCCGGTGCCCTACAGCGTGGACATCGCCGCCGCGCCCAATCCCGATATCGACACGCCTGAGCGCGGGCCGGTGCTTCAGGTCCGGGTGGTGCAGTGGCCTGAAGACCCCGAACGCCAGCGCGAGGTCATCAAGACCTTCGTGCCGAACGCGGCGGCCCTGCGCTACGCCGTGACACAGGTCCAGGCGGGCCAGAGCACCGACTTCCTGTATCCCGAAGACGCGCCCAACTGGGGCGTGCGCTTCGAGAACGGGGGCGGTGAGTTGCTGCTGCGCCGCCTCGACCCCAGCAGCCGCCTGAGCGGCGACGACGCCTTCGCGGTAGACGGTGAGGCGCTGGCCGCCCTGGGCGAGCGACTGCGCGAGGCGGCCAGTGACCTGAACGTGGCCCGCGAAGCCTTTTTCAGCGAGGGCAGCCCCGACAGCAGCGACGGCCAGCCGACCGATGAGCGCCTGGGCTGAGCCGCCCGGCCCGGCTGCTGGGATGGTCGCTGGGATGGTCGGTGTGACAATAGTGTCCGGGCAAACAATATTGGCAATAAACCGACCCAAAAGTGCTATACCACCGGTCAGTTGCCTTCAACCTACAATTTTTCCCAGGGAATACCGGCTGAAAGGTGAAGCGTTTCATAGACGCGGTAGGCTTTGCCTTGTAGGGTCAGGCAGATGCCCAGTCAGATGTCCGGTCAAGTCACTCGCCCCGCCCGTGCCCGCAGCCCAGAGGAAAAACTCGTGCGGCGCGGCGATATTCTCCGCGCCGCCGAGCGGCTATGGACCACCACGCCCTACGCCGACCTGAGCATGAATCAGGTCGCCCGTGAGGTTCAGCTCGCCAAAGGTACGCTGTATCTGTACTTCGAGACCAAGGAAGAACTGTTTCTGGCGCTGCTCTCGGAGCACTACCAGGCCTGGTTTACCCACCTCAACACCCTGCTCGACGAGCGGCAACCCAAAACCCCCGACGAGGTCGCCGACCTGATTACCGAGTCGCTGCGCGGCTACGAGGCCATGCGCAGGCTGCAACTGCTGCTCGGCGGCGTGCTGGAGCGCAGTGAGCTGGCGCTGAACTTCCGGCGGCAGGTGCTCTCACTCATGCAGGCCACCGCGCCCAGATTGCCCTACCCCTACGACACCGCCATGCGCGTGCTGGTGCATACCGACGCGCTGTGCGTGGGCTGGCAGCACCTCACCGAAGAAACCCCCGCCCACCGCACCCTGCTGTTTCACCCGGAACTGAGGCCCCTGGTGGTCGATTTTGAGCAGGAGATGAACATGTCGCTGCGGGCGCTGCTGAACTATTTGCAGACCCAGACGAGCTGAAACGCCTGTACAGAATGAAGGCTCCCGTCATGAAAGTGCGGGAGCCTTCATGTTGCTCGAATCGAGATGGTCCATTGAGGCAATATCAAGGGTCGCCCTGTCAAGATGGCGACCCTTCTTGAAACCGTTGCGACTCGCTCGTTACTCGCTTTTGATTTTGAGATCGGCGCGGGCTTTTTGCAGGTACACGGCCACACCGTCGGCGCTTTTCACGTCACTCAGGGCGATGTAGTGGTGCTTGTTGTCGCTGCTATCCGTGCGGGTCAGCTTGATGCGGTCACCGTCGAGATGGTCCACCGTGCCGACGTGCTCGCCGTTGGCGTCCTTGATCTGGAGGTGCTCGGTGATGCTGGCGCGGAGTTCTCTCTCCATAGCGGTGTCGACCTGGCTCATATCGGAATTGGTCATGAGCGCAGGTTACGCCCGGCCACCCTGACTTCATGTGTGGAGAGGCCCAAGGCGGCGTTGCGAGTCTCTAGCGAGTTAGCTTAACCAGTGGCCGCGCCGACCTCCCGGCTCAGCGTTCTCCCGGCTCAGCGTTCTCCCGACTCAGCGTTCTCAGGGCGTCCAGATCGGAGACGGAAAGCGCGGCGCCCACCCGGTCCGCGAACTCCGCTGGCGCCCCCGGCACCGCCGAGGCCAGCGCCAGCGCTCCCTTTTCGTTGGTGAGCCAGACTCCGGCCTGGGCGCACAGCATCTGGACCATCGCCGTGACCGCCCGGAAGGTGCAGCCCTGGATGTAAGCCAGGTCGCCGCGTTTGATGCCCTTTGCCGCGAAGCCGTCCAGCCAGAAGCCGCTCTGCCAGCCGTAGTGGGCGATCAAGGCAACCCGGAGAGCGTCTGGATAGGGCCTGAGCGATGCTTTCCATGCTTCCAGCCGCCCAAGCGGACCCGACAGCACCCGGCAGGTCGCCAGCTCCGCCGCGTAGTGGTGCCCGTGAATGCCGTGGGGGTGCCCCGTCTGGGCATGGAGGCTGATTCGCCCGGCCTGCGCGTCCTCCACGCTCTGCCTCACGCGCCCCAACTCGCGGTAGATGAAGTCCACCCGCACGCCCTGCACGGTCAGGTTGACGCCGCCGTCCACCCACGGTCCCCAGCCGCCCGGCGGGGTCGCCTGCGCCGTGCCGGAGTCGTCCAGTTCGCGGCACAGCGCATTCAAGGCCGCCAGGTCTAACGGCTGTTCCCGCTCGTAGTACAGCCCAGGTCATAATCAGAATCCGGCTGAGCGGCGCCCCATCCCCGTGAACCGCCCAGCACGACGGCCTGCACACCGGGAATCTCGGACAGTCGAGTTGCGATGGGGGAGATGAAGTCGGGCTCAGACATGGGCCTCGTCTGCGGCCTGGAGCGCGTCAGAGAGTGGGTAAGGGCAATCTAGCCCCATTAAGACATATCGCCAGGCACAAGCTTGAGGAAGTCGGTCACGCGATCACAAGCTGCACAGTGACGCTGGAATTCTTCACTTTGCAAGAAGTCCCACAGGTAACCAGACTCACCTTCTACGGTTATCCATATGCTTTTCCTAATCCGCTCGATATGAGAGAAACCGTTGGTAGGGTTGAGTAGATGCGCGGGGATGCGGCGAGTCAGCTCAGGGCCGAAGAAAGCAGAGGTGTGCGGGTAGCGCAAAGCCTTTGCGATGAACTGAGGCTCGCTGGGGTCCTCCCAATCGTTCGTCACCCAAGCGTAGACTGGCTGGAGAAAGTCCAGAAGTTCAAGAATGGCTTGATAGGGCCTATCCTTCGTCGCCAGGACGAGCATGTTCTTATGGCCCTCGAACGTTATCAGGGCCAGGACGCGGCGCTGACGTTGATGCAGGGGCACCGCAGGCGAATACATGTTGCTGAAACGTAGCCACGATCCGGAGCGGTAGTGCGCCTCAGTCTGTCCGTCTCCGATGTGCGTCTCGATTTCCCGCGTGTCACCTGGCTGGGTAGGCGCATCGGTCAGGGCGTGTATCCAATTCAAATCGCCTGGTAAAGTCTGGGCAAGTTCGCTCAAACGGCGCCTTAAAGTGCATTCGTGCGAGACCCAGCCGGGTTCTTCCGGGTCCATTTGGGTTCTCGCAGCTAGTCCCTGCATGGCCCGCTCAATGTCTAGTAAGGCGAAGATCTGCGGGTATTGGGCCATATCCCATATTAGTGCTCCGTTCAGCTAGCCTATGCGCCGCCCCGACCCGGCTTGCTACCATGCACCCCATGACCGACAAGAAGGCCCAGCAATACGGCGTCACGCCCCAGAGCGTGGATTTCAACGATTGGTACAACGAAGTGGTCAAGAAAGCCGATCTGGCCGACAACAGCCCGGTGGCGGGCGCGATGGTGGTCAAGCCCTACGGCTCGGCGCTGTGGGAGCGCATCGTGCGCTGGCTCGACGACGAGTTCAAGGCCGCCGATCACGAGTCGCTGATCTTCCCGACCCTGATCCCGATGGATTTCATCATGCGCGAGGCCGATCACGTCGAGGGCTTCGCACCGGAGCTGTTCACCGTCAACAAGATCGGCACCGAGGTGCTGGCCGAGCCGTATGTGCTGCGGCCCACGTCCGAGACGATCATCGGGCACATGTGGAGCGGCTGGCTCAACTCGTACCGCGACCTGCCGTTTTTGCATTACCAGTGGGGCTCGGTGTTCCGCGCCGAGCTGCGCACCAAGGCGTTTTTGCGTACCAGCGAGTTCTACTGGCACGAGGGCCACACCGCCCACGCCACTCAGCAAGAAGCCCAGGCCGAGGTCCGGATGATTCTGGACCTGTACCACCGCTTCTGCCGCGACATTCTGGCCCTGCCGGTGGTGCGCGGCGAGAAAACGGCGTCCGAGCGCTTCGCCGGGGCCGTCTCCACCTTCTCGATTGAGGGCATGATGCGCGACGGCAAGGCGCTCCAGTCGGGCACCAGTCACTACCTGGGGCAGAAGTTCAGCCGGGCCTTCAACGTCAAGTTTCAGACGGCGGCTCAGGCGGAGGAGTTCGCCCACACGACTTCCTGGGCCATTTCCAGCCGGATTATCGGCGCCCTGATTATGACCCACGGCGACGACAAGGGCCTGATGATGCCGCCGAACATCGCCCCGACCCAGGTGGTGATTATCCCGATTGGCCGCAAGGACAACTTCGGTGAGATGGTGGCGGAAGGCGACAAGCTGGCCGCCGAGCTTAAGGCGCAGGGCGTGCGCGTCAAGGTGGACAGGCGCGACGGCGTGACCAACGGCTTCAAGTACAACGACTGGGAACTCAAGGGCGTCCCCGTGCGCATCGAACTCGGCCCCCGCGACCTGGAATCGGGCGTGCTGGTCGTCAAAAACCGCACGGGCGACGACAAGGAGACCCTGCCCCGCGCCGAGGTGGTGGGCGGCATCAAAGCCCGCCTGGACGGCATTCAAGCTGAATTACTCCAACGCGCCACCGACTTCATGCTCGAAAATACCGTCACGGTGGACAGCTACGACGAGTTCAAGGCGGCCATCGAAAGCGGCAAATGGGTCCGCGCCTTCCACTGCGGCGATCCGGAGAGTGAGAAGGCCATCAAGGACGACACCAAAGCCACCGCCCGCAACGTCCCGCTCGACGACGCCGAGTTTTTTGCCGAGAAGGAAGAGGGCGTCTGCGTGCATACCGGCAAACCGGCGGCGTATGGCAAACGGGTGATCTTCGGGCGGCAGTACTGAGAGCGGCTTAAGCCTACGTCGGGTGCGGTCAAGAGAGGCGAAGGGCCGCCCCTGAGCCTGGGGCCACCAAAGCTGAGTCCACTGTCAGGGGTTCGCTGTGAAAGCGAGGGGCAAGCGTCCAAAGCAACCAGGCCACCTGCTGGTGAAAACTCAAATCTCAGCTCAAGGTCATGATATTCACGAAGGCAAACGGGAGGTGTTGAATGCTGATCGTCGGTTGGGCCATATTGCTCAGCTTTCTCCTGGCCTTTGTTCTCTTTGGCGAAAATTTGCACACGAGACGCCGGATTTTTAGCTTTGGTCTCCCGGTAACGATAACCACTAGTATTGTTCTCCATTCACACTTTGTTTTCCAAAACAAGGATCCGGTGCTATTCGCCATGATATTCCACATCCCTCTCTTCTTCGCCTACTCGGTAGCTTTCTGGTGCCACATTAACCTGCTGAGATCGGCACTCGAAACGCTCGCCGCTTACTTTGTGGTCAGCCTGCTTTACCTTTTCGTCAAGGATCAGTCACTACTCTTCGTCAAGGATCAGTCACTACTCGATCTGGCCCTGATCCTCACCGCCATGTTCGCCCAGTGGCTCATCACCGTGACGTATTTCCAGATGCCCCCGGACGACTTCATCTATGACGACGCCGCCTGACTCGCCCCGTCCCACCATCGTCTGCCTGTGCGGCAGCACGCGCTTTCTGGAAGCCTTCGACGCGGCCAGCCTGGCGGAAACGCTCTCTGGCAACATCGTGCTGAGCATCGGCAGCCACCGCACGCCGGACGCGGCGGCACTGGCGCATCTGCCGGAAGCCGAGCGGGAGCTGGCCCTGATCCGCCTGGCCCGTCTGCACGCCCACAAAATCGAGCTGGCCGATGAGGTGCTGGTCATCGACGTGGGCGGCTACATCGGCGAGAGCACGCGCCGGGAAATCGAGTATGCCCGGTCAGGGGGCAAGCCGGTGCGGTACTGGCAAGATCCTTAGCTGCTCTTCACGCCCGGTAGCGCTTCATCCTGTGATCGACCGGGCGCGGCTATGCTTACGGCTATGAAGCTGATGGCTATGAGGCCGACTTCCATGAGACTGACTTCCATGAGACTGACTTCATGAGCGCCGCGTCCAAGGTGGAGAAGCTCACCAGCCTGCACGTGCGGGCTCCGCTGCGCCTGATGGTTTCGCTGGGCACCGGGCTGCTGATCGGTGGGCTGGCTGGGCTGCTGCTCAGGGGCGTGCCCTGGGAACTGCGCTTCCTGTGCGGCTGGCTGGGCTTTGCCATCACCTACCTGGTCTTCGCCTGGCAGGTGATCTGGCGGGTCGATGCCGACTGGATTCGTCAGCTCGCCCAGGAAGAGGACAACGGCAAACACCTGTCGGGCGCCATCGTGCTGGTCGCGGCTCTGGTGAGCCTGGTCGGGGTGGTGCTGGCGCTCTCCAAGGCCAAGGCGTTCAAGGACCAGGCGCTGCTCGAAGGGCTGCTGATCGGCGGTGGCGTGCTGTGCGTGAGCCTGTCGTGGCTGCTGATTCAGACGGTCTACCTGTTTCGCTACGCCCACCTGTTCTACGAGTCGCCGGAGGGCGGCGTGGAGTTTCCCGGCACGCCTGAGCCCGACTACCTCGACTTCGCCTACTTCGCCTTCACCATGGGCATGACCTATCAGGTCTCGGATACCAGCATAGATCAGCAGGGTATCCGCCGCCTGGCGATCAATCACGGCCTGCTCTCCTACGTCTACGGCGTGGTCATCATCGCGCTGGCGATCAGCGTGACCAGCAGCCTGCTGTCGTAGCGCGGCCCGGTCGGTGCGGCCCGGTCGGTGCGGCGGTGAGCCTCCTCTTAGCGCCTCATTTGGACAGATGCTCTAGAATGCCCCGGTGACGCGGGAACTCCAGATCGGCAGTGCCGGGCGCCAGTGGCCGTTCAGCCGGGGCCTGGTGGCCGAGGCGCTGCTCAATGCGGGCGCCTCGCCGGAGTTGTCGTCGGCGGTGGCGCGGCGGGTCGAGGCCCAGCTCCGCTCTGAGCGCCGGGCCTCGGTGTCGGCGGACGAACTCAAGGACGTGGTAATAGAGGTCGCCCGCGCGGTGGGCACGCCTGAGCTGGCCAGCGCGGTGGCCGCTCAGGTCGCCCCCTTCGAAGAGATCATGGTGGTGACCAAAAAACGTGCCCTGCCGTTTTCACGCGGCGTGCTGGCCCGCAGCCTGGAAGACACCGGCCTGCCGACCCGCGAGGCCTACAAGGCGGCCAGCCGCATCGACCTGATGTTGCGCCTTCAGGGCGTGCGAACCCTGAGCGCGGCGGCCATCGACGAGGTGATCGAGCACAGCCTGTCTGAACTCTACGGCGAGGAGTTGCGCCAGACCTACCGCTTCCTGCGCGAGAATCAGGGCCGTCTGGGCGTGGTCGGCAGCGGCGGCGAGGCGCCCACGCCGTTTTCCAAGGGCATCTTAACGCAGTCGCTGCTGGCCGCCGGGGTGCCGCCCGACTCGGCCCGCAAGGTGGCCCGCACCACCCAGCGCCAGCTCCGGGGCGCCGAGGACCGCCTCATCGAGCGCCGGGCCGTGCGCGACAAAGTAGAACAACTCCTGGAAAGTGAGGTGGGGCCGGAGGTGGCCGCCCGCTACCGGCTCCTCCAGGTCATCCGGCACCCGCCGCGCCCGCTGGTCATCTTGCTGGGCGGGGTCAGCGGCACCGGCAAGAGCTACCTGGCCGCCGAGATCGCCTACCGGCTGGGCATCGCCCGCGTGGTCAGCACCGACAGCATCCGCGAGGTGATGCGCTCGATGGTCTCCCCGGCGCTGTTGCCGACGCTGCACGCCTCGACGTTCAACGCCTGGGAAGCGCTGGCCGACCCCAACGCGCCGATGCCGGAGCACCCCAGCACCGAGGCGCTGCTGTCGGGCTTCCGCGAGCAGGTCCAGCAGGTCAGCGTGGGCCTGGACGCCGTGGTGCGCCGCAGCATCGAGGAGGGCATGAGCGTGGTGCTCGAAGGCGTGCATCTGGTGCCCGGCTACCTGGGCGCCCGTCACGGCGCCATCGTCATTCCCATGCTGATTACCCTGCAAGGCGAGCAGGAGCACCGCCACCATTTCCAGTCGCGCGACACCCAGACCAGCCACAGCCGCCCGCTGCACCGCTACATGCGCTACTTTCAGGAAATCAGGGCCATGCAGCGCGACCTCGAAGACCTGGCGCTGCGCCTGGGTGTGCCGACCTTAGACAGCCTGTCACTCGACGAATCCGCCGATCAGGCCGTGGACGTGGTGATGGCCCGCGTGCTGGCCGAGCTGTCGGCTCAGGAGCGCCGCGACCTGCTGGGCCAGGAGGAGTCGCTCCTGGCCGCCAAAACCCAGACCAGCGCTGGAGTGCCCGCCGGGGTCGCCGCCGCACCGGACCTGGAAGACTGAGGGCGCGCCGAGTTGGCGAATGTGGGGGTGTGGGCGTGCTGAGGTTCGCCAGTGGCCGGATACAACCCCCACCTGCTACGCGGGAGCCCCCCTCAATGCTCAGTGACGCACGTATCTCTCTCATAAACTTAGCGACACCGATAAACACAGCGTTTTTAGCTCCTCTCCCCCTGCGGGAGAGGCTGGGAGAGGGGTAGCGCAAACGCTCTCCCAGCGCGGTTCAAGAAAAAAGACATCTGGCGAAAGTCGGCGTAGCAACGAAGATGAGAGACTTGCGTGCATCACCCAGCCCTCAAAAGGCAGCCGAAAACATTTGCCCAGTCGCTCTTTAGCGCTTTCAAGGGGAGGTGCCCCGGAGTGGAACACCTCGAAGAAAGGGGCGGACCCGTAGAGAGTCTTGAACAGAGCGGCACCTACCGGGCCTATTCGCTGCGCAGCAGAGGGGTCATACCCGGCAAGTCTTCAACTCGAAAAACACCCCGCCGACTCCCCCCAGAACCGTTCTCACCCGCCTAAAAACCGTCTCAACTCATCCAGCGCCCGCGTGGCGCCGATGAGGACCAGTTTGTCGCGTGGGCGCAGTTCCTCCTCGGCGCAGGGGCTGATGACCAACTGTCCGCTGCGGCCCACCGCCACGACCTGTACGCCGAAGCGCTGGGTCAGGTTGAGGCTGGCCAGGCTGCCCACCAGGCGCTCGTTGGCCTCGATTTCGGTGACGGCGTGGTCGCTGCCCAGGTCGAGGGTATCGACCAGGTTGGGCGTGGCGATCTGGCGGGCCAGCCGGACGCCCATATCGTGCTCAGGGCGCACCACCTGGTCGGCGCCGATACGCTCCAGCACGCGCTGGGCCATTTCGTCGATGGCCTTGCAGACCACCTGCCGCGCCCCCTGGGCCTTGGCGTTCATGGTGCACAGGATGTTGGCCTGCACGTCGAGGCCGATGGCGATGACCACCACGTCGAAATCGGCCACCCCCACCGAACGCAGCGCCCGCTCGTCGGTGGCGTCCAGAATGGCGGCGTGGCTGACCAGGTTCATGACCCGCTCCACGTTTTCGCTGCTTTTGTCCACGGCGACGACTTCGTGGCCCATTTCATATAAGGTGGTGGCGACTGCCGTACCGAAGCGGCCCAGCCCGATCACCAGGCATTGTTTGGCTTTCATATGGACCTCGATTTGGGTAGGGATTTGAGTGAAATGAGGGGCTGTTTGATTTGGAATGACCGATGATGCGGTTTGGTGCCTTGGTCTTACAAGAGTGGCTAGCCAATCAGAATATCCCGTTCAGGCGGATACTTGATGAGTTGATGTTCCTGATGATCGCCAATCGCCACCGCGAAGGTCAGCGGCCCGATGCGCCCCAAGTACATCAGCGCGATCAGGATAAGTTGCTGCGGGCTGTTGAGCAGCGGTGTGGCGTTCATGCTCACGCCCACCGAGGCGAAGGCGCTGACGGTTTCGAAAAACAGACTCACGAACGAAAGCTGCTTGCTGGTATTGGCCCACAGCATCAGCAGCAGCCCGGTGTTGACCAGCCCCAGGCTCAGCAGCCCCACCGTCATGGCCCGGATCACGGTGTCGCGGTGGATGCGGCGCTGGAAGGTGACCGGATCGCCGCGCCCGCGCACCAGGGTCAGGGCCGAGGTCAGCATCACGTAGAAGGTGCTGGTTTTGATGCCGCCGCCGGTCGACCCCGGATTGGCGCCGATGAACATCAGGATGATGGTGATAAACAGCGTCGGCAACGCCATCAGCGAGTAGTCCAGGGTGTTGAAACCCCCGGTGCGGGCCACCACGCTCTGAAAGAAGCTGGCCAGAATTTTGCTGCCCCAGGGCAGCGGCCCCAGCGTGGCGGGGTTGGCATGCTCGAAGAGCAAGATCAGCAGCGTGCCGATCAGCAGCAGCGCGGCCATCACGCTCAGCACGATTTTGCTGTGGACCAGCAGCCGCTCGGTGCGGGGGCGGCGCCAGTGCGCCAGCACGTTGATCTGCACGGCAAAGCCCATGCCGCCCAGGATAATCAGGGCGCTGATGACCAGGCAGATCAGCGGATCGTTCACAAAACGCATCAGGTTGTCGGGATAGAGGCTGAATCCGACGTTGTTAAAGGCGCTGACGGCGTGAAACAGCGCGAAGTACAGCCCCCGGCCCCAGCCTTCTTGCGGCACGAAACGGATGGCCAGCAGCGCCGTGCCGAGCAGTTCGGCCAGCAGGGTGAACACGAAGATCTTGCGAATCAGCGGCACCACCCCGCCCACGCCGAAGGCCGAGACCTGCTGCGCCAGCCGGATGCGCTGCGCAAAATTGATGCGCCGCCCCAGCAACACCGAAAACAGCGTCCCGAAGGTGATGATGCCCAGCCCGCCGATCTGGATCAGCGAGAGCAGCACCACCTGGCCCAGCGTATTGAAGGTGGAACCCGGATCGACCACGCCCAGCCCGGCCACGCACAGCGCACTGGTCGACATGAACAGCGCCTGCACGAAATCGAGCTGCTTGCCCGGCTGGTGGGTGATGGGTAGCGACAGCAGCCCGGCGCCCAGCAGCGAGGCCAGGGCAAACGACAGCGCGATCAGTTGCGGCGGAGTGAGGCGGGTGAGTGGGGAACGTCGCATGGCAGCGCGGCCAGTCTACAGCGCCAGACCAGTTCACCGCGCCAGACCAGTTCGCCGCGCCAGACCAATTCACAGCGCCAGAATAGAGGCTGACGTCCAGGCAGACCCTCACTGCCGGGCGCAAGCGGGGCAGCAGCGGCGTTCGCGCACCGTCTCGAAGCCTGCGCCTCCGGGGTCGTCGCGGCGGCGCTCGCCCTGGCCCGGCAGCGGTGGGTATATCTTTTCGCGTCTCGGATACGTCACGGCGCGGGTCTGAACGGGAACCAGTACACTCGGCACGCCAGCGCCCTGAGGCTGAAGGCAAACATCACATCTAAACATGTTCATCAGCCTTGGTGCGGGCAAAAATCGGCTGCGGCCCGGTCAGGAAAACGAGTGAAGAGGCTGCTCTGTGCAGCGTTGTCAGCAGCTAAAGCTTGACAAGGACATCTTTAATCTCAAATCAAATGCGGCGGCCTTGGTGAAGGAACGCTCCAGAGCTGGAGCATGGGCCGTGTCCCTGAGTGAGCAGAGGTTATCACAAGTTGGCGCGGCACAGTCGATCTGGTCGCCGCTTGACGGCTCGCCGCAGGCCCTGTGTTGCCCCGCCGCAGGCTCTGTGCTGCCCCGCCGCAGGCTCTGTGTTGCCCCGCCACAGGCTCTATACTGTCCAGTCATGCCGCGCCCTTCCCCCCAGACCAGCCGCCGCTCTAGTCATCGCCCCAGCAAACGCCCCAGTGGTCCCAGCGGCCCCGGCGCCGAATACGAGACCGAGGCGCTGGACGGCCTGGAGGCGGTGGCGCAAGAAGAACTCAAACAGGTGCCCGGCGTGCGTGACCAGCGCGGCAGCCGCTTCTGGTTTCCCGGCGACCCGACCCGGCTGACCCGGCTGCGCGGCAGCGTGGCGGTGTACCGCATCAAGACCTTCGATGTGCCGCGCCCCAAAGCCCTGCTGGGCCATCAGCAACTCGGTGAACTCAGCGCTTTTCTGCTGCCGGTGATCGCCTACGGAGGCCACGGCAGCTTTCGCCTCAGCGCCGCCGGGCGCGAGTCCTCGACCATGCGCCGTCTGGCCGAGGAACTTGAAACGTCGCTGGGCATCCCGCACCTCCCCGACGAGGGCGAGCTGCTCATCCGCCTGCGCCCCACCGAGAATCCCAACCGCCAGGTGGTGGCCCCGCCGCCCGGACAGCGGGAAGAGGAGCGCCGCGCCCCCTCGCCGCACGGTGAACGCAACAGCCGGGCCAATTATCAGGGTGGTGGTCGGGGCGCCGCCCGCACCGGAGCGCCCCCGCGCTGGCTGCGCGACGCCGACCCGGCGCCGACGGAGAGCTGGGACGAGGAGGAGCAGGAAGCCGCGCCGGAAGCCCCTTTCGAGGAAGGCTGGGACGTGCTGGCCCGCCTGACGCCCAGGCCGCTGTCGGCGCGGGCCTGGCGGGCGTGCAACATGGCCGGGGGCCTGAACGCCACCATCGCCTACGCCATCTTCAAGCTGGCCGGGGTGCGCGAGGCAGACCGCATCTTCAATCCGATGAGCGGCAGCGGTACTCTGCTCATCGAGCGCGATCTGCTGGGGCCGAGCGCGGCGCTGGTGGGCGTGGACAACGACCCCGCCGCCGTGCGCTGCGCTCAGCAGAACATCCAGGCGGCGGGCCGCCAGATCGAGGTGGCCGAGGTGGACGCCCTGAATACCGGCCTGCCTCCGCGCAGCTTCGAGCTGATCGTGGCCGATTTGCCCTGGGGCGACGCCATCACCGTGCCGGGCGGCAACGAGGCGCTCTACACCGCCTTTCTGCGCGAGATGCACCGGCTGTGTTCGCGCCAGGGCCGTCTGGTGGTGCTGACCCACGAACTCAAACTCTTCGAGCGCCTGATCGCCGAGCAAGACCGCTGGCACGCCCACGAGCTGTTTCAGGTTTACAGCGGTGGGCACCACCCCAAAGCGTATCTGCTCAGCCGCAACTGAGGGTGGGCGGCTGGTGCGCGGAAACAGCGGGGATGAGCCGGACTCACTTCACCTTGATCGCCTTGCCCACCGGCTGTTTGCGGACCCAGGCCACGAACTTGATGACGCCTTCATGTTCCTGCAAGGCTTCCAGACTGCTGTAGGGACCGGCCAGGTCGTGATGGCTGAAGGTGGTATGCACGTAGCCGTGGCAGCCTGCGCAAAAGCCCACGGTGGGCAGGTCTTGCACTTTCAGGCCCCGGCGTTTGCCCTGCAACACGGGCGTCAGGTGGTGCTGGGTTAGCGTGAGTACCTCGCGGGCGCACAGGGCGCAGACCAGGGCTTCGGCTTCGGGGAGGGGTTCGGGCCAGGTGGACGGGGTTTTGCGGGCCATGCGAGAAGAATAGGGCTTGTGGGGAGTGGGGAGGGCGGGGCAGGGAGTTCAGGAGCGGCCCGGCAACAGTGAGTAAACCGGACCGCCAGTTGACCTGCGCCCAGATCACACGCAATGGACGTGTTCTCGAAGTGCATCGTAAGAATTCTTACTTTCCTAAGTCATTCGCAAATAAAACGGTCTTTAGTTGACGATTATGACAAACTGCGTTACCATCCTTCACATTCAGATGCGGACCGGTTGCCGTGCCCTGAATCCGGTGCTGGTCGGATGCACAACTTGCGACTTTCTTCTCAGTGCTGATCCCCGGAGTGGTCCATGATCCAGGCGAGTGAGGCGGCGGTTCGGCACATCGAAATTGACGGCGGATACCAGGTCTGGACCCGCAAGGTCGGGCACGGTCCCATCGTGCTGCTGCTGCTGCACGGCGGCCCTGGCTGCACCCACGAGTACTTCGAGTGCTTCGAGGACCAGCTCTCGCCCGACGAGTACACTTTTTATTACTACGATCAGCTCGGCTCGTACTTTTCCGATCAGCCGGGCGACACCGCGCTGTGGAACGTAGAGCGCTTCCGTGAGGAGGTCGAGCAGGTCCGCGCCGCGCTCGGCCTGGAGCAGTTTTACCTGTTCGGCCAGTCCTGGGGCGGGATGCTGGGCATCGAGTACGCGCTGAAGTACCAGTCGCGTCTCAGGGGCCTGATTATCAGCAACATGACCGCCAGCATCGGGTCGTACGTGAGCTACCTGGGCGAGCTGCGCGAGCGAATGGCGCCGGAAGACGTGGCCGCCATGAAGCGCTACGAGGCGGCGGGCGACTACGCCGCACCCGACTACCAGGCGCTGCTGACCCGGCTGTACAACCTGCACATCTGCCGCAGCTTGCCCTGGCCGGAGCCGGTGCAGCGGATGTTCGGGCACATGGCGCTGCCTGTGTACAACACCATGCAGGGCGACAACGAGTTCGTGGTGACCGGCAATTTCGCCGACTGGAACCGCTGGGCCGACCTCCAGCGGATCGTGGTCCCGACCCTGCTGACGGTGGGCCGACACGACTCGATGAACCCGGCAGACATCGAGGAGATGGGCCGCCGCATTCCGGGCAGCCGGGTTCACATCGCCGAGGCGGGCAGCCACCTGAGCATGTGGGACGATCCGCAGAGCTACTTCGCGTCTCTGAGGAGCTTCCTGGCCGATACAGAGCGTGGGCTCACCGCCCGACAACCGGGATAAGCCCGCGCCGCCCTGCGTTCCCGTTTCCGCTTTGTTCGCCCCGCGAGGTTGCCATTGAGCGTTGCCGTGCCGTCCAGACCGTCCCTGAGCAGTCCATTCGCCTCGTTTGCACTGTGGCGGCGTTTCCGGCGTCAACCCGGCTCGGTGCTGGGGCTGGTCATCACCGCCGCGCTACTGCTGATCTGCCTCCTGGCGCCCTGGCTTTCCGGCCACGATCCGGTCACCCAGTACCCTGACGGCCTATCCGAGCTGGGGGCGCCGCTGCCGCCCGGCCAGGGATTCATCTTCGGCACCGATGCGCTGGGCCGAGATTTGTGCGCCCGGCTGCTGTTCGGCACCCGCACCTCGCTGACCATCGCGCTGCTCTCGAACCTGATCGCCACCGCCGTCGCCCTGGTGCTGGGCACGCTGGCCGGGTACTTCGGCGGGCTGCTCGATACTCTGATTATGCGCCTGACCGACGTGCTGATCAGCTTTCCGGTGCTGCTGCTGGCCGCCTTTCTGGCCGCCGTGCTGCGCCCCGGCATCGGGGTCATCATCGGGGTGATCGGGGGCGTGTCGTGGTTTTACCTGGCGCGGGTCATCCGGGCTGAGCTGCTCTCGGTGCGGCGGCGCGAGTACATCGAGGCGGCCCGTGCGCTGGGCGCCAGCGACGCCCGGATCATCTTCAGGCACGCCCTGCCGCAGATTCTGGGCCTGGTGACGGTCTACAGCACGCTCAACTTCTCGACCACCGTGCTGTTCGTGGCGGCGCTCTCGTATGTGGGCATCGGGGTCCAGCCGCCCACGCCCGACTGGGGCAACATGATCGCCGACGGCACCCAGTACCTGACCGTCAGTCCCTGGCTGGTCATCTTCCCCGGCGTGTTCCTGGGCTTGTCTGTACTGGCCTTCAACCTGCTCGGCGACGGGCTTCAGAGTGCGCTCGATCCCAAGAGTGGCCGGAAGGTAGACTGAGATGAAAAGTAGACTGAGATGAAGAAGGGTAGATTGAAGGGTGAGCTGAGATGCTGAGCTTCCTGGGTCGCCGGGTGCTGTGGAGCGTGGCCGTGCTGCTGCTGGCGTCGCTGCTGACCTTCTTCGTGGGCTACAAGGTGCCCGCCGACCCGGCCCGGATGATCGCCGGACCCAACGCCTCGGTGGATACGGTGGCGGGCATCCGGCGCCAGCTTGGGCTCGACCAGCCGTTCGCGGTGCAGTACGGGCGCTACCTGGGCCAGGCCCTGCGCGGCAACCTGGGCCGCTCGTACAAAACCGAGCAGCAGGTGTTGCCGACCATTCTGGAGCGCTTTCCTTACACGGCGGCGCTGGCACTGTCCGGGCTGGCCTTCGAGGTGCTGATCGGGGCCTCGGTGGGGCTGCTGGCCGCCGCAACCAGGCTGCGGGCGGTGGACGCTTTGGCCAGCACCTTCGTGCTGCTGACGCTGGCGGTGCCGTCGTTCTGGCTGGGCATCATCTTGCTGTACGTTTTTGGCTATCTGTATCCGGTCTTTCCGCTGGGCGGGGCCGAGGGCGGGCCGATCAGCCTGTTTCTGCCTGCGCTGACGCTGGGGCTCTCCGGGGCCGGGTACTACGCCCGCGTGGGCCGCGCCAGCCTGCTCGAAGTGCTGGGCGAGGACTTCATCCGCACGGCGCGGGCCAAGGGCGTCTCGCCGGGCCGGGTGATGCTCAGGCACGCCCTGAAAAATGCCCTGCGCCCGCTCATCACCATGACGGCCCTCGACCTGGGGGTCTTGCTGGGCGGGGCGCTGATTACCGAGCAGGTGTTCGGCTGGCCGGGCATCGGCACGCTGGCCTGGCAGGCGGTGCAGAACATCGATCTGCCGATGATTATGGGCACGGTGCTGTTTTCGGCGCTGTGCATCGTGGTCGCCAACGTGCTCGTCGATCTGGTCTACCGCTGGGTCGATCCCCGCATCACCGCCTGAGCACGCCGTCCAGCCTGAGCACACCGTCCAGCTTGAGCACACCGTCCAGCCTGAGCACCAGTCAACTTCAAGTCAACCGATTTCGAGCGAACGAGCAAAAAGGACGACCCATGACGAAGATCCTGACCGCTGCCCTCACCCTGACCCTCGCCCTGTCCGCTCCGGCCCTGGCGGCGGGCAAGACCGTCACCGTCGCTTACCCGTCGGACTTCCAGAGCCTGGACCCCGCCATCGGCTACGACACCCAGAACTGGCCGGTGATCCACTCGCTGTTCGTGACGCTGCTGACCTACGACGCGGGCACCAAGCTCAGGCCCTGGGGCGCCACCGATCTGGGCACCGTCAGCCCGGACGGCAAGACCTACACCTTCAAGATCCGTAAGGGCATCACCTTCGCCAACGGCGAAAGCACCGACGCGGCGGCCTTCAAGTACGCCTTCGAGCGCGTCCTGAATCCCAAGACCAAATCCCCCCAGGGCGGCAAGAGCGGCTGGTTCGGCGGGCTGGTCGGCGCCGACGCCTTCGTGGACGGCAAGGCCAAGGCCGTCAGCGGTATCAAGGTGATCGATCCGTACACCATCCAGTTTGTGCTCAAGTCACCGGACCGGACCTTCCTGAACGTGCTGGCCACACCCTTCGCCTCCGCCGTGCCGAAAAAGGCGGTGGAGCAGTACGGCGCCGACTTCTCGCACCACATCGTCAGTAACGGGCCGTTCCTGTTCAAATCGTGGGTGCCGGGCCAGAAGCTGACGCTGATCCGCAACCCCAAGTATTTCGACCCGGCGACGGCGGCCAAGATCGAGACGCTGGAATTTCAGCTCGGCCTGAGTGAACAGGTCTCGCTGCTGCGCGCCCAGACCGGGCAGGTGGACGTGCTGGGCAACGGCATTCCCTCGGCCCAGTTCGCGGCGGTCAACAGCGATCCCAAATACAAGCCCTACATCACGAGTTCGGTGCAGGTCGGCACCTATTACGTGTTCATGAACACCCAGAAGGCGCCGTTCGACAACAAGCTGGTGCGCCAGGCGGTCAACCTGGCGATAGATAAAAAGCGCATGGTGCAGCTCGTCAACGGGCGTGGCAAGGTCACCGGACAGATTCTGGCGCCGGGGCTGCCCGGCTACGACCCCAGCATTCCCGCCGGAACCCAGGACGTCGCCAGGGCGAAGGCGCTGCTGAAACAGGCAGGCTACACCGATAAGGGCGACCTGACCTTCATCACCAGCTCCGACGAGCCGTTTCCCAAGCTGGCGCAGGCCGCGCAGCAGCAGCTCGCGGCCATCGGCATCAAGGTGAACATCAAGGCGCTGCCCAACGCCGAGTACATCAACACCATCACCACGCCGGGCGCCGTGGCCATCGGGCTGTCGAACTGGTCTCAGGACTATCCGGACCCCTCGGACTTTCTGGATGTGCTGTTCGAGTCGGGCTACTACCAGCCGGGCGGCTTCAACCTGTCGGGCTACAAGAACCCGGACGTGGACGCCCAGCTCGCCAAACTGCGCGGACAGCCGATGGACAAGGCGGTGGCAGGCTACCAGAAGGTGCAAAAGCAGATCCTGGCCGACTTCGCCTGGGCGCCGCTGTTCAACCCGGTTCAGTACGACTTCGCCAACCCGCGCGTTGGCGGCGTGGCGGTGCATCCGGTCTGGAACTACGTGTATCAGGACTGGAGCGTCAACTAGAGCAGATGTCATAAAAAGACCCTTTTTATGACCGAGCAAAGCGAGTAGTGTTGACGGAGCAAGGCGCAGAATGGAGGCGTGGGGAGGCTGTTTTCCCCGTGGCGTAATTCGGAGTACTGCTTTAGAGCAGATGTCATAAAAAGACCCTTTTTATGACCGAGCGGAGCGAGTAGTTTTAACTGAGCAGGACGCAGAATGGAGGCGCGGGGAGGCTGTTTTCCCCATGGCGTAATTCGGAGTACTGCTCTAGGGGAGTGGGAAGGCGGGCATAGACGGACTCGCACAGCCGCGCAGCAGAGGGGTTGATTGCCCAAAGACTCGGAACTTTGGCCTCCACACGCCCGCCTTGAGCCGCCATTTCCCCGGCTGCACGCTCTACACTGCGGCTCATGCAGTCTCTCGTAACGGCCATTCAGGAACACGGCGTCATCTTGCCCGGCGGCATTCTCAAGGTAGACGGGCTGGTCAACCATCAGTTGCTGCCCAGCCTGACCCGCGAGATGGGGGTGGTCTTCGCCGGGTATTTCCGCGACTTGCGGCCCAACAAAATCCTGACCATCGAGGTCAGCGGCATCGCCCCGGCGCTGGTGACGGCCATCGAGCTGAATGTGCCGATGGTCTACGCCCGCAAGAAAAAACCGATCACCATGAAGGAGCCCTCGTTCACCGCCCAGTCGCTCAGCCGCACCAAAGGCGGCGTGGTCGATCTGTTCGTGTCCAGCGAGTTTCTGGGGCCGGATGACCGGGTGGTGATTATCGACGATTTTCTGGCGTCCGGCGGCACCCTGCGGGCACTCTCGACGATGATTGCGCTCAGCGGGGCGACCTTGCTGGGGCTGGGCTGCGTCATCGAGAAAGCCTTCGAGCATGGCCGCGAGAACCTGGCCGACCTGAGCGTGCCGATTCACACGTTGGCGAACATTATCGAGTTGAGTGAGAAACATGGCGTGGTCGTTCAGGCCGGGCGCTGAGCCTGCTGGTGCTGCTGCTCGACGGTCTGCTGCTGGGCATCCTCATCGGCGCGGCCTGGGGCCTGCTCAGCTACGCCCTGAGCGGTGGCCGCCGCGACTTTACCAGCGTCGGCGGTATGCAGGCCGACCACTACAGCGTCATGGCCGACAGCGAAGTCGCCGAGCAGGCGCAGAGTTTATTGGCGCAGTTGAGGTAGGGGCAGGTGAGCGGCGTGTGGCGTGTGGCCTGTGGGAAGTGGGGAGTGGGAAGGGATGAGGGCATTCGCTGCGCTCACCGACCCTCTGCAAGCACTCGTCGTGAACGGACGCGCCGTCTTGGTCGGCGCAGCGCCGATGACGACGCTTGAGCGCTGGGCACGCCTGCTCTCCCCCCGAACCTGGGGCCAGTGGCGCCCCACCGGGGCGGGGGCGTCCTCATGGGGAGGAATGGCACCCTCATGGGGAGGAATGGCACCCTCATGGGTGTCCGCTCATGACGACAGTCCGCTCATGACGACAGTCCGCTCATGACGACAGTCCGCTCATGACGACAGTCCGCTCATGACGACAGTCCGCTCACGATGAAGGGCCTGCCCGCTGGGAAGCCGACGCATATGCAACTCGCTGAAGCCTCACGCAACGCAACGTCCCCGACTCAAGCACCTCCAGCCACCACCTTCTCCCAAGCGCTCTAGACTGCACTCGTGACCCACAACCTCGAACTCCAGGAACTCATCGCCGAAATGGAGCAGCGCCGCGCCGCCGCCTACGCGGGTGGTGGCCCCGAACGCCAGCAAAAGCAGCGCGACGCCGGAAAACTGACGGCCCGTGAACGCCTGGATTACCTGCTCGACCCCGGCAGTTTCCTGGAATTCGGCACCTTCACCGAGCACGGCGGCGGAGCGCTGATGGGCGGTGTGCAGGCGCCGGGTGAGGGCGTTATCACCGGCAGCGGCACCATCGCCGGGCGCCAGGTGTTCGTGTTTTCGCAGGATTTCACCGTGCTGGGCGGCAGCTTAGGTAAAATGAACGCCCAGAAGGTCGGCAAGATCATGGACCTGGCGGCCCGCACCGGCTGCCCGATCATCGGCCTGAACGACTCGGCGGGGGCGCGCATTCAGGAGGGCGTGGACTCGCTCAGCGGCTACGGCGAGATTTTCTACCGCAACGCCACCTACTCCGGCGTGGTGCCGCAGATCAGCGCCGTGCTGGGGCCGTGCGCGGGCGGCGCGGTGTATTCACCGGCCCTGACCGACTTTATTCTGATGAGCCGGGGCAGCAGCTTCATGTTTATCACCGGGCCGGAAGTCATCAAGAGCGTGACCCGCGAGGAAGTCACCTTCGAGGAGCTGGGCGGCGCCGACGTGCATACCCGCAGGAGCGGCGTGGCTCACCTCGAATTCGACGGCGACGAGGCTGTTCTCGACGGTGTGCGCAAGCTGTTGAGCTTTTTGCCCCAGAACGCCCGCGAGAAGGCGCCGCCGCGTGAAACGTCCGATCCCTCCAGCCGCCAGACGCCGGAACTGCTCGAACTGGTCACGCCCGATCAGCGCCGTCCCTACGCCATGCACAGCGTGATTCACGCGCTCACCGACGACGCCGAGTTCTTCGAGATTCAGCCGCAGTGGGCCAGGAACATCCTGTGCGGCTACGCGCATCTGGGCACTCAGGTCGTGGGCATCGTGGCGAACAACCCCAAGGTCATGGCGGGCACGCTCAACATTGACGCCAGCGACAAGGCCGCCCGTTTTATCCGCACCTGCGACTGCTACAACATCCCGATTCTGACGCTGGTGGACGTGACCGGCTTTTTGCCCGGCGTGGCGCAGGAGCACGCCGGAATCATCCGGCACGGCGCCAAGATGCTCTACGCTTACGCCGAGGCCACGGTGCCCAAAATCACCCTGATTACCCGCAAGAGCTACGGCGGCGCCTACCTGGCCATGAACAGCCGTGACATGGGCGCCGACGTGGTGTACGCCTGGCCCACCGCCGCCGTCGCCGTGATGGGTGCCCAGGGCGCGGCCAACATCGTCTACCGCCGCGAAATTCAGGCCGCCCCCGACCCCGAAGCCATGCGGGCCGAGAAAATCCGCGAGTACGGCGCCGCCTTCGACAACCCCTACGCCGCCGCCGCCAAAGGCTACATCGACGACGTGATTCCGATGGAAGACACCCGCTCAAGGCTGATCGCCACCTTCAAGATGCTGGAAGGCAAGGC
>NZ_JANYGJ010000204.1 GCF_025362455.1 Deinococcus sp. | reverse complement strand
AACCTGCGCGGCGCAGTATAGAGCATCCCACCCGGCGCGGCGCGACATGCAGACTGCTCGCCCGCCCAGCAGCGCAAAACCTCACCTTGAGCGTCCATCCATCTGGCCTCATAAATTATGTTCTGAGCAGAATCATGCTACAATACTTCCATGAAAGCCGACATGATGACTGTTGCTCCCACCCTCCAGATCGGCAGTCTCCGGCTGCCGCTGAGCAGTGACACCCGCCTGCACGCCAGCTCGGCACTCACCGCGCTGGGCCTGAGCGCCGCCGCCGAGTGGGCACGGCTCGACTGGGAAAACCCGCACTGGGCCGCCTTCGAGCATCAGCATAAGCTGGGGCGTGAGCTGCGCGACTTCGGCGCCGGACCCGAACCGACCCTCAGCGTGGCCGAGTTCGTGGGCCTGGCCGCCCGCACCGACACCACCCAGGCCCGCCGGGTCCAGCGCCGCATGCACGACACCTTCGCCCGCGCCCTGACCGGCGATATCCGCCTGGCCGCCGACATCGCCGAGCGCAGCAGTGACCCCCAGGCCATGAGCTGGCTGCACGCCCGCCTGGAGTCCCAGGACGCCCGCCGCACCCTGATGAGCGCCGCCGCCCGTCACGGCGGCCAGGGGCAGATTTTCGGGCAGCTCGGTAGCGTCAGTAACCGCAGCGTGCTGGGCAAGGACAGCGCCACGTTGCGCCAGGAGCGCGGGGTCAGGCACACCCGCGACGGCCTGCTGACCGACGAGCTGCGCCGGTTGTCGTACCTCGACGCGGCCACCGCCGCCGCGCTGGAGGGTGGCCGGGTCCAGGGCAACGAGGCGATTCTGGCGCTGCACCGCCGCGTGGCCGAGCGCGAGCGGCAGACCTGGGGACTGGGGCTGAATAAGGCGGGCTGAACAGGGCACAAGATAGGGGCGAGCCGCAGTGGCCGCCCTTTTTTTGGTTGTGGGTTGTGGGTTGTGGGTCGTGGGTCGTGGGTTGTGGGTCAAGGCCCCTGGGGCCACGTTCTGTTGTTCTGGCTGTTGTTCTGGTCGCTGCGGCAGGGAGCTGAAATTGGGCAATCTGGCCTTCCAGACCGTCCGGGGCAGCGTCGTACAGGAAACGACCAAGCCCACATCCCACATCCCACTCCCCACTTCCCTATGCTGGAAGGATGTCTACCCTGTTGACCATCCTGTTGACCAACACTCTGTTGACCGACACCGCCACCCAACCGGGGCAGTCCTCTTGAGCACCACCCTCACCGCCGAGATTCTCAGCGTGGGCACCGAGCTGTTGCTGGGCGAGATCGTGGATACCAACGCCGCCTTCGTGGCGCGTGAGCTGGGCGTGCGGGGCGTGACCTTGCAGCGTAAGGCGACGGTGGGCGACAACCTCTCTCGCCTGTCCAGCATGATCCGTGAGGCGCTGGGCCGGGCCGACCTGCTGATTCTGGGCGGCGGCTTGGGCCCCACCGACGACGACCTGACCCGCGAGGCCATCAGTGCCGTGGCCGCAGAGACGCCCACCGAAGACCCGGCGCTGCTGGCCTGGCTGGAGGGGCTGTTCACCTCGCGGGGCCGGGTCATGGCGCCGATCAACCGCAAGCAGGCCTGGCTGATTCCCTCGGCGGCGGCGCTGCCCAACCCCAACGGCACCGCGCCCGGCTGGTTCGTGACGCTGCCCGCAGGCCACCAGTTCGCCGGAAAGCAGCTCGCCGCCCTGCCGGGGCCGCCCCGCGAGATGCACCGGATGTTCCTTGAGCAGTTGCTGCCGCGCCTGAACTTGCCCCAGCAGGCGTTCTACGCCGTGACGCTGCACACCTGCGGCATCGGCGAGAGCGACGTGGCCACCCGGCTGGGCGAGCTGACGCAGGTGGCGAACCCCAGCGTGGCGACCTACGCCCGCAAAAGTGGCACCGACGTGCGCGTGGCGGCCAGCGCAGGCAGTCTGGAGACCGCACAGGCGCTGGCCGGGCCGGTGATAGCGCGGGTACGCGGCGTGCTGGAGGGCTTCATCTGGGCCGAGGAGGGGCCGGGCGACGCGGCGGCGACCCTGGCGAGCACCGTCACCGGGCTGCTCAGCGGGCGCAGCTTCGCCGTCGTCGAGGCGGGCAGCGGGGGCACGCTGGCGCTTCAGTTCGCGGGCTCTCCCCTGCTGCGCGGCGCGGCCATCTCGGAGGATCACGCGACCCTGCTGACGCTGGGCCTGACACCTTTGACGCTCAGCGAGGCCGGAGTGGTCAGTATCCAGGCCGCGCTGGAGCTGGCACACGGCGCACGCGAACGCTTCGGCGCCGAGGTGGGCCTGAGCGTGTGCGCCAGCCTGGAGGGCGCCACTCAGGGGCAGATGGCGGTGGCGCTGGTCAGCCGCGATCGGGAACAGACAGCCGTCATGAACTGGCCGGGCGACGCTGGGCAGATTCGGGAACGGGCCGCCAGCACGGCACTGACCCTGGCCTTCCGAACATTGACGAGCTGGAATGGGGTGAGCGCGTGACCGGGCCGCGCAGGGACGGCAAGCTCAAGCTGGACAACACCAGAATGAGCACTACCAAAACGAGCACTAGCAAAACGAGCACTAGCAAAATGAGCACTGCCAAAACGAGCAAGGCGGCCTCGGTCAAAAGTGAGCTGAGCAAAATCCGTTCGCACAGCGGCAAACCGGCGCCGAAACGGGTGAGGACTGAGTACCTGGACGAAACGGATGCCGGGCGGAACACCTCAGCGCCGTCAGGACCGGACAGGAGCCAGGGCAAACCGCCAGGACGCAGCGAGTCAGGACGTCGGGGTAGACCGGAGCGTTCAGACCGGGACCGTTCAGACCGGGACCGCCCAGCCACAGACCGATCAGACCGGGCGCCCTCAAACCGGGCGACGTCGGACGCCGCACCGTCGGCGCAGAGCAAGGCAGGACGGGACCGACCCAAACGCCCTGCCGACCCCTCCAGATCAGACATATCCAGATCAGGCAACTCCAAATCCGGCAACTCCAAACCCGCCCCCAGCTTCGACCAGGGTGACCAGGGCGCCCACGAGGCGCGGCCCCGACTGTTTTACGCGCTGCATCTTCCGACCCCCGTGGCCGACGCGCTGGCCGTGGCCCAGAAAGAACTGCGCGGCAACTGGCGGGCGGTGCAGCCGGATCAGCTTCACATCACCCTGGCGTACCTGCCCAGCACCGACCCGGCGCGGCTCTCCGACTTTAGGGCGCTGGGCGAGCAGCTCTCGCTGGAGACGGCACCGATCACCATTCGGCTGCGCGGCACCGGTTACCACCCGAATGAGGGCAGCCCCCGCGTCTGGTTCGTCCGGGTTGAGAGTGTGGGCGCTAAGAGCATGGGGGTTAAAAGCAACGCGCTAGAAGGCGACGGGCTCAGTACGCTGGCCGAGCGGCTGCGCTTCGCAATAGCCGAACTCGGCGCCGAGACGGACAACCAGGCGTTCAAGGCCCACATCACCCTGGCGCGTAAAAAGGGACCGGCCCCCCGCGTGCCACCGATCACCTTCGAGACCGTCTGGGAGGCGCCCACGCTGACGCTCTACCGCAGCCATCTCCAGAAGACGGGACCGGTTTACGAGAACCTGGCGTCGTTCCGGTTTCGTGGTACTATTATGTCCAGTACTGAATCCGTACCAATAATTTCTACCAATTAGGATCAGGCCAGCCAAGATCAACCGGACACCATCCAGATCAGCCTGTCCCCGGAGGACACCTTATGAGCAAAGACAACCCCAAAGAAACCACCGCCGCGCCCAACAACGACAAGGAACGCGCCAAGGCCATCGACATGGCCATGAGCCAGATCGAAAAGCAGTTCGGCAAGGGCAGCATCATGCGCCTGGGCGCCGACACCAAGCTCGACGTGCAGGCCATCAGCACCGGTAGCCTGAGCCTGGACCTGGCGCTGGGCATCGGCGGCATTCCGCGTGGCCGCGTGACCGAAATCTACGGCCCGGAGGCGGGCGGCAAGACCACGCTGGCGCTGGCGATCATCGCCCAGGCGCAGATAGCGGGCGGCACGGCGGCCTTCATCGACGCCGAGCACGCCCTGGACCCGGTGTACGCCCGCGCCCTGGGCGTCAACACCGACGACCTGCTGGTCTCGCAGCCCGACAACGGCGAGCAGGCCCTGGAGATCATGGAGTTGCTGGTGCGCAGCGGCGCCGTGGACGTGGTGGTGGTCGACTCGGTGGCGGCCCTGACCCCCCGCGCCGAGATCGAGGGCGACATGGGCGATTCGCTGCCCGGCCTCCAGGCCCGGCTGATGTCGCAGGCCCTGCGCAAGCTGACGGCCATCCTGTCCAAAACCGGCACCGCCGCGATTTTCATCAACCAGGTCCGCGAGAAGATCGGTGTGATGTACGGCAACCCGGAGACCACCACCGGCGGGCGGGCGCTGAAGTTCTACGCCTCGGTGCGCCTCGACGTGCGCCGCATCGGCCAGCCGCTCAAGGTGGGCAACGACGCGGTGGGCGCCACCATCAAGATCAAGACGGTCAAGAATAAGATTGCGCCGCCGTTCAAGGAAGTCGAGCTGGTCATCACCTTCGGCAAGGGTTTCGATCAGATCAGCGACCTCGTGACGCTGGCCGCCGACATGGACATCGTGAAAAAGTCGGGCAGCTTCTACAGCTACAATGAAGACCGCATCGGCCAGGGCAAGGAAAAGGCCATCGCCTACGTCACCGAGCGCCCGGAGCTGCAAAAAGAGCTGCGCGAGAAGGTCACGGCGGCCATCAAGGCAGGCACTATCAAGGAGGCCGTGGTCGTCGCCAAGCCGGTGGAAGAGGCCGTGCTGGCCGAGTAGGTAGAACGTCGAAAGAGGCAGAGCAACGACCTTCGCCGCTGCTCTTTTTGTTGGCCCGCAAGAGCAGATGTCATAAAAAGACCCTTTTTATGACCGAGCGGAGCGAGTAGTTTTGACTGAGCAGGACGCAGAATGGAGGCGCGGGGAGGCTGTTTTCCCCGTGGCGTAATTCGGAGTACTGCTCTAGGCTTGTTGGCCCGCTAAACTCTGACCATGACTCTCACCCAAGCTCAAGGGGAGCGCCTGTGCCGCATCGAGGCCGAGCCGCCCTATACGCCGCAGATCGGGCTGCTCGTCGACATGCTGAAGTACGCCCGCCACACCACCTTGCAGGCGGTGGAGGGGCTGAGCGTGAGTGAACTGGACGCCAGGCCGCCCGGTTTTACCAATTCGGCTGGCATGCTGCTCGCGCACATCGCCGCCACGGACCGCATCTACCAGCACCTGAGCTTCGGCGGTGTGGACCCGATGGAGCCGCTGCTGCCTGAATACGCGCCCTACGTCGGCGCCATGACCTTCGGCGAGGCGGGCGAGCGCGTCACGGGCCTCAGCCTGGAGCGGCATCTCAGTGAGCTGGCTGCCGCCCGCGCCGAAACGTTATCAACGCTGGCCCAGAAAGACGACGCCTGGCTGGCCTCGCGCCTGAGCGTGCCGTATTTCGGGTACGCCAACCAGCACTGGGCCTGGTTTCACGTCATGGAAGACGAGGTAAGTCACCGGGGCCAGATTCGGCTGATCCGGAAGGCGCTTCAAACACCGTCAGGGCAAGATTGACTCGAAGGCCGCCGCACCTGGGCTGATGACCACGCGCACGCCCAGATTCGCCGTCAACGCGGCGACGGTGGCGACCCGTTTCACTCCCGCCACGTCACGCAGGGCGATGCCCGCCACCCGGCCCGGATGGGCTCTGGCAAAGGCGGCGTAGATCTCCGGATCGTTCTCGCCGGTATCGCCGATCAACAAAAACTGGCCGGGCAGGTCGCGGGCCAGGGCCTCGCGGGCGGCGCGTTTGTGGGCCTGGGGACTGCGCAGCGCCCCAATGTCCAGCGGGCGCAGCAGCAGCGGCCCGGCACTCAGTCCCCGCGCCGCGAGTACCGCCCTCAGAAAGTCGGTCAGGCCGGTGGGGCTGTTCGACAGATACACGATGGGGGCCAGCCCCGCGCCGTGAATGTGCGGTACAGCGGGGCGATGTCGGCGAAGGCGGCCCGGTTGGCGACGGTGGCGTTCAGGAAGGTGCGCAGAGCTCGGCCCTGCGACACACCGGTGATGAGCACCGTGTCGTCGAGGTCGCTGATGACGGTTATGGGCGAATCCGGCAGCGGCGTCAGATCGGGGACCACGCTCTCGCCGCTGTCCAGACTGACCTGCCCAGACTGATCTGCCCAGACTGATCTGCAAAGTGCCTTCCAGCGGTGTGTTCAGGGTACAGTGGGCCTGAGCCCGGTGGTCGGTGGTCACGAGTTGGACCTGCGGCCCGGCCTGGCAGCGCGCCCTGACGTCGCCTGAGCCCTGGGGCGCGGTCCGCGACAGGTTGCGCAGAACCGTCACGGCGGCAAAGCTGGTTTCCGGCGTGTGGCGCACCGGGTCGTCGGCGTCCACCTCCACGCTGAGCTGGGCGCTGTGCCGGGACACCCAGCCGCTCACGTACAGGTCGTGTGCAGGCGCGGCCAGAGCAACCGAACTAGAGCAGTACTCCGAATTACGCCACGGGGAAAACAGCCTCCCCGCGCCTCCATTCTGCGTCCTGCTCAGTCAAAACT
>NZ_JANYGJ010000187.1 GCF_025362455.1 Deinococcus sp. | reverse complement strand
ATCCTTCGCCCTTTAGAGCAGCACTCCGAATTACGCCACGGGGAAAACAGCCTCCCCGCGCCTCCATTCTGCGTCCTGCTCAGTCAAAACTACTCGCTCCGCTCGGTCATAAAAAGGGTCTTTTTATGACATCTGCTCTAGAAGAGTCGAAGACCTACTTGTAGAGGGGCGGACAGTTGGCGTTCTCACCTCACAAATCCCGTCTCACGAATAAGATTCTCTCTAATCACCCCGTTCAACTACGAGATCCTTCGCTGCGCTCAGGACGACAACGCTCTTTTGATTCCAGGCCAATATAAAACTAAAACGATCTCCGCGAACGATTTTGGCGTCAACCCACCATCAGCCGCCCGGCGCCCCGGTTCACGCCCGCGTCAGGCGGCTGACCACTTCGACGTGGCTGGTCTGCGGGTAAAAATCGTAGGGTACGATCTCGCCCAGCACCCAGCCGCCCCGGACCAGTTCGCCCACATCGCGCGCCCAGGTGGCCGGGTCGCAGGAGACGTACACCAGGGTTTTGGCGGTGTTGCGCGTAACTGCCCCCCTGGCCTCCGCGCTCAGCCCGGCGCGGGGCGGGTCCACGATGATGGCGTCGGCGTCCGGCATCTCGGTGGACAGGTCGTCGAGGTTGGCGCGGCGAAACACCAGGTTGCGCTGCTTGCTGGCTTCCACGTCGCGTTGCCCCCGCTTGAGGGCCTCCGAGGCGCTGTCGAGCACCACCACCTTACCGAAATTCGGCGCCAGATGCCGGGCGATGGCGCCGCTGCCGCCGTAGAGGTCCACCGCCAGGGTGCCGCTGCCCGCCAGGGACGCCGCCAGCCGGTAGGCCGCGCCCGCCGCCGCCGGATTGACCTGCGCAAAACCCGTGGCCGACAGGCTCACCCGCACGTCGCCGAGCTGCTCATGCACCTGGGCCTCGCCGGTAATCAGCCGCAGACCCGCCGTGAAGCGCCGCTGCGCCGACTCCGCCAGCGTCACGCCGATCACGCCCGCGTCGAGCAGGTGGTCGGCGGCCCGCAGGAAGGTTTTAGGCTCGCCCTTGCCGATCAGCGCGGCCACCACCTCGCCGGTCAGCAGACTGCCCCGGAAGGCGATTTCCTGCGCGGGGTCCAGGCGGCTCACGTCCAGCCTGGCCATCACGGCGGCCACGGCCCCGATCACCATCGGGTCGGTCTCAAAGACCCAGGGCTGGTGTCCCCGGCGCTCGCGGTAGGCCAGGCCACGCGGCGTCACCAGGTACTGCGCGCCGTTGCGGTAGTGCCACTCGCGGGGGCTGGGCACCGTCTCCGAGACCGAGTGCTCGATCTTGGCGATGTCGATCTTGGCGATGCGCTGCAAGGCTTCGGTGACCAGTTCGCGTTTGATGCGGAGCTGTGCCGGATAAGTCGCGTGGGCCAGGTCGGTGGTGGGCAACTCCGGCGCCTCTACCCGGTCCGGGCTGGCCCGCAGGATATTGACAATACTGCCCTGGCGCACGCCCCGGCCCTCCTGCACGCGGGCTTCGACGCGCTCGCCGCCCAGGGCGCCGCGTACCAGTACCACGCCGCCCTCGTGTCTGGCCAGGCCCAGCCCTCCGGCCACCACCTTTTCGATGTCCAGGGTAAGCAGCTTCGGGGTAAGCAGTTTCGGGGCAGTCGCGGCGGCAGCAGCTTCGGGAGCCTGGCGGGTGGGGCGCGGTGATCGGGTCAGGTGGGCCTTCATGACCTGACAATTTAGCGCAAGTCGGGCGGGCCGGATTGGAAGCGTGAACCGACCGGCCTGTCGAGTGCTTGCTGGCCTCAGCCACGGTCAGGCGCCGTTCTCAGCCGGAATCAGGTGCCGGGGCGTACCATCTGAACATGAACTACTCTCTTGCGGCGCTCCTCCTTCCGGTGGCCCTGCTGGCGTCGTGTGCGCCTACGCAACAAGGCACCGCCGGGCGAATCGTGGGTACCGTCAGCGGTCAGGTGGGCCGGGTGGTGTTCCTGAACGGCTTCCAGCCTCGCGCCGCCACGCCCAACCAGCCTGACAACGTGACCGTGCAGCTCGGCCAGGACCTCTACAGCGGCACCTACAGCGTCATCGGCGGCGAGTCGCCCATTGGCCTGAGCGCCAGTTTCGGGGTCGGGGGTGGGTTCGGTGGAGGCAACTACGGGCCGGGCCACTCCGGCTACAACGGCGGGCTGAGCGCCGCCGCCGCGCCTCGCAATACCGCCCGCCCCGGCAACCTGATCGTGCAGACGTTGCGGCTCGACAAGTCGGCCATTAAAACGCTGACCTGCACCTTCCAGGCCGACAGTAGCGGGCACGGCGTCGGGGATTGTGTGGGCAGCGACAGCGCGAAGTACGCGCTGCAATTCTGAGCAAAAAATAGCCTGCCGGTCACCTTTCAGGGTTACACTTGAGGACAGATGAAGCACCCTGCGCTCCTGTTGCTGCCGCTGCTCCTCGGAGGCTGTACGCCAACCACTGCGGCGATGTCTCAGACGCAGCCGGGTGCTCTGGCAGGCACCATGACGGTTCGGCTCGACCGGCAGCACCCCAAAGCCGAGTTGCCAGCGGCGGGCCTGGCCTTCGAACTGCGGCACATCGTCGACTCCCGCTGTCCGGTGAACGTGCAGTGCGTCTGGGCCGGGGACGCGGCGGTGTACTTCACCGTGAAGATGCTGGGCAAACCGGCGAGCGAACTCGAACTCCACACCGGGCTCGCGCCCAAGCGCGTCAGCGTCGGCGGGTACAGTCTGGCGATAGGCGAGGTCTTCCCCACGCCCAGGGGTGCCGAACTCGGCGGCGACGTGGTGCAGAGCGTGGTGCTGGAAGTGAGGGCGGAGGGGAAATAGACGGGTGCTGACGCCTGAGCTGAGCCGGGCGATGCCGGTTGGCCGGGCCGCGTTGTGCGTCCTGATCGGCCTGCTGGCATTGGCGGTGGCAATCTGGGTCACTGGGACAGTTGGCGAGCGTCTACATGCGCCCTATCTCCATCCGGCCTACCTGGTCTACGGGCCGCTCATGGATGGATTCTTGCCGCCGCTGGTCAGCGCCGCACTCATCCGCCCACCCCTGAGAGCCGGTTGGCTAGGCGCGTCGGTGCCGACAGGGTACAGCGCCTTGCTGGCGATAGTCGGTCCGCTGGCAATTGACGACGATCCGAGGCAGCAAGCGACGTTCATGGCGCTGGGTGTGGGGCTCAGCTTGCTGTTGGTGCAGGTTGTCGTGCGCTGGGTCCGGCGCGGCGACTGAGCTGTTCGCAATTCGTTTATACAGACTCTACGCGGTTTGTAACAACACAGAGGCCGACCAGTTCTCCAGTCGGCCCCTATATGACGCTCGGCGTTTAGATCTCTACCCGTTCGGGGGCGGCGTCTTGGGTAGAACAGCACCTACCGGGCCTGCTCTCCCCTCTGCTTCGCAGCTTTGCAAGCCACTCAAGCCTGAATCATCGACGTATGCTTAAATTGCTCTCAGGACTGCTGGTACATCACCGCGCGCTTGACCTCTTCGATCAATTGCGTGATCGGGATGTCGCGGGGGCAGGCTTCGGTGCAGTTGTAGGCGGTGCGGCAGCGCCAGACGCCGGTATTCTGGTTCATGATGTTCAGGCGCTGCTCGGTGGCGGCGTCGCGGGTGTCGTAGATGAAACGGTGGGCCTGCACAATCGCTGCCGGGCCGATGTAGCTGCCGTTGACCCAGAAGATCGGGCAGGAGGTCGTGCAGCAGGCGCACAGGATGCAGTTGCTGCCGTGGTCCATCCGCTCGGCTTCCTCCGGCGACTGGATGCGCTCGGCTGCCGGGGCCGCGTTCTCGTTGATGAAGTACGGCATGATCATCCGGTAGGCGTCGAAAAACGGCTCCATATCGACCAGCAGATCCTTCTCGACTTTCAGGCCGCGAATCGGCTCGGCGCTGATGGTGCCGCCCTCCTTGACCACGTCTTTGAGCAGCGTTTTGCAGGCCAGGCGGTTGCGTCCGTTAATCAGCATGGCGTCGCTGCCGCAGATGCCGTGGGCACACGAGCGCCGGAAGGTCAACGTGGGGTCGAGATACCATTTGACGTGGTTGATGACGTCCAGCACCCGGTCGCTCGGCTCGGCCTCGACGTTGTAGGTTTCCCAGTGCTGCTTCTTGTCTTTTTCGGGATCGAAGCGCAGGATTTTGACGTTGATATGCATTTATTCCTCAGATGCAGCTCAGAAGGTGCGCGGCTTGGGCGGGAACTTGAGGCTGGTGTCCGCCGAGGGCGTGTAGGTCATGACCGTTTCGTAGCGCTCGGCGCCCTTGAAGACCACCGGCTTGTAGCCTAAGCGCACATTGCCGGGGCGGCTGAAATCCTTGTAGGCCATGCTGTGCTTGAGCCAGTTCTGATCGTCGCGGGTGTGGAAATCCTCGCGGTCATGGGCGCCGCGCGATTCGGTGCGGTTGAGGGCACTGTGGGTCATGGCCTCGGCGCAGTCGAGCATGAAGCCCAGCTCCAGCGCCTCGATCAGCTCGGAGTTATAGCGGACCGAGGGGTCCTGCACGCCGACGTGCTGGTAGCGGGCGCGCAGCTCGCGCAGAATCTCGACCTGTTTCTCCATGTCCGGCCCGTTGCGGAAAATGCCGACGTTGTTCATCATCGTCTCCTGCAACTCCTTGCGGATGCGGGCGGCGTTCTCGGCCCCGTCAGCGTTTTTCAGCGTATCCAGCAACTGGCGCGACTCGGCTTCGGGGTTCTCCGGCATTTCGGGCATGTCGGCGCTGCGGGCGTACTTGGCGGCGAACATACCGGCCCGGCGTCCGAAGACGATCAGGTCGCCGAGGCTGTTGGTGCCCAGGCGGTTGGCGCCGTGCAGCGACACGCAAGCCTGCTCACCGGCGGCGTACAGCCCCTCGATGATGGCGCCGCTATCGTCGGCGATGCACTCGGCGTCGATGGTGGTGGGGATGCCGCCCATGGCGTAGTGCGCGGTCGGCTGAATCGGCACCAGATCCTTGACCGGATCGAGGCCCAGGTAGGTGCGGCTCAGGTCGGTGATCTCGCTGAGTTTGTTCTCGATCACGTCGCGGGGCAGGTGGGTCAGGTCGATGTTCACGGCGTCCTTGTCGGGACCGACGCCGCGTCCCTCACGGATCTCGGTGTAGATGCTGCGCGAGACGATATCGCGCGGCGCCAGGTCCTTGAGGGTCGGGGCGTAGCGTTCCATGAAGCGCTCGCCGTCCTTGTTGCGCAGAATGCCGCCCTCGCCGCGAATGCCCTCCGTCACCAGAATGCCCAGCTTGGTCAGGCCGGTGGGGTGAAACTGGTAGAACTCCATGTCTTCGAGCGGCAGGCCCTTGCGGTAGTAGATGCTCATCAGGTCGCCGGTCAGCGTCAGGGCGTTACTCGTGATCTTGAAGATGCGCCCGTAGCCGCCCGCCGCCAGAATGACCGCCTTGGCGTGGAAGGTGTGGATCTCGCCGGTCGACAGCTCGAAGGCCACCACGCCGGAGCAGCGCCCGTTCTCGATCAGCAGGTCGAGCACATGAAACTCGTTGAAGAAGGTGGTGCCCTCCTTGACGTTCTGCTGGTAGAGCGTCTGGAGGATCATGTGGCCGGTGCGGTCCTTGGCGTAGCAACTGCGCTCCACAGCGGCCTTGCCGAACTCGCGGGTGTGGCCGCCGAACTTGCGCTGGGCGATCTTGCCCTCCGCCGTGCGCGAAAAGGGCAGGCCCATGTGCTCGAGCTCGTAGACGGCCTCGATTACGTCCTTGCTGAAAATCTCGGCGGCGTCCTGGTCGGTCAGGTAGTCACCACCCTTGATGGTGTCGTACATGTGCCATTCCCAGTGGTCTTCCTGCACGTTGCCGAGCGCCGCGCCGACCCCGCCCTGGGCGGCTCCGGTGTGCGAGCGGGTCGGGTAGAGCTTGGAAATCACGCCGACGGAGACATTGCCTTTGGCCGCATACAGGGCCGCCATCAGGCCAGCGCCACCGGCACCGACCACCAAAACGTCATATCGATGATGCATCTTGTGTCCCTTTATAGAGAAAGTGAGGCTTTAGTTCAGTGGGAAGCGGCGCAATGTTGAAGCTTTCTGTCCTCTTCATTGAAGGCTGTGTCCCGGTCGGGCTACCGGTTTGGCTGTGACTTGCCCTTCGGTTCGGGTTGCCCCTCAGTTCGGGTTGAACGAAAACAGTCCGACGGTGCCCAGCACGAAGATCAGCCCGGCGACGGTGAAAAAGATGTTGCGGACCCAGGCCCGGTTGGGGCGGCTGCGCACGTAGTCGTCAATGCTGTAGCGTGCGCCGTTGCTGCCGTGCAGCATGGTCAGGGTCAGCAGCAGCCAGTCGTAGAACTTCCAGGCGGGGTTGCCCAGTTTGGTCACCACCGCGTCGAAGGTCGCGTCGGATTCGCTGACCTGCACGAAGGTCATGAAGACATGGCCGACCACCAGAAAAACCAGGATCAGGCCGCTGACCCGCATGAAGATCCACCAGTTGAGTTCGGCGTTGGTATGAGACTGCTGCTTGGCGTCGGTCATGGTGCGGGCGCGAATGGTCACGGAGTCCTCACTGATTTGCTGCTCGTTGGGATGCTCATGGGCCTACACGCCCGCCGCGACGCGCGGCAAGACCTTGAAGGCCACGTAGACGGTCCAGACGACGCTGACGAGCAGCACGCTGTACCAGAGTTGGCGCTGGTACGCCACGCCCTTGCCGGTAAAGTCCATCACGATGATGCGCAGGCCGTTCATGGCGTGGTACATCACACCCGCCGCCACCGCGACCAGCGCCAGCCGGAACAGGATGAAATCGTAGGTGAGATGCACGGCCATATAGGTCTTCTCGCCGAACACGAACAGGCTGATGCTGATGACGTGAATCAAAAAGTAAGCCAGGATCGCCAGGCCCGACAGGCGGTGAAGGAAAAAGGCCCACTGGCCCTCTCTACCTTTATACATAATGTCTTGCCTCCTTGCCCTGCTGAAATCGCCGCGCCGCGAAGTCCGTGCGCTGCCGGGCCGGAACTGAAGTGTTGAGGTATTTAAAAAGCCGCTGCACCGCTTGGGCTGACTTCCGTGTCGATCACAGTTTAGACTATCATCGCCCGCGCCCAGAGCGGTGTTCCCCGGCTTACGGTGCGGGACAATTCGGCGGGGGCCGGGTGTACCCTCGTCAGGGAAACGACGGTTGGGGTGGGGACATGGCGTCACTGAGCTGGCTGGGCGGTTGACAGTTAGGTTGCGTTGATTAGAGCAGATGTCATAAAAAGACCCTTTTTATGACCGAGCGGAGCGAGTAGTTTTGACTGAGCAGGACGCAGAATGGA
>NZ_JANYGJ010000171.1 GCF_025362455.1 Deinococcus sp. | reverse complement strand
GACCTGGACGGCGCACAATACAGAGCACCATGACACGTCTGCTGCTGCTCGCACTGGCCCTGGGCCTGACCAATCCAGCCCTCTCCCAGCCGACTGCCAGCCAGCCGACTGCCAGCCAGCCGACTGCCGCCCGGCTCACTGCCACCCGGCCAACGGTCAGCACGTCGACTGCCAATAAACCGGCTGCCAGCACGTCGACGGTCAGCGCTCTCGCTCAAAGCTCGGTGCCCCGGCCCCTCATCAAAGCCAACCTCAGCTCGGCGGCCCAGACGCCTGCCAGCACCAGCTCGGCGGCCCAGGCGGTGTTCAACGAAGTCAACACCCTGATCCAGAATCAGTACGGCGGCCTGAGTACCGTCGACAGGGCGGCGCTGGGCCGGGAGTACCAGCAGCGCCTCGACGCCGTGTGTGCCCCGGCGCCTGACACCTGCGCCGCCGACAAAGCCTTCCCGGTGCTGAGCGCCGAGGTCACTGCCCTGGGCGACGAGCACAGTTATTTCGAGATTCCCTCGGACTTCGAGGATTTCGTGACCAGCGCCACGGGCGGCGACCGGCTGCAATTCGGTGTGAGATTGGCCCCGCTCGACGGCCAGAACCGCCTGGTGCTGGAGATCGTGCCCGGCAGCGCCAGCGAGGAGGGCGGCCTGAAGCGCGGCGACGTGCTGAAAACCATCGACGGCCAGCCGTACACCTACGACGCCCTGCGGGTCGCCCGCGACGCCGGACGCACTATCAGCGTCGTGCTGGAGCGCGCAGGCCAGCCGCAGAGCGTCGCGCTGACACCGCGCCAGAGCAGCACCCGCGATCTGCCGCGCCTGAGCTTTTTGCCCCCCACAGGTGCGCAGGCCGGGCCGGTGGCGGTGATCCGCATTCCCACCTTCTTGTCGGGCGGCAGCGTGGCCCAGACGGTGCATCAGCAGGTGCGTGAGGCCCAGGCCAAAAGCGCCGCCGGGCTGATCGTGGACCTGCGCGGCAATACCGGCGGCGACCTGAGCGAGTGCGACGGCTCGGCCAGCGCCTTTGTGCCCAGTTTCACCCGCCTGGCCCGCACGCCCCAGGGCTCGGCCCGGACGGTGGTGCGCGGCGGCTCGCGCCTGGATGACGGGCGGATTCGCAGCGGCGTCAAGAGCCCGGCGCTCTGGACCGGCCCGATGACCGTCATGGTGGACGCGGGCAGCGCCTCGTGCAGCGAATTTTTTGCCTACGAGATGCAGTACGCCGGGCGGGCCACCATCCTCGGCGAGAGCACGGCGGGCGTGGGCAACACCGCCACCCGCGTCTTTCCGGTGGGCAGCGGCGCGGCGCTTCAGCTCACCATCCTCAATTACGCCAAGCCCGACGGCACGCCCTACCCGGTGCGCGTCAAACCCGACGTCAGCGCCGCCACCGACCTCGGTGCCCTGGCCGCCAGCGGCACCGACACGCTGCTGAGCGCTGCCCTGAGCGCCCTGAAATCCGCCCCGGTCATCAGTGCCAGCAGTGTGACCGACGACGCCGAGAACATCAAGAACTGAAGCGATCAGAGTGCTTATTGCAATGATGAGTGGCTGAACTTGATTAGACCCTTCGCTGGGCTCACGGTGACACCGCGTTCTTGTACAGTCGCTGCCAAATAATGAATGCCGAGACGATGTTTCTCGACCATCAAATAAGTCCTGCTCAAACAAAACAGTTGTCATTCTGAGCGCAGCGAAGGATCTCGCCGTTCAGCTACGAGATCCTTCGCTGCGCTCAGAATGACAGATTCTGTATGTTCAGGGGGCCAGATTATTCAGAAATCACGCTGAAACAGCTTGGCACAGCTCAGGGCGACCTGTTCAGCGCTTATACACCTTGAAATGTGCGGTCAAATCGAAGGTGGCGCAGGGGTCTTCGCCGGTCCGCAGCGGCGCGGCGCAGACGGTCAGCTTGCCCTCGGTGCTGACGGTATCGGGGACACGCTCACCGGCCAGCGTGCTCAGCTTGCCGAAGCGGCCTTGCAAGATCAGTTCCTTGTAGCCCTTGGACTCCACCGCCAGGTGCAGCGGGTCGGCGCCGGGGTTGACCAGCGGCGCCAGCGGCAGCCACTGGCCTTTACCCTTGTCGTCGCGGACCAGCAGCCGCGCCGAGACGCGGGGCAGCACGAAATAGGTCCGGCGCCCCGGCCAGCGGTCGCGCAGCGCCAGCGGCAATTTCAGCGTGCAGCCGCCGTAGTCCTCATCTTGCAGCACGAAATTCACCCGGTCCGTTTTGAAGTAGTTGTCGGTGCAGACCAGGCTGACCTTCTCGCGGGGCACCGGGAAGATGGCGGCCTGGGCGCTGAGGGGCGTGAGGATCAACAGGGCGAGGGCAGAACGTCTGAACATGAGTCTCCTGGTTGGGCGCATGGTCGTGCTGGGCGCATGGTCGTGCTGAGCTGAGGGTCGGGCTGAGCTGAGGGTCGGGCTGAGCTGAGTGTCGTGCTGGGGGTCGGGCTGAGCGGAACGGGGGGGGGCCAGTCATGGCCGGATGAGCTGCACCTCAAGGCTGTCGGTGGGCGGGCTGTAGACGCAACTGAATTCGGCGCGGCCCTCGAAGTCGGGCCTCGACACCACCCAGCCGTCCCAGCGTTTGCCGTCGCTGCTGGCGGTGATCTGGCGCTCAGCTTCCTGGGCACCGGGAAATTCGGCGGCGAGCTGGCCGAGCTGGGCGAGCAGTTCGCCCTCGCAGCGCTGGACGAACACCACCGAACTGATGCCCCCGGCGGTGTCTTCGGGCAGCGGCGCCGGGCGAAAGTAGAGAAACAGCGCCGCCGCCGCCGCCCAGGCCAGCACCCCGGCCAGCCACCAGCGCCACCGGGGCGAGTGGGGCCGGTAAGCCGCCCGGACCTGCGCCCGGAAGGTTTCCCGCGCCAGGAGTTGCGCCGCCTCACCGCGCTCCCACGCCTCGGCCCGCGCCCGCTCGGCTTCCTGCACCAGAATCTCCCGCCGTTCCTCGTCGTTCAACATGGGTTGCTCAGCACCAGAATATAGTAGCAAGGTACTCACCTGAGTATAGTGTGTAAGTTTGGCAAGCGGGAGGCGGGGCGCGGGCAGGGCGACTGGGCAAAGACCTTGCGGTGCGGGATAGGGACTCAGCTCAGACGCCGACCTGAACATTGCAGTGCCCGGCGTCAGATCAGCAAAAACCCGCCTCGGAGGGCGGGCCGTTTCATTGCGTCTGGCCGCTCAGGCAGCGGTGTTCAGCTCAACGGGTTTATTCCTGATCTTTTACCACAAGCCGCAGGCCACGCGCCACACGCCTCTTCACTTCGCGTACTCCACCGCTCGGCTCTCGCGCACCACCGTCACCTGCACCTGACCGGGGTACTCCATATCCTGCTCGACGCGCCCGGCGATCTCGCGGGCCAGCAGGGTGGCCTGGGCGTCGGTGACCTGGCCGGGCTCCACGATCACCCGGACCTCGCGCCCGGCCTGGATGGCGTAGGCCGAGCTGACGCCGGGAAACGAGACCGCGATCTGCTCCAGGGCCTCCAATCTCTTGATGTAGCTCTCCAGCTCCTCGCGGCGGGCGCCGGGCCGGGCGGCGCTGATGGCGTCGGCGGCGGCGACCAGCACCGAGTAGAGCGTCTCGCCGTTTTCCGGGTCGTGGTGGTGGGCGATGGCGTCCACGACCTCATGCGGCTCCGAAAAGCGGCGGGCCAGACTGATCCCGATATCGACGTGGGTGCCCTCGATCTCGCGGTCGATCGACTTGCCCACATCGTGCATCAGGCCAGCGCGGCGGGCCAGGGCAGCGTCCAGACCCAGTTCGGTGGCCATCAGGCCGGTCAGGTGGGCGACCTGGACCGAGTGCTTGAGGACGTTCTGGCCGTAGCTGGTGCGGAAGTACATGCGGCCCAGAAGCTGCATGATGCCGGGCTTGAGGCCCACCACACCCGCCTCGATGGCGGCCTCCTCGCCCTGGGTGTGAATGAAGCCCTTCATCTCGTCCTGGGCCTTGTGGACCATCTCCTCGATGCGGGTCGGGTGGATGCGCCCGTCCTGCACCAGCCCCTCCAGCACGTGCTTGGCGACCTCGCGGCGCACCGGGTTGAAGGAGCTGAGAATGACGGCTTCGGGCGTGTCGTCGATAATCAGGTCCACGCCGGTCAGGCTCTCGAAGGCGCGGATGTTGCGGCCCTCGCGCCCAATAATTCGGCCCTTCATGGCGTCGCTGGGGATCGGCACGACGCTGACGCTCATGGCCGCCGAGGTCTCCGAGGCGCTGCGCTGGATGGCCTGGGCGATCACGTGCCGGGCGGTGCGTTTGGCCTCGGTGGTCGCCCGCTCCAGCATGACCTTGACCCGGACGGCCTTCTCCTCTTCGAGCTCAGCCTCCAGATGATCCAGAATCTGTGCCCTGGCCTGCTCGGCGCTGAGCCCGGCGATCTCGTAGACCCTCAGTTCGGCCAGGCGGGAGCGCTCGGCCAGGCCAGCGTCCTCAGCGTCCAGTTTCTCCTGATGGTGTTCGAGCTTTTCTTCGAGGTGATCGAGCTTGTCGCCGCGCGCGTCGAGTTGCTCGGCCCGGCGGTTGACCCTCTCGATCTCGCGGCCCAGCTCCTCGCGCTCGCGGCGGGTGTCGACGCGCTCGGTCTTGAGGCTGTCGCGCTCGCGGCTGGTGTCCTGGGCGACCTGGTCGCGCTGGGCGGTGGCTTGCAGCACCATCTGGGCGGCTCGCTCGGTGGCGTCCTGAAGGGCTCTGCTGGTCTCGGTACGCTGGCGTTCGGCGTCCTGGCGGCTGCGGGCGGCCTCGGCCTCGGCGCTGCGGCGAAGCTCTCTGACTTCGTCCTGGGCCGTCTGCCGGATGCGGACCGCCTCGGCCTGAGCCTCACGCGCCGCCGTGTCGTCGAGGGCGGCGCGTTGCTGTTTGCCGCGCCCGACACCCAGCACGTTGCCGCCGACCAGACCGATCAGAGCCGCCACAAGCGCCAGGATGACAGACAAAATCGTCATATTGGCTCCTTTGGGGGTACTTCACTGCTGCGGCGCGGCCTTCCACCTGAGGGGCCATGCGACCAGCGAGACTGGTCAGGTCAGGGACGAACAACGTGAAGGGCGGCGCCGAAACCAGCAGCTTGACGATATTCATTCATGGACGAGGTTCATGAACGTGTTGCTTGAGGTGACCGACTCGTGTGGCGGTCCAGACGCACGATGCCTGGCGCACACGGCACTCACCCACAGACTGTGGAGGTAAAACGAGGAGAGGCGGCCCCCATTCCTTGAGCAGTCTCCGGAGTGGAGCAGTCTCGTCGGCGGTTGTCCGGCGGTCCTCAGCGCTCAGTCTAGTACGGATGGAGCGCCCCCATGAACGCCCGCCTCAGCATGAGCACGGCGGCGCGGCACATCAGCCTCACATCTTGAGCGGATCGGCAGCCTGCCATTGGCGGACGAACGCCCCGGAAGCCGCACACCGCAGGCGGCTATCATGAGCGGCATGACGCCCCACATGCCGCCCGCCGCCCCGAACATGCCCCGCGTGGGCGACAAGCAGGACAAGGCCGGGGATGTGCAGCGGATGTTCGCCGACATCGCGCCGCGCTACGACCTGCTCAACCGCCTCCTCAGCCTGGGCGTGGATAAAAGCTGGCGCCGCGCCGCCGCCGCCGAGGCGCTGCTGCTGCACCCAAAGAGGCTGCTCGACGTGGCCACCGGCACGGGCGACTTCGCCATCGAACTCAAGACGCGCTCGCCGCAGACTGAAGTGGTGGCCTCCGATTTCGTGCCGCAGATGCTGGAGATCGGCGAGCGCAAGGCGGCGGCCCGTCACCTCGACATCCGCTTCGAGGAGGGCGACGCGCTGAAGTTGCCCTACCCCGACGCCAGCTTCCAGAGCCTGACCTGCGCCTTCGGCTTTCGCAATTTCGCCGATTACGAGCGCGGCTTATCCGAATTCTGGCGGGTGCTGACGCCGGGCGGGCGGCTGGTGATCCTGGAGTTTCCGCCGCCCGCGCCGGGGCTGCTGGGCAGCCTGTTTCAATTCTACTTTCGCCAGATTCTGCCGCGCATCGGCGCACTGGTCAGCGGCAACGCGGGCGCCTACACCTACCTGCCCGAAAGCGTGCTGGCCTTTCCCGACCCGGCCAGACTCGCCCGGCTGATGCACGCCACCGGCTTTCAGGTTCGCTACCGGCTGCTGAGTTTCGGCATCGCGGCGATTCACGTGGGCAGCAAACTGTAGGAGCAAACTGTACGGGCAAGCTGCACGGGTAAGCTGCACGGGCAAATTGTAAACTTATCGGCGACAAATCCGGACATCTGCCTACACTGAACGAATGGCTGATTCGCGACTCGTGCAGGACATCACGGCCAGACTTCAGCATCTGGTCACTGAAAAGGGGATTGTACCGGACCCCGCCCGGCATTTCTGGCACAGCGGCGTTTACATTGTGATGGCCTGTGTTCTGAGCGCTCATGGCCCGTATGACAGTCTGGTGCGCACGCTTGTGCGCTTTGGCGAGCGAAGTGGGCTCACGGATCATCCCGACCTGAGATTCAGCGGGTTTCTTGAACATATGCAGCACTATCCCGAAGAGTACGAGCGCTTACCCAGCAAGTTCAGGCTGGTCAGCTTGCCGTTGACCCTCGATGCCAACGCCTACGAGCGCTACGCCGTGGAGATGATCGGCAACTCGCAGATGATCGCCGGGCGCCGCAACCTGGAAATCTGCGCCGAAATGACGCAGTTTCTGACGTTGCGGGGCCTGCAAACCAGAGCTGACTTTGATTGTCACAGCGACGCCGAGGCCGACGCGCTGGCCCGGCTGCTGCTGAGCGAGATGCGGATTCAGGGCCTGAGCCCGCTGCTGTGCCGCAGGTTGCTGACGGTGCTGGGTCCGGCGGAGTACGTTCGGCCCGACGCGCTGCTGGTCCGGCTGCTGGGCCGCCTGAGCGAGCGCGCCCTGCAACTCGGCGACCCGGACCACCGGGCACTGATGACCACCTCGGTGCGGACGGTGGCCCGTGACCTGGGCGTCGGCGCGGCGCGGCTGAACTACGCGCTGTGGGAATACGAGCGCAACAGGCCGCTGGAACGCTCGGCCCGGCTGGTCCGCGACTGAGTAGACGGGGCGTATCTGCCGCCGACTGTCCATCACCGAGTACAGCGCTTCTGTGCCATCTTCTGTACCATCTGGACCATCTGGACCATCTTCTGTACCATCTGGCCATGACTCCACTCCGCATCAGCCCGCTCGGCAGCCCCCTTATCAGTGCCGCCGACTTTCTGAGGCTGCTGCCAGACCCGCATCTGCGCGTGCTCGATACCCGCTATTCGCTGGCCGATCCACTGACGGGCCGCCTGGCCTACCTGGCGGGCCACGTCCCCGGCGCCGTCTACGCCGACCTGGAGACCGACCTGAGCGCTGAGGTCTCGCCGGGCGGCGCGGGCGGGCGCCATCCGCTGCCAGACCCGGACGTGCTGGCCCGCTGGCTGGGCGATCAGGGGATCGGCAGCGAGCACCGCATCGTGGTCTACGACGACCCCAGCAGCGGCCAGGGGTTTTACGCCGCGCACGCCTGGTGGCTGCTCAGGTGGCTGGGCCACGCAGCGGTGCAGGTGCTCGACGGTGGCTGGCCCGCGTATCAGGCGGCGGGCGGCGAGACCGGATTGGATGACCCGGACTTCGCACCGGTCACCTTCACGCCGCACGTTCAGCCGGGCTGGGTACTCAGCGCCGATGAGGTCGCCGCCCGGCCCGCCCACGTCACCCTGATCGACGCCCGCGCAGCCGAGCGCTACCGGGGCGACATCGAGCCGATAGACAAGAAGGCCGGGCACATCCCCGGCGCCGTCAACCTGAGCTGGTCGCAGGGCCTGAACCCGGACGGAACGTTCAAGACAGCTCAGGAACAGGCCGGGCGCTTTCCGGCGGGCGAGGTGGTGCTTTACTGCGGCAGCGGCGTCTCGGCGGCGGCCAACCTGCTCGCACTCGCTCAGGCCGGGCGGGAACCGGGGCCGGGCACGGCATTGTACGCCGGATCATGGAGCGACTGGGTGAGCGACGACGGGCGGCCCATTCAGCTTGGAGACGGGCAGCTTGGAGACGGGCAGACCGGAGAGTAACCGAGCTGATGGGCGGGTGAGAGGACGTTCGGGGCATCTGGAGGGGTTCGCGCACTGCGCCTGGCCCGCCACGTGGTATTTCTGGGGGGTGAACCGCCTCGCCGCCACGCTGATGGTGCTGCCCTGCCTGCTGCTGCCTGCCTCCATGTCTGCGGCGGCGACCAATCCGGCGCCCGCCCCGTCTGCTGCACTGTCTGCGGCGGCACTGTCCCCGGCAGCACCGTCCCCGGCGGCACTGTCCCCGGCGGCACTGTCCCCGGCGGCACCGGTCACTCCGTCCACGGCTGCCCCCTCTGCGGCTACTCCATCGACAGCGCTGCCGCCCGCGCTGCCTGGAACTGCCTCGCCTGGGGGCGCAACCGGGGCGCTCTCCGGGGTGCCCACGCCCGCCGACATCGAGGCGGCGGCGGTGCGGCTGGCCGGGGCACTGGGCGGCGTGCTGCGCAACTGCCCGGCGGCGTACGCGGCGGTGGGCACCCCCGGCAAACGCTGTCTGGGCCTCTCCGGCGACGTGGACGCGGTTCGCGCTCAGCTCAGCAGCGCCCTGGGCGACGACCTGTACGGCGTCTGGCGCAGCCGCGACGACCAGCGCACGGTCTTCAACTGGATCAAAGCGCCCAGCGGGGCGGTGTATCTGCGGGTGGCGGCTGACCCGGCCAATCCGGCCCGCAGCCTGGCGTACCTCGACGCCCCCACCGTGCAGGCCAGCGAGCTGAACGCACCGGGCAAATCCGGGGTGAGCACGCCGAGCACCGCTCAGGGCACGCCCAAGCCCGCACCGCCGAAACCAGCACCGCCCAAACCAGCACCGCCCAAACCAGCACCGATCAAACCCGTACCGACGAGCACGGTGGAAACCGGTAGCCTGACCCCCAGCGCCGCCACCATAACCAGCACAGCAACCAGCACAGCCCAGATCGGTGGCGTGACCATCATCCACCCGGTTCATAACCTGGCGCCGCTGCCCTTTGCCCGCACGCTGGAGTTGCGTTCGCCGCGCCTGAGTGGCCCCGACGTGCTGGCCGTCCAGAACCGCCTGATCGCGCTGACCATCGGCGCTGGAACCCCTAACTCCGGCTCCGGCAAGGGCGACGGCTGGTACGGCCCCAACACCGCCAGGGCCGTGCATGACTTTCAAAGTGCCAACGGGTTGAGAGCCAGCGGCAAGGTTGACCGGGCGAGCTGGGACGCGCTGTTTTCGGGTGAGGCGAAGGGGTTTAAGGCGGGGCGGTGAAGCGACTCATCAACGAAGCTCGTCCTACCGCAGTCAGCTTCGATTTGGTGAAAAAATGAGCGTAAACGATGAAGCATTAATACAAAAACTGCAAAATGAATATCAAGGCGGCACTCTGAGTCGCGAATTTATTGAATTAGTGAGAAAACTCCAAGGTAAACAATACTTCACGGAAGAAGTGGAAAAATCTCCAAAAAAGTCTGTTTTTTCTACTTTGATAGAAATTTTGGCCTTTAAGGATTATAGTGAGGAAGAAGTAAAAGAGTACTTTTCTTCTGTTCCTTTAGAGAATAAGTTTAGGGCCATGTATTTGGGAGGAATCAAAGATGGAAAATTTGACAAGGCGCCTGGATATGGCGATGCACTTAGCGCAATCATCGCAGCGCCGCGAGATCCGTCACCCGGCTTTCAAATATTGTCGGAATTGAGGGTCGCCAGTAAACTAATCCCACTCGATAAAAGTCCCGGCTTTTCGTTAAGAGGTAACGTGGATGGAAAGAGTGTGGATACAGACGTCTTTACGTATAGTGGACCTATAGTCTACGATGGTAATGGTCAAGTGGCCGTACAAACCGTCATAGATGACGCCTATCAGGTAAAATCAATTGTAGATTCAAGCTCTCTCTATAATAGAGTCAATAAAACTGACCAACTTAACAAAGTTGATGCGAAAACGAAAAACTATTCCATCGAGATCAGAACCGGTGGTATTGCAGAAATTAAGGCTACTGGGAACTACGACGAGATTAAGAAGCAAATTACCCTCAGAGAAAGTCAGGGAAGTGCGATTGAGATATATGACTGGAACGGCAATGAGATAATACTGAATTGATTCTATGGCAGCTTACTCGTCTTGACATGCTACTTGCTATATGGTAGCGTTAAAGCGTGACTCTTAATTGGCGGCTCTGGTACGATGGCGTTGTGGCGGAATGGGAGTTCGAGCCTGAAGTTAGATCTGTCGGAATTGATAGTCTAGCAGCCATACTTGAGAATATTTTAAGCAAACTTGAGAGATCGGAGCTTATAATTTCGTCAAGCATGGTTCTCACGCTGGATGAGATGATTTATTATGGAAGCGCCAGCAAATTTGATGCAGAATTTTTTAAAAGTATAGTTAGCGACCGTGGCGTCTATATCGAAATTTTTTCCGACGGTGTTCTACATAAATTAGAGAAGGAAGAGGTTGTAAAGGAGGTGCATCAGCGAGTGATTAATATAAGTATCATGTATGAACGTGGTGGGGCGCATACACTTACTGTAAGTACAAATTCATACGCTTGGTTACCATTTGACTTATTAGGGCTCCCGCAACCACACTATTATTCTGTTAATGCTGTTCGACTTTGCGATACACTTGCTTACATTGAAAGTATTGGTATGTCGTTGCGTCAAAAAAATATTGTGGACAAACCATACTGTAGACAATCTGGGTACTTTTTGATGAACTATTTTGATGTAAGAGAGCACAACGGTATAGAGTCGTTCATTCTAGTTTGAGCGTATCTAATTTAGTATCAAGTAAAATGCATGTACCTCAAATATGATATTTGTGTATTAGATTTAATGTGGCTGAAATAATGTTATTCGCAGTGTTTCAACCTGTATCTTAGCAAAATTGGCGATTTTTAGTAATAGTCCTCCTTTCACGTCTGCAACATCAAATCAGACCCCACTCCCCACTTCCCCCCTCTGCTACACTGCTCGACTGATGTTCACTCCCCGCACCGCGCCCCGCAGCCAGCCTCAGCCGGGGCACCTCTACGACGTGGCCGTCATCGGCGCCGGACTGGCAGGCACCGAACTGGCCTGGCACCTGGCGAACGCGGGCCGCGACGTGCTGCTGGTCTC
>NZ_JANYGJ010000161.1 GCF_025362455.1 Deinococcus sp. | reverse complement strand
GGGCCGGAGCGTAGAGCCGCGTCAGCGCCACCAGTAAGCCCAGCGGCAACCCCAGCAACATGGCCGCCAGCGCGAAGCCGATGGTCAGCGGCGTGGCGGCCAGCAGTGCGGGGAGCGCGTCCCAGGCACTTTGCAGGATGTTCATAGAAAGTTGGTCATAAGGGGTGGGTCATCTTAGGCGGCTCCTCAACTCGGCTTTACCGGCCCGGCCTCATCAAAACGCCCCACAGCGACAGCCGGGGGCGAATTTCTTAAGGCGGTGCTTATCTTCACAGGCCGGGCTTCAGGGCTTGCTGACATCCTGGCCGAACCACTGGCGGCTGATCTTGGCGTAGGTGCCGTCGGCCTTGATCTGGATGAGCGCTTTGTCGATGGCGGTTTTGAGCGTGGTATTCGTCTTTTTGAAGGCGATGCCCACCGATTCCGGCTGCCCGATGACGCCCGCGCCTTTGATGGGCAGGTTCTGCGACTTGATCAGGTAGCCGACCAGCAGCCTGTCGTTGTAGGCGGCGTCCAGACGCCCGGCAGCCAGGTCGGCCAGGTATTCGGGGGCGCCGGGGTAGGTGACGACGTTGATGCCGCCTGCGGCCCGGAGCTGCTGCTCGAAGTTGCTGCCCAGGCCCGCGCCGACGCGCTTGCCTTTGAGGTCGGCCAGCGTTTTGTAGGCGGCGGTGTTGTCCTTACGCACGATGATCTGCGGGCTGCTGAAGGCGTAGGGCGCACTGAAGCCGATGGCCTTCTGACGCTCGGCGGTAATGCCGATCTGGTTGACGATCACGTCGTACTTGCTGGCCTGGAGCCCGGCGATGATGCCGCTGAACTCAGTCAGCACGAACTGGGGTTTGAGTCCAAGCTTGGCGGCGATGGCCGTTGCGATGTCCACGTCAAAGCCGGTGAGCTTGCCCTGGGCGTCCTTGAAGGTAAACGGCGGATAGGTGCCCTCGGTGCCGATGCTGAGCGTGCCGGGGGTCAGGGTGACGGGCGCGGCGAGGGTGCTGGCCGCCGAGCTGATGGTCAGGACCGCGAGAAGGGACAGGGTAAGTCTGAACATGAATTCTCCTGCCGCGCTGGGGCGGCGTGAAGCTGAGCTGAAATAAAGCTGAGGGGTCCATGAACCCCCGCTGACAGGTTGTCATATTAGAGCTGTTGACCTGTTTTGTAAACTACTAAATGCAACAAACTCAGGAACGATGAAGGCCGGGCGCTGCGGGTGGCGCCGCTCAGGGCAAAGCTTCAGCTTAGGCTCGGAGCGTCTGTCCGAGGTGAATTCAGGAAAACGGCGTCGACCATGCAGCGGAGGAAAGATCTCGTAAACAGAAAATGAGATCCTTCGCTGCCTTCAAGATGACGGGTTTCTAGGTTGGAATCGGAATTACCTACTCATATGAACCGGCTTACACCTTCAGTTCGTCTTCCTCGACCAGCAGGTCCACGGCGCCGGAGCCGATCTCGTAGAAGCCGCCGATGACCCTGATCTTGCCGCTAGCCTCGGCGCGGGCGATCACGTCCTGTTCGCGGAGCACGCCGACCTGGCAGCGCACGTTGTTGATGACCGCCTCGCGCATCCGGGCCTTCTTGTCGCGGATGGGTGGCAAGCCTTGCAGCGAGGGCTGAATCCGGCGGATCAGGGCGCGCAGGGCGGGCGGTTCGGCCTCGATCTGCTCCTCGCTCATCAGGGCCGCGCTGACGGCGCCGCAGCCCTCGTGGCCCATCACCACGATCAGGTGAATATCCAGGTGCAAAATGGCGTATTCCAGCGTCGCCAGGCCGCTCTCGCCCATCACATTGCCCGCCACCCGCACCACGAACAGGTTGCCGAAGCCCTGATCGAAGACCAGTTCGACCGGCACCCGACTGTCCGAGCAGGCCAGGATGGCGGCAAAGGGCGTCTGACCCATGATCTGGGCGCGGCGTTCGTTGGCGCCGAGTTCGGGGCGCGAGGAGTGCCCGGAAAAAAAGCGCACGTTGCCGTCTCGCAGCGCCTGAATCGCCGCTTCGGGCGACCCGACATCGGCGTGCTTGAGTCCGGCGATGTCCTCCATACTGGCGCCGCGCCGGATGGCGTTCAGCAGGCGGCGCTCCAGGTCGTGGGCCTCAGATTTGGTCATGCGTTTCAGTATAAAGGGTCTGTGTCAGGCATAAAGAGTCTGGGTCAGGCCCGTTCACGCTATGTTCAGACCATGACCGACGCCCCGCCTGATCCCCTCGGTAACGGGTCACCGACCCTCAGCGAGCTGCTGGAACGCTACGCCACCCTGCGCGACACCATTCTGGGCCTGGAGACCGAGAAGACCGAACTGGGCGAGGTTATCAAGGCGGCCCTGCTGGGCGGCGAGCAGGCCGAGACGGACCTGTACCGCAGCAGCATCAAGGTGCAGCGCCGATTGGAATATCCGCTTGAGCGCTTCCGTGAGGTGTTCGGCGACGCCGCCACGCTGGAAGTCGCCAGCATCGACAAGAAAAAAGCCGAGGCGCTGGCAAGGGCCGGTGACATCGACGCCGAGAAGCTGCGTGAACTAGCGCTGGTGAAAGAGATTCAGGCGCTGGTGCTGACGGCCAAAGGGAGCTGAAGCAACACCTCCACCGTCACCACGTCCAGCCACTCACCGTCCAGTTCGGCGTGCCTGAGGTGTGCGCCGACCTCGCGGAATCCGGCTTTGAGATGCGCGGCCCGGCTGGCGGCGTTGCGGGTGAAGATCCGGCTGGTGAGCTTGTGGTAGCCCGCCGCCCGCGCCATGTCTTGCAGCGCGATGAGCAGCTTCACACCGTAGCCCTGACCCTGCGCCTCACCTGCCACGTAGACACCGTGTTCGAGGATGCCCGCATAGCAGGGCCGTGAGCTGTATTCGCCGCCGCGTGCGAAGCCTTGCACCACACCATCCTCCAGCACCAGGCACGGCCAGCTTCCAGCTTTACGGGCTCGCGCAGCCGGGTTTCGAAGGTGGCATTGCGGCCCATGATGCCCTCGTTGTAGAGGCGGGCCAGGACGCTCAGGTCGGCGAGTGCAGCCGGGCGACTATGAACGGTCATCGCCCCTGAGTTTAACGCGGGGCTTTATCCTTGCAGCATGACGGCTTCACTGGAGATCGTGCAGGGCGACATTGCGGCGCAGACCACGGGCGCCCTGGTGACGGCGGCCAATGCCCAGCTCGCGGGCGGCGGCGGCGTGGACGGCGTGATTCACCGGGCAGCCGGGCCGGAGCTGCTGCACTCCATCCGGGCCATCGGGAGCTGCCCCAGCGGCTCGGCGGTGATGACGCCCGCCTTCAAGCTGGAGGCCCAGGGCGTGCGCCGCGTCATTCACGCCGTCGGACCGATCTGGCGCGGCGGACAGTCGGGCGAGGCCGAACTGCTGGCCGGAGCCTACCGCCGCAGCCTGGAACTGGCGACGGAGGCGGGTTGCGCCAGCATCGCCTTTCCGGCGATCAGCACCGGGGTCTACGGCTACCCGATTCCGGAAGCGGCGCGGGTCAGCGTCAGCACCATCCGTGCGTATCTGGCAAAGCATCCTGGCCTGAACGTGCGTCTGGTGCTCTACGACCGGGGCACCCTCAACGTCTTTTTGCGTGAGGCGTCAAAACTGGGCACCTGAGATCAGCCGCGCCGCCTCCCTGAGCACCTCCGGCGGCTGAACGAGGGCAAATCTGACGTAGCCCTCGCCCGCCTCCCCGAAGGCCCGGCCCGGTGCCAGCGCCACGCCGGTCTGCTCGGCCAGGCGCACGGCGTAGGCCAGCGAATCGCGCAGACCGGGTGGCGCGGCCCAGACGTACATGCTGGCCTGGGGCAGATCGAGCGTCCAGCCCAGGTCGCGCAGCGCGGCCACCAGCGCGTCGCGTCGGGCTTCAAATACGTCCAGGCCGCTGGGGGGCGAGCCGAGCGCCGCCACCGCCGCCGCCTGGATGCCCAGGTACGGGTGAAAATCGATGGCGCCTTTGACCCGCGCCAGCGCCGCGATGGCCGAGGCGTCGCCCGCCGCAAAACCCACCCGGAAGCCGCCCATGTGGTGCGTCTTGGATAAGCTGTGCAGCTCTACCACGCCGTTCCAGCCGCCTTCCAGGGCACTGGGGGCGCGGTAGTCGCCGTAGGTCAGCTCGGCATACGGGTGGTCGTGAATCAGCAGCGTGCCGCGAGCCTGGCACCAGCGCTTGACCAACTCGAAAAAGCCGCCTGGGACGGTGGCCGAGGTCGGGTTGTTGGGGTAGTTGAGCAGCAGGGCGCGGGGCTGGATGGTGGGTGGCAGTACATCCAGATCGGGTAAAAAGTGGTGCTCGGCGGTCAGTGGCAGCCGCACGACGTTCAGCCCGGCCACCGCCGCCGCGCCGTAATAGGGGGGGTAGCAGGGGTCGGGCAGCAGCAGCTTGTCGCCGGGGTCGGTGGTCGCCAGCAGCAGGTGGGCCAGTCCCTCCTGGGCGCCGATCAGCGGCAGAATCTCGGTGTCGGGGTCGAGCTGGATGCCGTAGCGCCGGGCCAGATATGCCGCCGCCGCACGCCGCAGCGGGGCGGTGTCGGAGAACAGCGGGTAGCGGTAGCTCAGCGGGTCGCGGGTAGCCTGCCGGAGTGCCTCCAGCGCGACTTCGGGCGGGTTGAGGTCCGAGGAGCCGATGCTCAGGTCGATGATGGTCTTGCCTGCCTGGGCGGCCCGCATCTTGGCGGCGTCCATCAGCGCGAAGATGCTCTCAGGCACGCTGCGGGCACGCGCCGAGGCCCAGGCTGTGAGCTGCTGCGTCATGGGGGAAAGGGTAGCAGAGGGCACGTCAGCGGACCGGGAGTGAAGCTACAGCAGCGCCCGTAGATCGCTCCAGCCATACGCCACCTCATTCAGCACGGCGCCACTGACCTTTTCCTGGCGCTCACCCACCACCGCGCCGCCGAGGTGCTCGTAGAAGGCCCGCGCCGGATTGTTCGCCAGCACCCACAGCAGCAGCGAGCGATTACCCCGCGCGGCCAGTTCGGCGGCCAGCGCCCGCAACAGCGCCCGCCCGGTGCCCCGACCCTGAGCCGACTTGAGCAGATAGAGGGTAGACAGTTCGGCGTCGGCTGTGAAGTCGTCGGTCAGACTGTTACTCGTCAGAAACGTGCCTGCCGCGCCCGACGTGAAGCCCACCACCTCACCGCCCCGCACCGCTACAAAGACGAGTTCCGCTCCTTTGGTCAGAATGCCCTGCCAGAGCTGGGTACGGCGGTCCAATGCGGCCTGATCGGTCATGGACTCCAGCACCCCATCTGGCATCAGACCCGCGTAGGTTTCCTGCCAGCTCCGGATGTGGACGCTCGCCAGGGCGGGCGCGTCGGCGGGCGTGGCGCGGCGCAGTTCCAGCATTGGCGGATCAGTCATCGGAATGGCGCTGCTCGGCGTCGGCCCGTTCAAATTCGGCGTAGCTCACGCGCCCCAGCTCAAACGCGTCGCGTCCCGTGGCGTAGCCGCCGTGCCCACCCATCCGGGCGATCAGATCCAGGGAGGCGGTATTGACATACTTCTGCTCGGCGTCCAGGTGCTCGGCGGCGATGCTGAGTGCCAGCACCTCACCGAGAACGATGCGGGTGTGGCCGATGGTCAGCGTCTGGACCTCGCGGCATTCCAGGCTGGCCGGACTGAGCGCCACACGCGGCACCTTGACCAGCGCAGACGGCGCCAGCTCGATGCCCAGACGCTGCGGCTCGGACTGGCCCGCCGGAAAGTCGGTGGCACTCAGGTTCATGGCCTCCGCCAGCGCCAGGCTGACCAGGTTGACCACGAACTCACCGCCTGGGCCAATGTTGCGGGCCGTGTCTTTCGGTTCAGCGCCCGCCCGGTTGCCCGGCGCGAAGGCCACGATGGCCGGGTCATGACCCATCAGGCCGAAGAAACTGAACGGCGCCAGGTTCACCAGACCGTCCGGGTTCAGGGTACTGACCCAGGCAATCGGGCGCGGCACCACCACCCCGGTGAGCAGTCGGTAGCGCTCGGCGGCGTTCAGGGCCGCGAAGTCGAAGCTCAGGCGCGACTGTGCTGTGCGAGGCTGGGACATGCGCCAGCTTAGCGCCGCCGGGGCACATTGATGGTCGCCCAGCCGAGCGCTAGCATTCACTCGATGCAGCCTGACACCTGTGCCCTCTAGAGCAGATGTCATAAAAAGACCCTTTTCATGACCGAGCGGAGCGAGTAGTTTTGACTGAGCAGGACGCAGAATGGAGG
>NZ_JANYGJ010000143.1 GCF_025362455.1 Deinococcus sp. | reverse complement strand
TGATGACGAACCAATTTGCGCCGCAAACCGTTGGTGTGCCAGCCGTCAAGTTTTTTTTGGGTGCTGCTGCTCTTCCTGGCTGACGATGACCTGAAACAGATCACGCAGAAACGGCACATGTGCTGAACGCAGCACCCGTTCGATCTCGCCCACGCTGGCACCGGGCCGAATCTGGGTCTCCAACTCAGCGATCAGTTCCTGGTACGCTTCGTCCGCCTGAACTCTCCATCCTGCTGTTGTCGGCTCCATGGCCCATCATCCCCCATTTCTGAGTTGCACCCTTCGCCGCCTCACGCCGTTCCGTTCGGGCGGCCCAGCCTCTAGACTCCTGTGCATGACCACTCCCCTCCCCCAAGATTTTCAGACCGCCGCGCTCCAGGCCGGAATCAAACCCAGCGGCAAGACCGACCTGAGCGCCGTACTGTCCGGAACGCCCTGCGCCTGGGCCTTCGCGGGTACGCGCAGCGCCGCCGCCGCCGCCAGCGTGCGGCGTGCCCGGCAGCTCTACGCGGCGGGGCTGCCGCTGCGGGCCATCGTGGTCAACGCGGGCAATGCCAACGCGGCCACCGGGGCGGGCGGCGTCACTGATGACCTGGAGCTGAGCACATTGACGGCGGACACCTTCCAGCTCAGTCCAGACAGTGTGCTGACCGCCTCCACGGGCGTCATCGGGCACCGCCTGCCGATGGAGAAGGTGCGGGCCGGGGTGAGGCGCCTGGCCGACGGGTTACAGACGGCAGCCGACCCCCACGCCCAGGCGATCATGACCACCGACACCCGGCCCAAGCTGCTCGCCCGTGAGCTGAGCGGCGGCGCACGCCTGGTGGGGGTGGCCAAGGGCAGCGGCATGATCCACCCGGATATGGCGACCATGTTCTCGTTCGTCTACAGCGACGCGGCGGTGGACCAGCTCGCGCTCCGGGCCGCCTTTCCCGGCATCGTGGCGCGGACTTTCAACGCCGTGACCGTGGACGGCGACACCTCCACCAACGACATGACCGCCGTGCTGTGCAATGGCCAGGCCGGAGCTGCCGATACTGCCGAATTTCTGGCCGTGCTCGAAGACCTGATGCGTGAACTGGCCCGCGAGATTGCCCGCGACGGAGAGGGCGCCAGCACGCTGCTGACCGTGCGTGTGACCGGGGCGCTCAGCGCCGACGACGCCCAACTCGCGGCCCGCACCTGCGCCGGGAGTGCGCTGCTCAAAAGTGCGGTGCATGGCCGCGATCCCAACTGGGGCCGGGTCATCGCCGCGCTGGGCCGCAGCGGCGCCAGGTTGAACCTCGACAACTTGCGGGTCGAGGTGCAGGGCGTGCCGGTCTTTCACGCCGGGCCGCTAGACTACGACGCGGCGGCGGTGTCGGCAGCCATGAACGCGGAGGAAGTGGTCTTCGGCATCGACCTGGCGGCGGGCAGCGAGCGCGGCGAAGCCTGGGGCTGCGACCTCAGCGCCGAGTACGTGCGCATCAACGCCGAGTACACGACCTGAGCGCGTGGATGGATTGTTGGATTGTAACGGTTCTTGACAGTCCACAGGGCCGCTGCTAAGCTACCCACCGCCCGTGCGGGTGTAGCTCAGTTGGTTAGAGCGCACGCCTGATAAGCGTGAGGTCCCCAGTTCAAGTCTGGGCATCCGCACCAGAGCAGAAATTCCCCGTCTACGGCGGGGTCTTTTCAGTATTGATAGTGTCGGGATCGGTTGCGGCAGCGCGGCCAGGCCGCCCCAGGGCCAGCGCTCCACATTCCAGACAACCACCCAGACGACCACCCAGACAACCACACTTTAGACCTTCTTGAATTCGTCCCAAGTCATACCCTTGGGCGGGGACCGGGCGGGTAGATTAAGGCCCGCTGTGCTCAGCACCTTGCTCACACACATCTTCCAGGAGCCCTACATGAAACCTATACTTGCGCTGTCCCTGCTGCTCACCACGTCTGCCTCGCTCGCCGCGCCCGGTCCCTGGAAAGGCACCGTCACCATGTACGTGCAGGACTACACGCCCAACTATCCGGGGCAAAAGGTGCCGCTCAAGGCTTTTCAGCAACTCGCCGACGCCTACCAGAAAGCCAATCCCGGCATTCAGATCAAGTTCTCGGCGACCCCGGTGCCCGACAACGACACGATGGTGCGCGTCAAGGCGGCGGCAGGTGAGCTGTTCGATATCTACTGGGCGCAGGTGACCAGCCTCAACAGCACCCTGCCCAAAGGCGTCGCCACCGACCTGGCGCCCTACTTCAAGCAGCCCAACCCATATATTCCCGGCAACAAAGCCTGGCAGGACGTGATGAACAAGACGGTGCTGGCCGAGACCACCGCGCCGGGCGGAGCCGTCTACGCGCTCAGCGGCGATCAGGTGGCCTACACCGTCTTCTACAACAAGGATCTGTTCAAGAAAGCTGGGCTGACCAAGGAGCCGAGCACCTGGCCGGAACTGCTCGCGGCGGCCAGGAAGCTCAAGGCCGCTGGTATCGTGCCGATGCATGCCGTGCCCGCCTACCCCTGGTGGAGCCACCACTTCATGACCGACCTGTACAGCAAGGACTACGCCAAGCTCACCGGCTACGACGGCGCGCCGGGCCAGTCGCCCTTCGACGAGGCCGTCGCCATCCAGCGGGGTCTGCTGACGCCCAAGGACCCGCGCTTTTTGTCGTGGTGGCCCGCCTTCAAGCAGTTTACTGACACCTGGCCCAAGGACTACCTGACCGCCGACCCGGCCAAGAACTACGACGCCTTTCAGGATTTCGTGGGCGGCAAGGAAGCCATGCTCTACGAGGGCAGCTACAAGGCCCGCGAGATGAAAGACGCCGGAATCAAGTTCCCCATCGGCAGCTTCAACTTTCCCCAGCTCAGCGCCGCCGCCACGCCCGGCGCGACGGGGGCCTACACCGGCAACGCCTACAGCGGCACCGGCTCGTTTCAGTACGCGGTGAGCACGAACCGGGCCAACAAAACCATGACGCCCGATAAACTGGCCGCCGTGATCGACTGGATGCGCTACTTCGGCACGCCGGGCAACCTCCAGAAGATCGTGGCTGAAAACGGCAGCTACGTGCCGAGCTGGCCCGGCACCAAAGCGCAGTTCGCCGCGAATTTCGACAGCGCGGCCTTAAAGCAGCAGATCAGCCAGCCCAACCGCGCCATCGGGGTCGGCAACGCCTCGCCCAACCTCGGCTGGGGCGATATGCAAAAGATCTTCGGGCTGTACCTGTCGGGCAACATCACGCTCGACCAGGCCAAAGCCCAGGCGCAAACGGTGCTGGACCGCGCCGCTCAGGACTACGCCCGCAAAAACAAGGTCGATCTGAGCAAGGTCAAGTAAGCGGAGGCTTGCCGTGAATCCCAGCGTATTTCTGCTGACCACCCTCAGCCACACCTGGCCGTGGGTCACTCACTTCTAAATTCCGGACCGGGACGCCCTGCACCTGTGGCGTCCCGGTTGCTTGCCGTACCGGAGACGCCATGACTGCCCCCGCACCTGCCCTGCCTCCCGCCGCGCGCCGTGGCCTGCTCGCCCGCTTGCGGCGCGGTGGCCTGGCCTACCTGTTCGTGCTGCCCACCGTGCTGCTGCTGGCCTGGTACGCCTACTACCCGGCCTACATCGCCCTGACGCGCGCCTTTACCGACTGGGACGGCCTGAACACCCCCAACTTCACCGGCCTGGAGAACTTCCGGCAGGCCGTGACCGACCCGGCGATGGGCCAGGCCAGCCTCAATTCGGCGCTGTGGGTGGGGCTGGGGCTGGGGCTGGCGGTTATTCCGCCGCTGCTGGTGGCCGAGCTGATCTTTCATCTGCGCGGGCCGAGGCGCCAGTACGCCTACCGGACCCTGTTCATCGTGCCCATCGTGATTCCGTCGCTGGTGCTGCTGCTGGTCTGGGGCAGCTTTTACCGCAGTGACGGGCTGATCAACCAGCTCCTCGGAACGCTGCACCTGGGCGGCCTGCAACGCGAGTGGCTCAGCGACCCGCACACCGCGCTGCTGAGCCTGATCTTCCTGGGCTTTCCCTACATCGACGCCTTCAATCTGCTGCTGCTCTACGCGGGCTTGCAAAACATTCCCGGCGAGGTCATCGAGGCCGCCCGGCTCGACGGCGCCACCGGCTGGCGGCGAATCTGGACCATCGATCTGCCGCTGCTGGGGCCGCAGCTCCGGCTTATAGGGCTGCTGGCGATCATCGGCAACGTCCAGTATTTCATCTCGCCGCTGGTGCTGACCGGGGGCGGCCCCGGCAACGCCACCACCGTCCCGGCCCTGCTGATGTACCAGACCGCCGTGAAATTCGGCCAGTACGGCTACGCCATGAGCATCGCCGTGATGCTGCTGATCGTGGTGGTGGTGCTGACCCTGCTCTCGCAGCGGCTGGGCCGACTGAGCCAGGGAGCCCGGCTGTGAGCGGGCAAACCTTCGGGCGAACCGGGCGGGAGCGGCACCAGGCTGAGCGGGGACCGGGACCGGGACTGGGGGGCGGCGCGGGCCGGACGCTCGCCGAGCTCTCACGCCAGGCGGTGCTGCTGCTGCTGGGCCTGCTGGGGCTCTTTCCGCTGTACTTCACGCTGGTCAACTCGCTTAAAAACCCCACCCAGTACGCCGCCAACCTGCTGAATGTGCCCCTAGAGCTGCACCCCGAGAATTTCGCGGTGGCCTGGGGGCAGATCAATGGGCCGATGCTGCATTCGGTGATCATCACCGGCGCCAGCGTGATTCTGACCCTGGTGCTCGCGACGTTGAGCGCCTACGCCTTCGCGCTGATGGACTTTCCGGGGCGGCATGTTTTGTTTGCCTTGATCTTCGCCCTGCTGCTGATCCCCGACTTCCTGACGCTGATTCCGCTGTACCTCCAGATCAAGGCGCTGCCGCTGCCGAGCAACGACCTGGATCTGATTTTGCCCACGGTGGCCGCCGGGCAGGCGTTTTGCATCCTGGTGCTGCGGACCGCCTTCGAGGCCCTGCCACGCGACGTTCTGGAGGCGGCCCGCATCGACGGCGCCAGCGCCCTGCAAACGCTGACCCGCATCGTGGTGCCGATGAGCGCCCCGGTGCTCGTCAGCGTGGCGATTATCCGGCTGATTCCCGTCTGGAACGACTACCTGCTGCCCTCGCTGGTGCTCGACGAGGCGCACCGCACCCTGCCGGTGGCGCTGGTGGCCTTCCAGGGCGGCGGCGCGTCCAGCAGCGCGGCGCCCAACTACGGCGCCCTGATGGCCTCGTACCTGCTCTCGGCGGTGCCGCTGCTGCTGCTGTTCAGCTTTCTGATGCGCTACTACATCCAGGGCCTGAGCAGCGGAGCGGTCAAGGGGTAAGAGGGCGCCAGGGCGCCGTCTACAGCCTGCCCGGCAGCTTTATCGGCACACCACAGGGACTTTACGAGGTCTTTACCCTGCGGCCCGCGCACGGTTGCCCACCAGCTATGGGGTTAGAAGTATGACCATGACCACCTCCAGTAGCACGTCCAGCAAGACCCTCAGCGCAGCAGCCAGCGGCACCTTCAAGATCGGCGGCGACCTCAGCGTCAACCGCCTGGGCTTCGGCGCCATGCGCGTCACCGGCAAGGGCGTCTGGGGCGAGCCCGAAGACAGGGGCGAGGCCCTGCGGGTGCTCAGGCGGCTGCCGGAACTCGAAGTCGATTTCATCGACACCGCCGACGCCTACGGCCCGGACGTTTCCGAAGACCTGCTGGCCGAGGCGCTCTTTCCGTACAACCGGGGCAGCGTGATTGCCACCAAAGGGGCCAACACCCGCCAGGGGCCGGACCAGTGGGCGGCGGTGGGCCGCCCGGAATACCTGCGCCAGTGCGTGCAGATGAGCCTGCGCCGCCTGAAGATGGATCAGATTCCGCTGTGGCAGCTTCACCGCATCGACGCCAAGGTGCCGCGAGGCGAGCAGTTCGGGATCATGAAACAGATGCAGCAGGAGGGCCTGATTCGCCACCTGGGACTCTCGGAAGTCAACGTGGAAGAGATCAAAGCCGCGCAGCAGGTGTTTGAAGTGACCACCGTGCAGAACATGTACAACCTGGTCACCCGCCAGTCAGAGGCGGTGCTCGATTACTGTACGCAGCAGAATATCGGCTTCATTCCCTGGTTTCCGCTGGCGGCGGGCGACCTGGCCAGACCCGGCAGCATTCTCGACGACCTGAGCAGCAAGTACGGCGCCACGCCCTCGCAACTGGCCCTGGCCTGGGTGCTCAGGCGTAGCCCGGTGATGCTGCCGATTCCCGGCACCGGTAAGGTGAGGCACCTGGAAGAGAACGTGGCGGCGGCCACTATAGAGCTGAGCGACGAGGACTTCGCGGCGCTCGACGCCCAGGGCCAGCAGGCATCCGACAAAGCCAAATAGTCCAACATAGCCAAATAGGCCAAATAGATCGTCAAACCAGCGTCCCCCGCCCGAACTGGCCGGGGGACGCTTCTCGTTTTGGGCACTTCAGCTTTTGCAGCGCAGGTCGGCACCGAAATACTTGGTGCTGAGCTTCTCGAAGCGCCCGTCGCGCATGACTCTCGCCAGGCGACCGTTCAGGGCCAGGCGCAGGGCGCCCTGATCGACGGGCAGTTTGGCGCCGACGGGCACGCTCCACTGCGTCGGGCCGAACGAGACCTTGAGCTTGGGGTACATCTTGGCAAGCGCCGGGGCCATCATCCCGTACACCAGGGTCGCGTCGATCTGTCCGTCGGCCAGGGCCAGCGTCAGGTCGTTGGTGTTGGTGTACACGTTGGTCTTTTTGGCGAAGGGCAGTTTCTGCACGTAGCTCTGGACCGTGCTGCCGGAGATGACGCCGATGGTCTTGTTTTCCAGATCGAGCCGGGTCTGAATGGCCGGGTCGCGGGCCACCACCGACACGCCCAGGCACAGGTACGGCTGGGTGAAGTCCGCGTTGCGTCCCTGGGTGCTGGTGATGGTCTGGCCGCCGACCATCACGTCGATCTTGCCGTTCGCCAGGCTCGCCACCGTGTTGTCAATCTGAATATCGGAGAACTCGACATTCAGGTTCAGCTCCGCCGCCAGCAGGGTAATCAGCTCGGCCTCAAAGCCCACATACTTGCCGCCCGCCTGGTACACGAACGGCGGCAGGTTGATGCTGCCGACGTGCAGTACCCCTTCGGCGCGGATGTCTTGCAGGCTACGCGCCTGAGCGGGCTGGATCAGGCCCGCTACCAGCAGGGCCGCGCCTGCGAGCTGAGCGAGGCGCCGGGTCTTGAGCTGTCTGTTCATCGTTCTTCCTTTTCCTGCCTGGGCCTCAGCACTGCCGCCGTGCTGGCCTGGAGTGGCCGCGTGGGTCGGCTGGCCGTGAGCGATCAGCACCTGTGCGCCGACCTTTGACCTCAGCCTAAGGTTTACGTCTCACACTGAACTGACAGCGGCGGACACACCGGCAGGAAAAGTCAGGCGGCTTACATAAACGTGCCGCAAAAGCTAGACTTGTTCGGCGCTACCCGTTACCGCTGTCGGCGACGACCAGCAGCAAGCCGCCCATCATGGCGACGTTTTTGGCGAAATGCAGCATCTGGCCCTGGCGCTCGGCGCCTTGAAGTTGCCAGAACGGGTGGCCGACAATGGTGGTGGGCACCATCGTGGCCAGCAGGGCCAGGGCACTGGTGCGCGGCAGCACGCCCAGGGCGACCATCGCCCCCGACGCGGCCATGACGCCGCCGTTGATCTGGGTCAGCAGCTCCGGGGCAGGCAGCCCGGCCCGCTCGACCAGCCGGGCACGTTGCCGGGGGTCGCGCAGCGCACTCAGACCGCCCTGCACGAAAATGGAGGCCAGCGCGGCCCGGCCCACGAACTTGAGGATGCTCATGGCCGCATCCTGGCAGAAAAGGGCGGGCACCTGCCAGCTTTCGTGTTTAGACCGAGCCCAGAGAAGTAGGCACAGAGAGATAGGCACAGGGAAGTAGGCACGGGGAAGATAGGCACAGAACGAGCGTGGGCATTCAGTCCAACGTCCCGATCGTCATGCAGACCCGGCGATATAGTGAACCCGGCGCAAGCCATCCTTCGGGGCAGGGCGAAATTCCCTACCGGCGGTAACCGCTCAGGCACGAACGTCTGAGCCCAGCCCGCGAAGCTGAGGCAGACTGCACCACCGCCCCGGCCCGATCTGGTGAAATTCCAGAGCCGACGGTCCTCCCGCCAGTGAACTGGTGGGCACAGTCCGGATGAAAGAAGGAGGAAGCCGACCTGCCACCCGTGCAGGCCGGTACAGATCATGTCAAGGAAACACCAGACCATTCGTCTGGCGGTTTTGCTGAGCACTGCGCTGCTCGCTGCCGCCCCCTCTACCAGCACCGCCCAGGCCCAGACCGCGCCGCGCACCGTGCGCATCGGGCTGGGGTATATCCCCAACGTGCAGTTCACGCCGTTTTACGTGGCCCAGCGCCTGAACTACTTCAGGGCCGAGGGCCTCAGCGTCGAGTACCAGCACGGCTACGTCTCCGAGCTGATGCCGCTGCTGCTTCAGGGCAAGCTCGACTTCATCGTCGGCGACCCGGAAGACGCCATTTTTACGCGGGCAGCGGGCCAGCCGGTCAAGTACATCATGGCCATGTACCAGCAGGTGCCGGTGACGGTCTTCAGCCTGGGCAGCAAAAATATCCGCACGGTGAGCGACCTGAGAGGCAGGGTCGTGGGCATTCCCGGCACCTTCGGCCAGTCATATTTCGCCCTGAGCGCCCTGCTCGACTCGGCGGGGCTCCAGGAGAGCGACATCAAGCTCGCCTCCATCGGCTTTACCCAGCTCGACGCGGTGAGAAGTGGCCGGGTGGACGCGGCAGTCGGCTACGTCAACAACGAGGTGGTGAACCTCAAGGCGGCGGGCGTGCCGGTGAACGCCCTCGACGTGACCAAGGCGTATCCGATGGTCGGCGTGGGTCTGATCACCACCGAGAAGACCCTGGGCAGCGACCTCGCCAAGAAGGTCGTGCGGGCCTCGCAGCGGGCGCTGCGCTTCACCATCGGCGACCCGGCCCAGGCGTTCAAGATCGGGATCAAGGACTTCGGTTCGGGCGGCGGCTCTCTGGGCGTGCTCCAGGCCAGCCTTCCGTTGATGCAGAGCGCGGCCACGCGGCAAAGCGGCCTGGGCTACAGCGACCCCGCCGCCTGGAGCAAGGCGGTGGCCTACCTGCAAAAGCAGGGCAAGGTGGACAGCAAGGCGAAAGCCAGCGACTTTTACAGCAACGCGGCCATCAGCAAGACGCTGAAGTGAGCGCAAGCTGATCTCAGATTTGAACATCGCCCCCGGCCTGGACAGGTTCGGGGGTTTTTGTCTGGACAACGTGACGGCGAAGGAGGCTGAGGACGTCCAAATCAAGGCAATCTCCCTGGGGTCTGTCACCCTGAGCTTGCCGAAGGGTCTGGCGGATGGAGCACTTCGCTCATCTCAGGGCGACAGGAATCAAGCTGCCGAGTGCCCAGACATCCTGCCTTCGTCAACATCCCGCCGCCCCACTCCCCCGCCCAAACAGGTCAGGCGCGACAGTTTCATGCGCCGAAAAGGCTAAGCATGGTGGCTTACTGCGCCTGCTGCGCCTTCCTCACAGGCTGCACACCTGCTAAGCTAAGGACAACACCGAAAGGAGGTGCAGCAAAATGACCGAAAACAACTTCATCACCAAGATCAGCGTTTCAACCGATTTCGTCAATGTCGCCCTGGGAGTGGTTCTTCCCGGCGCCCGCCCGATCAGAGCAAGTCTACGGAGCCAGCATGCTGCACCCGATTTCAGGAATCTTCTCCCTCACTAACCGCCCCACACCGAGCGCCGCTTGAGCCGCGCCTTCGAGCACGAGGACGCCGACGCCGAGCAAAAACTCGCCCGCAAACGCCGTAAGCCGCAGGGCAAACGCAAGCTGGCCGATCTGGGCTCCGGCGCCGAGACGGTCGACCCGGTGTTCGCGCAACTGGAGATGCTGGGCGTCATTACGGAAGTGATGGCCGAGATCAAGAGCGGCAAGGAAGCCACCGTCTACCAGGCTCGCGGCGACCAGGGGCTGATCGCCCTCAAAATCTACCGCGACGTGGCAGCACGCAGCTTCAAGAACACCGGCCAGTACGGTCTGGGCCTGGCCCGCAGCAGCGACGCCGTGAACAAGGCGATTGCCGCACGCGGCTCACGCGGCGCCGCTGCCCTGCAAGATCTGTGGGTCGCCAGCGAGTACATGGTGCTGTGGCAGCTCTGGAACGCCGGATTGCCGGTGCCCGAACCGCTGATCGGCCCTGAGCCCTTCGATTACGTGCAGTCCAGTCCCGCCGTGCTGATGCGCTTTATCGGCGACGAGAACGCCCCCGCCCCCCGGCTCAGCGAGGCGAGATTGAGTCCGGACGAGGCCCAGTCGGCCTGGCGACAGTCGCTGGAAGCCATGGCGCGGCTGCACAAACTGGGACTGGTCCACGGCGACTACAGCACCTACAACCTCCTGTGGTGGGAGGGGAGCGTGATGATGATTGATTTCCCCCAGGTCAGCGACAAGACCAACCCCAACCTGCAATCGCTGCTGCGGCGCGACGCCCACAGCCTGGCCCTGAGCTTCAAGCGCCACGGCATCCGTGAGGACGAGGAGAGCACCCTGCGCGAAGTCGAGCGCCTGGCCCGGACGCTTGTGGACCGTCCCCGACTGCGCCTGCCATGAGCACGGATCGAGTGCCGCCCTCCGAGTTGGGGGCGGCTTTTTTGTGAAAACTGAGGCATCGGGAGCTGAATATGGATGAATTCGCGGCGAGAATGCTGGAGCTGGAACAGGCCATAGACGATCAGTTCGTGCGGGCCACGCTCGACGCGGCGCGGGGCACGGACCGGCACCTGAAACTGGAGCTGGCCTTCGTCGGCTACGACTCGAACAACCAGGACGTGAACGAGCGCTGGCAGATCGTTGCCGCCGGAGTGGCCGAGCACAGCCTGAGCTTCGGCCTGGTGCTGCCGGTGGTCAGGGCCGAGCATCCGCGCCTGAGAGGCTGGCAGGAGGAGCATGGCCGGGTGATGTACGCCTCTTCGCCCGCCGACGCCGCCCGGCTCGAACTCGACCTGAAGGCCGTTCACGACGAGGCGGAATATGGTCCCGCCGAGCACGTCTACCACGCACCCAACTGGTCGTTCGGCGTCGGCGCCGTCGCCTCCGGCCCGCTGAGTTTGCTCGAAAAGTACCGCCAGGTGCTAGGAGCCCATCAGACCCGGCCTAACCTGCTGAAGTTTGGACCCCGCAACCCGCGCCAGCCCGCGCCGACCCTGATCCTGCAACTCGACTGGTCCACTGGCTGGTTCGTGGAAACCTTCGTCATCGCCGCAGAATTCACCGCCCAGCGTCTGCCCGGCATTGACTCAGACGGCGACGCTTCAGACTCGCCCACTCCGCCTGACCTCCACTGATCGCTATGCTGAGCCATGCGCTCCCTTCACCGCTGGCGATACCTGTTGGCCCTGCTGCCGTTCCTGCTCGCCTCCGGTGCGGCCCGGAAGCGCCGTCCACACACATGAAGCGCCCACACACCGCGCTCTACGTGCCGGGCGACAAGCCCCGCGCCATCGAGAAGGCCCGGACGCTGGGCGCCGACCTGATTATTCTGGACCTCGAAGACGCGGTGGCGCCGGAGCACAAGGAACGAGCCCGCCACAACGTCTGCGCCGCGCTGCGCCAGGGCTTCGCGGGGCAGGGCTTCGCGGGGACGGTGCTGGTGCGCCTGAACAGTTTCGGCAGCGCCTGGGAACACCAGGACCGGGGCGCCGTGCTGGCCGCCCGCCCCGACGGCCTGGTGCTGCCCAAGGTCGAGGAGAGCGGCGCCGTGCGCAGCTTCGCGCCGGGGCTGCCGCTGTGGCTGATGATCGAGACGCCGCGCGGCGTGCTGGCCGCCCCCGACCTCGCCGCCGAGCACGGGGTCGCCGGACTGATCGCCGGAAGCAACGACCTGAGCGCCGAACTGCGTGCCCGCACGATGTCCACCGGAAAACTGGGGCCGGGCCGGACGCCGCTGCTCTACTCGCTCAGCCGGATGGTGCTGGCCGCCCGCGCCCACGGCAAATTCGTGCTCGACGGCGTGTACAACGACTACCAGGACGAAGCCGGTTTCGAGGCCGAATGCGTCCAGGGCCGCGAGCTGGGCTTCGACGGCAAGACGCTGATTCACCCCGCCCAGTTGGAGGCCGCCCGCCGCGTCTACGGCGTCAGCGCCGCCGAGGCCCAGGCCGCCCGCGAACTGCTGGATGCCTGGGCAGCGGGCCGCGCCGCAGGCCACAGCCTGAGCAGCCTGCGGGGCCGCATGATCGAGGAGCTGCACGTCAGAGAGGCACAGGAGACGCTGGAAGAATGGGAAGTAGGGAGTGGGCAGTAAAAAAAGAGTGTCATCCTGAGCAAAGCGAAGAATCTCGTCGTTGAACAGCGAGATCCTTCTTTTCACTCAGGATGACAGATAGGTTGTTACGGGTCGCCTGCCGATCTCAGCCATAGCGATGCTTTTTCCATCAACGCCCTCAGCGGAGCAATTCGTTCGTAAACAGCTTTGCATACTCCAGCTTGGTCACCGTTTTACCCTGCGGGTCTTTGACGGCGCCGTTCTTGAGCAAGAACGCCGGGAAGTCGGTCCAGACTTTGAGCGACTGCACGCCCCAGGGCTGACCGGGCCGGGCGTAGGCGTTGTGGGTGCTGAGCCAGGTGGCCCCGTCCGTGAGCACGCCGGGGTCGGGAAAGGTGCCTTTGGGCAAGGCCCTGAGCATCAGCGCGGCGGCTTCTTTCGGGTGGGCGCGGGCGTACTCGTAGCCGCGTGCGGTGGCTTTCAGGAAGGCCCTGAGCCGGGGCGAGGTGGTGTTCAGCCCCTTCGGATCGGCCACGAAGACCGGCGTGTAGTAATCGGGCACGCCGAATTTCGTCATCGAGAAGGTGCGCAGCGGCGTGCCCTGGCGCCGGGCTTCCACGCCCTCGGTGCCCTCGAAAATCCACATGAAGTCGGCGCGGCCAGACAGCAGCGCGCTCAGGCCACCGGCACTCAGCACCGGGCTTTTGAAGGTGCCCTGCCCGCCGTCGCTGCGGATCAGCCGCCCGACGATGGGGGCCTCGTAGGGCGCCCCGAAGGCGGCGTAGATCTTGCCGTCGAGCTGCCGGGGGCGGGTGACGGCGGACCGTTGCAGCACGGCGAAGGCGGCGGTGTTGGTGCCCAGGATGGCGGCGATGCTCACCACCGGATTGGCCGAGACCTGCGCGGCGGTCACGCTCTCGGAACCGGAGATGCCCACATCGGCGCGGCCCGCCGTGACCAGCACTTCGGGCGACGCGGTGCCGTAGGGCAAAATCCGCAGCTTCACGCCCGCCTGCGCGTACCAGCCCTGTTGCTGCGCCACGTACACGCCGATATGGTTGACGTTGGGCGTCCAGTCGAGGGCCAGGGAAACGTCTTGCAAGGGGGCAGCCTGGGCGGTTCCGAGCAGCAGAGCAGTCATCAGCAGTTTGAAGTTCATAGGCTTGAAGTTCATACGTTCTCCTCGGTCACAGGGGGACGGCCCCGCAGGGCGGCGCGTTCGGCCAGGCCGACCAGAGCGACCAGCAGCACGCTCAACGCGGCGCTGAGGGTGATGGCGGCGAAGACCAGCGGCAGGGCGCGGGCGTTGGCGCTGGTCTGGATGAAGATGCCCAGCCCGGCGTAGCCGCCGACGTACTCGCCGACGATGGCGGCGGTGACGGCGTAGCTGGCGGCCAGGCGCAGGCCCGAAAAGAAGGCGGGCAGGGCGGCGGGGAACCTCAGCAGCGCGTCTCGCTGGCGCCCGGAAGCGTTGTAGCTGCGCAACAGGTCTTCGAGCAGCGGCTGGGGCTCTCTCAGGCCGCCCAGCGTCGAAACGGTGATGGGGAAGAAGCAGAACAGCGTCACGATGATGATTTTCGGCCACAGCCCGAAGCCGATCCAGACCAGCAGCAGGGGTGCGAGCGCGATGGTCGGAATGGTCTGCGAGACGATCAGCCAGGGCATCAGCGTCCGGCTCAGGGCCTGCGAGCGCCGCAGCGCCAGCGCGAAAGCCACCCCCAGCACCAGCGCCAGCGCCAGGCCCAGCCCGGTTTCCAGCAGGGTTTGCAGGGTGTGCATGGCCAAGACGTCGGGGTTGTCGTAGAGCGCCCGGAGCACGCTGCTGGGCGCGGGCCAGACGTTCGGCAGCGCCCAGCCCAGCCGCGAGGCCGCCTCCGAGAGCGCCAGCACACCCAGGCCCAGAGCCAGCGCGGGCCAGAGAGCGACTATCTTATTTCGTTTATTCTTGTTTCGTTTAGTTCGCTTGTTTCGCCGCGCCGTGTTCATCGCCTGTGCCGTGTTATCGAGCGGCGTAGACGGTGTCGTAGAACAGCTCCTCGGCGGCGCAGGTCTGGGCCGCGACCCGGCGCACCAGGGCCTGGGTTTCGGGGGTTCGGGCCAGCCGCCGCAGCAGGTCGGCCTCGCCCACGTTGACGCCCTCTTCCAGACCGTCGTGCAGCGAAAAGAAGGCGACCTGCTGATCGGATAAACCGTAGTGCCTTTGCAGCGCCGGGGTGATTCGCGCACAGACGGCGATGAACACGCTCTCGCTGACGCTCAGGCTGGTCAGCAGGCCCAGGAAACCGTGGCGGGCCAGCATGTAGTAATAGGTGGCGCTCAGACCCGCGCAACCTGCCAGCGGGACAATATCGTCGAAGTCGCTGGCCTTCAGGCCCAGACCCTCGCCGAAGTGACGGATGTCGCCCTGGGCGGCGAAGACGGCCTTGGGCTGCTGTTTGGTCAGCAGCGTGGCGCGGGCCGCCTCGTCGGGCGCGTGGGCGATCAGCAGGGCCTCGAGCTGGCGGGAGTGCTGCACCAGCAGGCCGTCTTGCAGCGCAAAAGTGCGGAGCTGCGCCGAGCTGGCCTTTCCAGTTTCGGTAGCAGTCCACAGCGGATGGTCGTGCAGCGTGCGGCGGCGGGCCTGCAACGCCGGGCCGAGCAGCTCCGGCAGAAAATCGGGTAATACGGTGTTTATCATCTGGCCTCCCCTGTCACGGGGAGGGGCATGGGCGGGCCACACGGTAAATTCACAGCGGCGCCGCTGTCACGCTCCCTCCGGCGGGCTTAACCGCGTCAGGTTCCTAGGGTCTGATCTCAGCCTGCGCGCTGCGCAAGCACCCCCGGTGACGAATGAAGCTTAACACAGCCCGGCGGGCGTAACCGGCACCCGGCTCAGTATCTGCCCGGCTCAGTATCTATACAGAACCAGTATCTATACAGAAATGGTCTAGCATGCCCGCATGACCGTTCCCCTGTTTGCGCCCCCATCGCCCCGTGTGCAGCACCGCCCGGTGGAGGCCCGGCGGCTGCTCTACGCCATCCAGAAGCTGAGCCCTGAGCACCTGGGCAATTTCGTCAGCGGAGCCAGCCTGGCGCTGCCACAGGTCCTGGCGGTGGGCGGCGCCCGTCAGCTCGGCCCGGTGGCGATTCTCTACCACGCCCCCGTGACCGAGGCCAGCGACGGCCCGGTGGAAGTCTGCGTGCCGTTCGAGGGCGAGCTGGACATTCCAGACGGCCTCAGCGAGCGCCAGGAGCTGGCCCACCGCGAAGCCTACCTGCCGATGACCAAGACCCAGTTCGGTAACGGCACGCTGTTCAACGCCGCCCGGCGCGAACTCGAAGCGTATGCGCAGGCCAACGGTGAACTGACCGGGCCGCTGCGCCAGATCGACTTCGGCACCTGGGCGGAGAGCGGCCCTGAAGACGTCGTGGGCGAGCTGGCCCTGCCGCTCCGGTGGCTCAATCAGATGCGCCCAGAGACGCGGGGGCGGCTGTTTCCGTAACGCCAGCTTCCGTAACGCTAGACCTGTGCCAGAAGTGCCCGGCCCAGCAGCACTTCACTTCCCGCCAGCCCGGCGGATAAAAAGAGCGTCACCTCGTCGGCCTCACGCCGGGGCGGCGTCAGCAGGCATTCGCCCAGCGAACGCACCGGCAAGCTCCAGCCCTGGCCCATCTGCTCGGCGAGTTGCGCCGGGCTGTCGGTGACGAGCAGCGAGGCGCGGTCCAGCAGCTCCGGCGGGCACTCCTGACCAGCCTGGCCGCGTGGCCCCAGGGTGCAGAGATGCGTGCCGGGCCGCACCCATCCGGCCTGAATGACCGGCGCCGCGCTATGCGTCGCCAAGGTCAGCAGGTCGCTCCCCGCGCAGACGGCCTCCGGGCTGGATTCACTACGGGCATTTAGACCCAGGGCGCGGAGTTCGGCAGCCAGGGTTTCGCTGTGCTGGACATTGCGGCTATAGACCAGCACCTGGCTCAGCTCACGAACCTCGGTTGCCGCCAGCGCGTGTGTCCGCGCCTGGGCGCCACTGCCGATCAGGCCCAGCCGTGAAGCTGTGGCCGGAGCCAGCAGATCGGTGGCGACGGCGCCCAGCAGCGAGGTTCGCAGCACGCCCAGCGCCGCACCGACGATGACGCCACTCAGCCGCCCAGTCTCGTCCCAGACGGCGACCAGTTGATCGTCGTGGGGAACGCCCCGTGTAGTGTAGACCCGGAAGCCGAACGCCTGTGGGCTGGCGCCCACCGTGAAAGTCAGGCCCGATGCGTGCAGCCGGGCCGGGGCGTCGAGTTGACCGGAAGCGTGCAGGCGCAGCGCGGCGCGGATGGCCTCCAGGGCGAGTGAAATGGGGAAACGGGCCACGTCGGCGTCAGTCAGGAGGTTCATAGGTGCTCCGGTTGCTTGTGGATGAGGCGCCGCCATACGTTCAACAGCCATGACGGGCGCGGCCTCTTTCCAGACCGCCGCGTTCGCAGTCGCCACACCTCGGCCTCGCCTCGCCAGTCTTCCACACGCTCCTGTTGCCGGGCCAGCCGCACGAGCAGATCGTCATTCATGTCATTAGCCTGAACTTCGTTCGCTTGATCGGGGCAGCTCATAATCAACCAGTGAGCCACCAACCTGTAAACACTGATGATCCGGACATGGACCTGCCCGACTCGCTGACCGTCACCGATCCGCGCTGGGCGAAAGTGCTGCTCGACGGACGCGAAATCGGCTTTTACAGCCTGTTTCTGGGCCGCGACCTGAGTGTGGGCGAGGCGGCCACCGCCAGCGGGCAGAGCCTCAACACCGCCTACGTGCATGTCCGGCGACTCCTGCGGCTGGGGCTACTGGTGGTCGGCGGCGAAACCCGGCGCGCCGGGCGACTGGTCAAAACCTACCAGTTAGTCGCGCACTCTCTCTTCGTCCCGTATGAGGTGACCGCCTACGACAGTTACGAATCCTTCCTCTACCACTACATCGACCTGCCCAGTGCCCGGATGCTCAGCCGCAGCGTGGCGCGGGCGCGGGCGGGGTTTGCACCCAGCTACGGCATCGAGATCACGCGGGTGGGCGGGCAGATCGATCTGCGGCCTGCCTCGGCGCCCGGTGAGCCGCTGAATGCCCGGCTGCCGCATCGGCCCGCCGTCTACAACCTGGCCCTGGACGATCTGATGCTGGAGAATGCGGACGCCAAAGCCCTGCAAGCCGAGTTGCGCGAGCTTTGGCAGAAGTACCGCGCCCGGAACGGTTCACGCCGCTACGTGCTGCGGCTGGGCCTGGCGCCGTATCCGGAGGACGCTTAGCGAACCTCTGCCTCCTTCCCCATCGCCTGATAATCCTCCCAGGCCAGCGCCGGGATCAGCGCGAAGCTGCCCAGGAACAGGGTCGCCACAGCAGCAGGCACGCGCACGGGCGTTTTGCCCGCCAGCACCAGGTACAGGGCGCCCAGCGTGCTGACCATGCCGATATCCATGAACATGATCCGGGCGAACGAGCTGGCCCTGAGGGTGCCCAGCGTGCCCAGGTCGCCGGAGCGTTTGCCGCCCAGCACGGCGCTGAGGACCAGCGTGGCATAGAGGCTGGCGTACAGTTTGAGCCGGGGCGCTCCGGGGCGGCGGTATTGTTCGAGGTTCATGCTTCAGGGTAGTGGGAAGTGGGGTGTGGGAAGTGGGAAAAGATCTTTTTTCACTCCGTATCCACAGTCTGGGCAGCTCGCTTGGCTTACTCTACAGTCATGACTCCGACCCCAGCCAGCACCTTCACCCGCCTGCCGTCCAGTGCCCTGCGGCTGACCGGCGCCGACCGGCTGGACTTCGCGCAGGGCCAGATGACCAACAACCTGAAAGCCGCACCGACCCCCGGCATGATAGAAGCGTGTTTCCTGAGCCCCAAAGGTCAGATCGAACTGTTCGCCCGCCTGTACAAGCGGGAAAACGACATCTACATCCACCTCTCAGAGAACGAGGCGCCGCTGCTGGCCGCCCGCTTCCGCAAGTACATCATCTTCGACGCGGTGGAGGTGCAGGACCTGAGCAGTGAGCTGGCGACCATTCACGTCTGGAATGAAGATGTCGGCGGCTGGACAACAGGTGGTCCGGCGGTCCAGAGCTTCGACTTCGGCGGCGGTTTAGTCATGGCTGGACGGGTGAACCGCACCGGCACGCCGGGCCTGGACCTGCATTACCTCCGCAAGCACGAGGGCGCCGTGCTGGCCGCTCTGAACGCCACCGAGCGCCCGTACTCCGAACTCGAAGCCGCCCGCATCCGCGCCGGAATCAGCGACCCCAGCCGCGACGGCTGGATCGGCAACCTGCCCCAGGAAGTCGGTCTGGAGGGCGCCATGAGCTACCGCAAGGGCTGCTACGTGGGTCAGGAGATCATGGCCCGGCTGGAGGCACGCGGCAACACCCGCTACCACCTGGCCGGGCTGCGGGGCACAGAACCAGGGGGTGCAGGGCTGCCCGCCCACACCGACATCACGCAAGGCGGCAAAACGGTGGGCCGCAGCGGCGCCACTGCCGGAAACGCCGCGCTGGCCCGCATCCGCAAGGACGTGCCCGAAGACGCCGTGCTGAACGTCGGCGGCGTGAGTGCCACGCTCGTGGCCCAGGCTGTACCAGTCCCTTGAACACGCCCGAAATCATTCCAGCCGAAGCAAAACCAGCCGCGCCCGCCACACTCAGGCGGCTGCGTGGGCTGTACTTGCTGGGGCTGGGGGCGCTGGCGTTGCCCGGCGTGCTGATCGGGCTGCCGCTGGGGTTCATGTTGCAACCGCGCTGGAGCAACGAGATTACGGCGCTGCTGGCCGGGGTGGCCGCCCTGTGCGCGGCGCTGACCCTCTGGCTGGCCTGGCGGCAATCGCGCAGCCCGGAAAGCGGCAGCCGCCTGAGCGCCGCCGTGCTGGTCGCCTCGGCCCCCGCCGTGCCGCTGCTGATGGCCTGCGCGTTGTGGCGCCGCAGCGACGCGCTCTCTTTGCTGCTGCCGCTGGCACTGGTCGCCTTCGGACTCGGCTGGGCGATGGTGCAGGGCTGGGCAGAGCCAGATCAGAGCACAGGAGCGGTGGCGAGGGAGTAGGGCCGTTCCACGGAGCTGCACGGAGGTCAACAGCCGCGTCCAGGACGCCGTTTCTATCCTGTCCAGATCAACTAAAAAACGCTCACCAGCAGGCGAGCGCTTCTCATGTCGGCTCCGGCTTACAGCCCGAAGAACACCCGGTTCTTGGCAATGAATTCGGTTTCCGTGCCGGGCACGTCCTCTTCGGGGTAGATGGCGCTGACGGGGCAGGCGGGCACGCAGGCGCCGCAGTCGATGCATTCGTCGGGGTGGATCAGGAACATCTCACCGCCGTCGTAGATGCACTCGACGGGGCAGACCTCAGTACACGACTGGTCTTTGACTCCGATGCAGGGGCTGACGATGACGTGAGGCATGCCGCCCATATTGCCAGGTGGGGGCTTGCAAGACAAGGGCAAGTGGCCTACATCTCTAGCTCACCGGGGCAGCTTTGCTAAGTGCCACCTCGGCCAGCACGAGGTCTTCTTCCTTGTCCACGTCGGTGCCGACAGCCGCGTGCGGCGTAATCAGGGCCTGGACCGGCGTGCCCAGAATGGTGCTGACCCGGCGTTCCAGCTCGGCGATGCGGAGTTGCCCCAGCAGCATCCTGACCAGCATACCCGGCCCGATGATGCCCGCCAGCTTGAGCGGTTGCTTGCGGGCGTCCAGCACGGCTTTGAGGCGCGGCAGAAACTGGCCGATCAGCGCCGGATCGAGTAGAAACAGATTGCCACCAGTAAACGCGCCGTCCTTGAGCTTGGCGTAGGTTCGCTTCACACCTGGATAGGCCGCCTCGCAGACCGCCTTCTCGACAATCGGGTAGACCAGTGACATAGCCGGGGCGGCGTCCAGCACGTCACGGAGCATCTGACCGGTCAGCATCGGCACGTCCGCCGTAATGACCATGACGCGGAGCTGGGGGACGTTACCGCTTTCCCGCAGCGCCGCCACACCGGCTTCGAGATTGGCGATCAGGGTGCCCCGGTCCGTGACGCGCACGTCGATCAGGGCTTTCATATCGGGCGACAGCGGCCCCACGTAGGCGACGCGCCCGATGCGGCCAGACTCGCGCAAGGCATGCAGCACCCACTGACCCATCGGGCGGCCCGCCAGCTCGATCAGCGGTTTGACGGCCACACCGTGCGCGGCGGCAAAAGCGTCGCCGGGGTCGCCGCCGCCGAGCACCACGGCGTTCCAGGTTGAAGGAGGTCCAGAAATCATTCAGCGCAGGGTAGCACCTGGCCCCCGTTCAGCAACTCAGCTCAGCAACCGGATCAGGCCGTACACCAGCAGGGCAGGCACGACCACCAGCGCCACCACCACCGCAGGCCACAGCCGGGGCAGCCGCTCGACCTTGCTGCGGGCCACGCCGAGCACCGGGGCGGGCAGTTGGCGGGCGGCGAAGGCCAGCACGGCGGGCACGATCAGCAAATCGTCACTGACGCCGAGGACTGGAATACCGTCGGGGATGAGGTCAATCGGGCTCAGCGCATACAGGACGGCCAGCGCCGCGATCAGTTTGGCCTGGCCCCCGGTGCGGCGGTCGCCCAGCGAGAGCAGCAGCGCCAGGGCGTCGCGCCAGACGGCCCGGAAGCGGCCCAGGGGTCCAGTGGGGCGGCGGGAGGTCAGACGGGGCTGGTTCACGGTGGGGAATACGGAGTGAGGCGGCAGATAGTTCCGCCCTACACTGACCACACGATGACAACATCTTTTGAACCAGGAAAAACATCACTCTCCGACATGATGCGTTCTGTAGCTGAAGGTAAGGTCCAGCTTCCCGACTTTCAACGTGGTTGGGTCTGGACCGACGATCACATCCGTAGCCTGCTCGCGAGTGTGTCGCTGTCCTATCCCATCGGCGCGGTGATGATGCTGCGAACGGGCAATCCAGATGTGCGTTTCAAGATGCGGCCCTTGGAAGGAGCTACACCGCCAGCAGGGCAAAATCCAGACTTGCTGCTGCTCGATGGGCAACAGCGCCTGACCAGTCTTTTTCAAGCTCTGGCGAGTGGCAAAGTTGTTGACACCCGCGACTCTCGCGATAAAGCGGTAAAGCGCTGGTATTACATAGATATGCAAGTCGCTACAGACCCGGAGAAAGATCGAGAGGATGCCTTTATAAGCGTGCCAGAGGATCGGAAGGTTAAAAACTTTCGGGGCGAGGTAATCGCCGACTACAGTACACCAGAACTTGAAAGAGGTGCAGGCGTTTTCCCTGTAGCATTGATTCTAAGCGATTATGAGGATTGGGCAGAGGAATATCGAGACCTTTCTCACACTCACAAAGACCACTGGAAAAAATTTAGGAAATCTGTTATAGAACTATTTAGAGACTATCAAATTCCGGTCATCACGCTAGACAAAAGCACGCCTAAAGAAGCAGTCTGCCAAGTATTCGAAAAGGTCAATACAGGTGGTGTGAGTCTCACCGTCTTTGAGCTTTTGACTGCCACATTCGCGGCTGATGATTACCACTTGCGCGATGCCTGGTACGGCGATGAAGCTCAGAACAAGGTCGGAATTCAGCAGAAGCTACAACATTGGCCTGCATTAGCAAATGTGGAGAGCACTGACTTTTTGCAGGCGGTAACATTGCTATCGACTCGCGTACACAAACTGAAAAAGATTCAGAGTGGGAAATCTGAGCAGGAAGCACCTGGGATATCTTGTAAACGCAAAGATATCCTCAAGCTCACATTAACCGATTATCTAGAATACGCAGGCGCTGTAGAGAATGGTTTTTTGAAAGCAGCGAAATTTCTCCGCTTCCAAAACATGTTTACTGCCCGCGACTTGCCCTACCGTACACAATTGATTCCACTTGCAGCAGCACTCGCTGTTTTAGGTGAGCGAACGGAAAACGTAGCCGTGCAGGACAAGCTGGCTCAATGGTACTGGTGCGGTGTCTTCGGTGAACTCTACGCCAGTGCGACTGAAACTCGCTTTGCTAAAGATTTCCCAGAATTGCTCGCCTGGATGGACGGTGGGAGCGAACCCGACACGGTGAGGGAAGCAAATTTTCTGCCCAATCGTCTGAACGATCTTCGTACTCGGAATAGTGCTGCTTACAAAGGGGTTTATGCGTTGCTGATGCGCGATGGCGCTGAAGATTTCAGGACTGGGCAAGCAGCCACAGATACAGCTTATTTTGACGAAAGCATAGACGTACATCACATCTTCCCGCAGACTTGGTGTGAAAAACAGGGCATACCAAGAGAAATTTTTGATAGCGTGATCAATAAAACACCACTTTCATATAAGACAAATCGGAAGATAGGCGGTAGTGCCCCCAGCAGCTATTTAGAAAAGTTGCAGAAGGAGGAAGATATACATTCAGAGAGAATGGATGAGATTTTAGTCACTCACATCATCGACGTTAGCTCCTTGCGCGGTGACAATTTTCAGTCTTTCTTTGACGCACGGCGAGCCAGTCTCCTTGCTCGAATCGCTCAGGCAATGCAGAAGCCAATCACACAAACCGATCAATAATGCGCACAAAACCGCCAACCCCTCCCCCGGCGGCTGGCGGTTCCATCCTCCAAACGCTACAGCTCCAGCAGCATCCGGGCCGGGTCTTCGAGCAGGTTCTTGATGGTCACCAGGAACTGCACGGCGTCCTTGCCATCGATGATGCGGTGGTCGTAGCTCAGCGCCAGGTACATCATCGGGGCAATAACAACCTGTCCGCTGACGGCAATCGGGCGCTCGATGATGTTGTGCATCCCCAGAATGGCGCTCTGCGGCTGGTTGATGATCGGGGTGCTCATCATCGAGCCGAAGGTGCCGCCGTTGGTGATGCTGAAGGTGCCGCCCGACATGTCGTCCATCGTCAGCTTGCCCGCTTTAGCCTTGCCCGCAAAGCCCGCGACGGCTTTCTCGATGTCGGCCAGCCCCAGCGTGTCGGTGTCGCGCAGGACCGGCACGACCAGGCCCCGGTCAGAGGCGACGGCGATACTCACGTCGTAGTAGCCGTGGTAGATGATGTCCTTGCCCTCCACCGAGGCGTTGACCATCGGGAAAGACTTGAGCGCCTCGGTGGCGGCCCGCACGAACAGGCTCATGAAGCCGAGTTTGACGCCGTGCTTGGCCACGAACTGATCCTGATACTTTTTACGCAGATCCATGCTGGGCTGCATGTTGACCTCGTTGAAGGTCGTCAGGATGGCGGCGGTGTTCTGCACGTCTTTCAGGCGCTCGGCGATGCGCTGGCGGATGCGCGTCATCGGCACGCGCTGCTCGCTGCGCTCTCCAAGCGGCGCGGCGGGCTGGGCCGGAGCGCTTTCCCGCATCGAGGTGGGCGCGGTGGCCTCCTGCGGTCCCTGATCGGTGCCGCCACCCTGTGCTGCTAGAGTTTGGGCCGCGACGACCTGAGTGCCCACGGCGTCTAGCGCGTCCTGCTTGGTGATGTTGCCCTTGGGGCCGGTGCCCGCGATCTGGCCCGCGTCGAGGTTGTTCTCGGCCACGATCTTGCGGGCCGATGGCGGCAAGGTGCCGTTGCCGCCGAGCGTTCCAGCGCTTTGAACACTGGGGGTAGATGAGGCCGCACCAACGCCCACGACTTCCGGCGCCTTGGCCTGGACCGCTGGCGCACTTCCGGCCTCCCCGATCACGCCGAGAACTTCCTCGCTCAGCACGGTGTCGCCCTCGTTTTTAGCCACACTTTGCAGCACGCCGTCTTGCAGGGCGGTGACTTCCAATACCACCTTGTCGGTCTCGATCTCGGCCAGAATGTCACCGCGCTTCACGGCGTCGCCGGGCTTCTTGCTCCACGACAGCAGCGTGCCCTCGGAGACGGATTCGGAGAACACAGGGACTTTGATATCGGGCATACGGCTCCTCACAACTGACGATCTGGATTTGACAGTACTTTGACAGCAGCTCGGCGCTCACCCCGTAAGGATAAGCGCCGTTCTCTTACGACTGGGGCGTGGCTTCTTTCTTGACGGTGGTGACTTCCGGCTCGACGCGAACGCCCAGGGCGTCCTGGATGAGCCTGGCCTGCTCGCGGTCATGCATCTGCTTGTAACCGGTGGCGGTGCTGGCGCTGCGGGGGCGCCCGGCGTACTGGAGGGTCTGGCCCGGCAACAGCGCGGCTTCGAGGTCGTCGCGGAGCATCAGCCAGGCGCCCTGGTTCTGGGGTTCTTCCTGCGCCCAGATGACATCGGCGTTGGGGTACTTCTCCAGCTCGCGGCGCAGATTGTCCACCGGGAAGGGGTAGAGCTGCTCCAGGCGCACCAACGCCACATCGAGCTTGTGGCCCTCGGCGCCCGACTTCTCGCGGGTCTCGGACAGATCCCAGTGCAGCTTGCCGGAGCTGACGACCACCCGGCGGGCGGCGGGGCGGCTCTCGTCGCCGATGACCTCACAGAACTTGCCGCCGGTGAACTCGCTCAGCGGCGACATGGCCAGTTTATTGCGCAGCAGGCTCTTGGGCGTCATCACGATCAGCGGCTTGCGGTAGGGCCGGATCATCTGGCGGCGCAGCAGGTGGAAAATCTGCGCCGCGCTGCTGGGCACCACGACCTGCATGTTCTTCTGGGCGCACAGTTGCAGGTAACGCTCCAGCCGGGCCGAGGAGTGCTCCGGTCCCTGGCCCTCGTAGCCGTGCGGCAGCAGCAAAGTAACGCCGCTGAGGCGCTGCCATTTGCTCTCGCCCGCGCTGATGAACTGGTCGATCACCGACTGGGCGCCGTTGGCGAAGTCGCCGAACTGGGCCTCCCAGATCACCAGCGAGTCGGGCGCACTGGTCGAGTAGCCGTACTCGAAGGCCATCACGGCCTCCTCCGAGAGCGTGGAGTCGATGATTTCGATGTGCTTGGTCACGCCGCTCAGGTGCGCCAGGGGGGTATATTCCTCGCTCATGGTGTCGGTGGCCAGTTGGTCGTGAAGCACGGCGTGGCGGTGGACGAAGGTGCCGCGCCCGGAGTCCTGACCGTCGATGCGCACGTCGAAGCCGTCTTCGAGCAGCGTGGCGTAGGCCAATGTTTCGCCCATGCCCCAGTCGATGGGCGCCAGCCCCAGGCTCATCTCACGGCGGGTTTTCAGCACCCGTTCGACGGCGCGGTGGGGCGTGAAGCCCTCCGGCACGCTCGACAGGCTTTCACCGAGTCTGGCGATGCGCTCGGCGCTCACGGCGGTCTCGGCGTCCTCGGTCCAGTGGACGCCGATATATTTGCGCCAGTTGATCGCCAGCTTGCTCTGTTCCTCGTTGGAGACTTCGGTGACCACCGAGGCGCCCTGATCGAGCTTGTCGCGGAAGCTGCTGGTCCACTCGGCCTCCTCGCCCGGCGCCAGCACGCCTTCCTTCTCCAACACTTTGGCGTACAGGGCGCGGGTGCCGGGGTGGGCCTTGATCTCGCGGTACATGATCGGCTGGGTCATGGTGGGGTCGTCGCCCTCGTTGTGCCCGTAGCGCCGGAAGCAGATCAGATCGACGAACACGTCCTTGCTGAACTCCTGGCGGTAGGCGAGTGCCAGTTCCCCGGCGAACACCACCGCCTCCGGGTCGTCGCCGTTGACGTGCAGCACGGGCGCGTTGGCGATCTTGGCGACGTCGGTGCAGTAGCGCGAACTGCGGGTGTCGCGCGGGTCACTGATGGTAAAACCGATCTGGTTGTTGATGACGATGCGCACCGCGCCGCCCGTGGCGAAGCCGCGCAGCCGCGAGAGGTTGAGCGTCTCCATGACCACGCCCTGGCCCGACACCGCCGCGTCGCCGTGAATGGTGATCGGAAGCACCTGCTTGCGGTCCACGTCGTCGCGGTTGTCCTGGCGGGCCCGCACCGAGCCGTGAACCACGGGCGAGACGATTTCGAGGTGCGAGGGGTTGAAGGCCAGCGCCAGGTGCATCGGGCCGCTGGCGGTGCGCACGTCGGAAGAAAAGCCCATGTGGTACTTGACGTCCCCGGCCACGTCGGGATCGTCGGAGAGCACCTTCTTGCCCTCGAATTCGTCGAAGAGGTCGGCGGGCTTTTTGCCGAAGATGTTGACCAGCACGTTCAGGCGGCCCCGGTGGGCCATGCCGATGACGGTTTCCTTGACGCCGACCTCGCCGCCGCGCTGGATCAGCGAGTCCATCAGCGGAATGAAGCTCTCGCCGCCTTCGAGCGAGAAGCGCTTCTGGCCCACGTAGCGCTGGTGGAGGTACTGCTCCAAGCCCTCGGCGGCGTTAAGCTTGGCAAAAATCCGCTTTTTCTGCTCGGCGCTGTAATCGCCGCGCCCCTTGGCCCGCTCGATACGCTGCTGGAACCACTCGCGCTCACCGGTGGGCAGGTAGGTGAACTCGAAGCCGATGGACCCGCAGTAGCTCTGCTCCAGTTGGTCCATGACCTGCGAGAGCGTGCCGGAAAAGTGGCCCTCTGCTACGGGTGTGTTCAGGTCCTGGGCCTTCAGGCCGTAGTACTCAGGGGTCAGTTCGGGCACCACGGCGGGCGGGCGGATGGTCAGGGGGTTTTTGGCGGCGCTGATGTGGCCGTAGACGCGGTAGGCGCTGACCAGGGCACCCGCCGCCTGCTGGGCCGCGCTGCTGCTAGCCGCCTTGCTACTGGCCGGGGCGGCATTGTGGCTGGCGGCATTGTGGCTGCGGCGACGGCCAGAGTCGTAAAACCTCGCCTGCACGGCGCTGTGGGCCGTTTCGGGGGCGCCTGCACGCACCTCGTCGAAGTAGGAGCGCCAGTCGCTGTCCACGCTGGCCGGGTCGCTGAGGTAGGCTTCGTAGAGCGTTTCCACGAAGGCGGCGTTCCCGCCGTACATCACCGTCGCACGCTGAGAGTCGTTCATATGCGCCCTCCAGCATACCCCCGCAGCGGCGGGCATAAAGCGCACCAGCCCAGGATCGAGATGCGGGCCGCACAGGGCCGGTTGGCGCCCCGGAGGCCACCTGATCGGCGTTCAGGGCCGACGCACCCGGTCAAACCTTCGGTCCCAGGGCCGCAGTGCGCCGCCACCTCAGAACTTTGAACTGACCGGGTAACACCGCCCTCCCCCACCGAATGCCCCCCACCGAATGCCCCCACTGGATACATGGGCCCTGAAGCCTGGGCACGGCGCCGCAACTTGTAAGAGCCGGGTAAGGGGCAACTTCTGAGACTTCTCTCAGAGTGGCGCCTCGCGCTCATCAGCAAGGAGTCATCAGTCATGCTCAGCAGCAGTACCGACGTTCACCCCAGACCACCGAATCCGCCGCTGCGAGACGTACTGATCGTCGAGTCGCAGCTCAGTGCCCGCAAAGCGCTGGAACGCTTGCTGGAGGGCCTGAACCTGGGAGTGCGCTACCGCAGCGCCTCGTGCGCGGCCCAGGCGCAGCAAGAGATCCGGGTGGCCCGGCCCGACCTGGTGCTCAGCAACCTGAATCTGAGTGACCTGAGCGGCCTGGAGCTGTGCCGCAGCCTGCAAGCAGACCGATCACAGGCAAACCAGCCGCAACCCGACCAGCCGCAACTCGACCAGCCACCAGCAGACCAGTTGACCGTCGTGCTGCTGGGCGACGTGGCGCAGGCCGAGGCTCAGGCTGCCGGGGCCGCCGGAGTGCTGGGGCTGCCGCTGGAGCAGTTCGAGCTGGCGCGGCTGCTCGCAGAGCTGTTCGCGGCGCCCAGCAGCGTGCAGAGCGACAGGCCTTCGGCGGCGACGCTGGCCCAGGTACTGATTCGCAAGCTGCTGGAGCGCCCCGGCGTCATCGCCATCAGCGCCTACAACCAGGGCGGCGAGCTGGTCGAGGAAGCCGGGCAGCCGCTGCCGCCTGAGCTGGGAAGGCGGGCCAGAACCTACCTGAGCGCGGCCCGCTGGCTGAACAAGAGCGAGGCCACGCTGGCGCCTGTGCCGTCACCTGCCGCCCTGTGCACCATTCAAGTCGAGTACGGTGCGCGCACGCTGCTGCTGTTCGAGCAGCCCAGCGGCGTCATCGCCTGCCTGCTGCGCGACAGTGCCAGCGCCAGCCTGATGAAGTATTGGCTCAGATCCGCCCGCTGAGGCGTCAACAACCCCGGCTGAAACACCAAAGCGGGTGGACGGCACCAACGCCTTCCACCCGCAGCACTGCAAAACCGATTAGATTACTTGACGACCGATTAGATTACTTGACGGCCTTGCGCTTGCCACGTGCGCGTGACTTGCCCAGTGAATGGCCTTTGTCGTAGCTGGCCTGCATTTTTGTCCGGGTTTCGGCGGCCAGCGCCTTGAAGTCGACCAGGCCCGCTTCAAACGCCTCGATGCTGGGCTTGATGTTCCCGCCGCGCCGGGTCGCCGCCAGTTCGCGGTTGGTGCGGTCAAACCAGACTTCAAAAGCCGGGGTGGACTCAAAGATCATCTCGCGCATGCTGCGGTTGTAGGTCTCGTCGCTGTTACGGCGGCTGAAATCCTTGGGCAACTGAAAGCGCTCGGTGGTCATGTAGGCAGCCTCGAACTGACCCTCACGCACCGCCGATTTAAAATCCTTGACAAAGGTATCACTGCGTTGGGGGTTGGTCAGCATCTGGACCTGTTCACTCAATTTACGATAAGCCATGTGTTGTTCCTCCTGCAAACGAGTATGAATCTCACGACTTGAGAAGTCAATATGACCCCCACTACAAGCGGCGCCGGGGTGCCTCTGTATTTTGAGCTGACATTCTGTATCTACGCGCTATACACGGCGTAAAGGTGACTGTCGTGGTCGGGCCTTCAACGCAGGCAGGCCACACTGATGCCGCTTGAGTACGCCGAGCAGGGCTGAGCTTCAAGACGTCGTGATCCGCTCTGAGTGGCGGCGCTCGCATGACTGCTCACTTCGGTATAAAACCAGTCAATAGCCGGTACGGGAAGCTCTCGCCACCGATGCTGAGCGCCGAGCAAGCCGCTCCGTGCAGCGCCGACTTCAGTTCAGGCAGGCCAATTCCACCAGCTTCCAATACCAGGCTCCAATACCACCAGTTTCCAATACCACCAGGTTGCAGTGACTGAGTTCAATCGTCTGTCAGGCGAGCGGGAACTTCACCCGGCCCAGGCACACCCGACTTGAATTCGTCCAAGGCGCAGCCTCGACGGGCCTTGTTCGTAGGAACCCCCGGATGCTCGAATCTCAGCTCGAACTCGTGGGTAGAGTTGCCCTGAACTTGCCCCCCCCTAGAGCAGTACTCCGAATTACGCCACGGGGAAAACAGCCTCCCCGCGCCTCCATTCTGCGCCTTGCTCAGTTAAAACTACTCGCTCCGCTCGGTCATAAAAAGGGTCTTTTTATGACATCTGCTCCAATCACAGCTCCACGCCCTCGCCGCCGCGTGCCCGGCGCTTCTGATACGCCCCGGTCAGCAGCTCGGCGATGTACTCGCGGGTAAACGGCATGCCGCTGGCCTCGGCGGCGGCGATTTCGGCCTCGCGGTTGTAGGTGATGCGCACGAACTGGGCGCTGTAGCTGGGGCCGTGATCGGCGAATTCCAGAATCAGGTAACTGGGCAGGGTGCTGTCGAGCGGATTGCCCACCGAGCCGCAGTTCATCAGCGGGCGGCCTTCCACGTCCAGCATCAGGGTTTCGTGGATGTCGGCGTAGACCAGCGCGTCGGCGTACTCGCGCAGGCCCAGGTGCGGCTGGGGCGCGAAGGCTTCGAGCTGCTCGTGCAGGCTGCTGTGCGGATACAGCCGGTGAAAGACGCCCTTGGAACTGGCATGCACAAATCGCCACCAGGCACCCCCGAACTGCTCCTCGATGCCGAAGGGCAGCGCCGAGAGGTAACTCAGCTCGCCTGCGCTGAGCAGGGTGCGTGGCCAGAGGTCCTGGGGCCGGTTGGTCACGCCTGCTACCCGCGCGTCCCAGTTGCCCTGAATGGTGCGCGTAGCAAAGGCCTGAACCCACTGCAACACCTCGCGGGGGCGCGGGCCTTTGCCCACTAGATCGCCCAGCACCCAGATCTCGCTGAGATTACGTCGCCGGATGTCCTCGTGGACGGCCAGGGTCGCCTCCAGATTCGCGTGCAAATCTGCGATGACGGCGAGTTTCATGCCGAGCAGTCTAGCCTGAAGCGTCAGCCGCGCTTTGGTGAAGGCGTACAGTGCGCTGTCCAGATTCGGACCGATAACCCGGACCACTAACCCGGACGGCCCGACCACCTTTGCACCCCATCTTCACTGCCCGGCGGCGGCGGCAGGTACTCTGAGGGCATGCCCTCCGGACGCCCCGTCGCACGACACCCGGCCCTCAAATTGCTGCTGAGCGTTAGTCTGTTCTGTGCCAGCTTGTCCAGCACAGCTCTGGCTCAGACAACACTCGACCCGGCACCGGCACCCGCCCAGACTGAACCTGCACAGACTGAACCGGTCCAGCCCTCGCCCGGCCCGCTGACGCTCACGGCCCGGCCCGGAGTCACCGCCGAGTACACCACCTCCAGCAGCGTGCAGTTCACCGACTTCGACATCAGCTTCGCGCCGCTGCCGGGCCGGATGCTCAGCGCCGCCGAGCAAACCCAGCTCAAGCGGCTGAGCGACAACGCCGCCGTCCAGTTCGCCGACCTGGGAACGCTGGTCGCCGCCCCGCCGCAGCGCACCCGCACCCGCCAGACGCTGAGGGTGCTCGCTGCCGACAGCGCAGGCAACAGCGTGCTGCTCACCACCGTCATCACGCCGCCGGTCATCGCCTTTCGGGCCGGGCAGGTCGCCGCCCCGGCCCAGATCACCCGCCTGACCCGGACCGTCTCGCCCAGCGGGCAGCTCGTGTCTTTCAAGGTCCAGACCGGCGATCCGCAGCGCCAGCTCGCCTACGAGCGCCTGAACTACGCCGATGTGCTCAGCGCCCTGAGCCTCAGCGACGCCACCAGCCTCTACGGCCTGGCGCTGAAGAGCGGCGCGGCCAGAACAGCCGTGCAGCCACTCGATCTGAGCACCTTCTTCGGCAGCCTGGCCGACGCGCTGGGCGGCCCCGGCACCGGCATCAGCCTGAAAGCCCAGCCGCTGCAACTGAACGTGACCACCACCTTCCAGGGCGAGGACGCGGGCGGTACTCGCCGCTACGACCAGACCTACCGCGCCTCGCCCTGGATACTCAAGCTCAGTACCAGAGGCTCGGACGGCCAGACCATCACCCTGAAATTCGCCACCACCGACTGGAGCGGCGAGGGCACCCTGAGCTACCGCCCCGACGGCCTGCCAGACGGCGGCGAGCTGACCCAGAAGATCGGCATGACGCTCAGCGCCGAGTTGCCGGGACTGCCGGTGCAGCTCCGCGCCCGCTTTGGCGCCACGTTGAGCCTGAGCAGTAAAGCGAAGTGAGCGGGTTCACAACCACGTTGAGCGCCACCGACGTCTCAAAGCCGCAGGCCCGCGCCGCCCGCTGGGCCACCAGCACCGTGTTCTTCGCCAACGGCGCCGTGATCGCCACCTGGGTCGTGCGGCTGCCGGGCGTGCAGCAACACCTGGGGCTCTCGCCCGCACTGGTGGGCACGGCGCTGCTGGGCCTGGCGGTGGGCAGCCTGATCGCCATGCCGCAGACCGGCGCCCTGGCCGCCCGCTACGGCACCCGCCGCGTGACCATCACCGCCGGGCTGATGATGATGCTGGCCCTGCTGCTGCCGTTTCTGGCGCTCAACCTGTATACCCTGTTCGCCGCGCTGATGGTCCTGGGCGGGTGCAACGGCGTGATGGACGTCGCCATGAACGCCCAGGGCGTCGCGGTGGAACGCTCGCTCGGCCAGCCGGTGATGTCGAGCTTTCACGCCGCCTACAGCCTGGGCAACCTGGTGGGCGCCGGACTCGGCAGCCTGCTGCTGGGCGCCGCGCTGGGCGGATTGCCGCACGCCCTGATCGTCACGCTGAGCATGGGCGCCGCGTTGCTGCTGGCCGGATCACGCCTGCTGCCCAAGCACGCCGACGAGCCGCCGAAAACCACTGAGACGGCGGACACCGCCCGGCCCACGTCCACCCCGAATTCGCTGATCTGGCTGCTGGGCGCCCTGTGCTTCATGGGCATGCTCGGCGAGGGCGCCCTGGGCGACTGGAGCGGCTTATATTCCCGCGACGTGCTGGGGGCGACGGGCGCGAGCATCGGGGCGGGCTACACCGGCTTCACGCTGGCGATGACGCTGGCCCGGGCCTTCGGCGACGGCTGGAGAAGCCGCTACGGCGACGGACGGGTGGTCACGGTGGGCGCCCTGCTCAGCGGCCTGGGCCTGGGCCTGAGCCTGCTGAGCAGCACCTACACGCTGGCCTTCGTGGGCTTCCTGGCCTTCGGGCTGGGGGTCGCCAACGTGGTGCCGGTCCTGTATAGCGCGGCGGGGAGCGCCCTGGCGGGCCGGGGCATCGCGCGGGTGGCGACGCTGGGTTACGCGGGCTTTCTGGTCGGGCCGCCGCTGATCGGCTTCGTGTCGCAGACGGCCTCGCTGGTGGGCGGCATGGCGGTGATCGCGCTGAGCCTGCTGCTGGTGGGATTGATGGCCCCGGCAGTGTATAGGCGGATGGGGGAACGGTAGGAGGGAAGCATGTCATGCGATGGGCGGGGACGCCGCCCGGTAGCCCCCTCTGCAAGCAGGTCTTCGACTCTCCCGCAGGGGGCGAGGGGTCATGAATTTATTCCCATATCAGCTTGTTCCCCTCAACGGAAAAAAGCTAAAACCTTTCACGTCGGTTCTGATCCGTTCAACCGCGACTCCACTCACCACGCCCTGAGCGCATCCGAGCTATCCCTGAAGGCATGACGCCTCCCCCACTCTTCACCATCGGCTACGAGGGCGCCGCACTCCCGGACCTGATCGCCACCCTGCGGGGTGCGGGCGTGACACTGCTGGTCGATACCCGTGAGCGGGCGCAGAGCCGACGCCGGGGCTTTTCGAAAACGGCGCTGGGACTGGCCCTGAGGGCGGGCGGCATCGAGTACCGGCACCTGCGCTCACTCGGTACACCGCCGAGTCTGCGCAAGGACTACAAGATGACCCATGATTTCGCCGTGCTCTCATTCGGCTACCGCTTTCACCTGGCGACCCAGGGCGAGGCGCTGGAGGCGTTGGGCGGGTGGGCGCAGGCCGGGCAGGTCTGCCTGTTGTGCTACGAGGCCGAGCCGGGCGAATGCCACCGCTCTCTGATCGCCGCACGTTTGCAGGAGCTGGCACTGGTGGGCGAGGTGCTGAACTTGCAGGTAGAGCACCATCAGGACGCCGCCGCCATTTTCGACGCCCTGCCATTTCCGACGTCCTGAGCGCCACCGAAGAACCAGTTGAACCCGACGAGCCACCGCTGTAGAGACGCAAACTCATCTTCCGAACGCCGCCAGTGGCAAACCTGCCCGGCCAGCGCTCAGAATGCAGCCATGACCTCTCCCCCAGCCCAGGCGACCTTCGACTTTAGCGGCCAGCGCGTGCTGGTGACGGGCGCGGGCAAGGGCATAGGCCGCGTGGTCGCCGTGTACCTGGCCCGCAGCGGCGCTGAAATCGTGGCGGTGAGCCGCAGCGCCGCCGACCTGGAGAGCCTGCACGCCGAAACTGGTTGCACCGTGATCAGCGCTGATCTGGAACACGACTCAGAGGCTGTGCGGGCCGCCACCGAAGCCGGATTCATCGACCTGCTGGTGAACAACGCCGGAATCGCCGTGCTGGAGCCGTTTCTGGAGGCCACACCCGCCGCCTTCGACCGAACGATGGCGGTCAACGTTCGGGCGGTCATGACCATCAGCCAGATCGTGGCGCGGGGGCTGATCGAGCGGGGTGTGCCGGGCGCCATCGTGAACGTGTCGAGCCAGTCGTCCAGTGTGGGGTTGCCGGACCACGCGACCTACTGCGCCTCGAAAGGGGCACT
>NZ_JANYGJ010000122.1 GCF_025362455.1 Deinococcus sp. | reverse complement strand
CATGACTCAGACCCTTGACCCCATCAGTGCGCCCATCGGCATCAGCGAGGCCGGGGCCAACCACGCCCTCTCGGCCATCGCCGCCAGCGGCAAGGACCAGGCGGGCGTGCGGCTGTTTATCAAGTCCGGCGGGTGCAGCGGCTACCAGTACGGCATGGCCATCGACGACCGCGAACTCGACGGCGACACGGTGCTCTTCGACCGGGGCGTCAAGCTGATCGTGGACCGCATGAGCTTGCCGCTGGTCCAGGGCGCCGAGATCGACTACGTGGTGAGCATGATGGGCGGCGGCTTCACCGTCAACAACCCCAACGCCACCTCGGCTTGCGGCTGCGGCCACAGCTTCCGCACCGACGGCAGCGAGGCCCAGGCGGGCGAGGGCTCCGGCGGCTGCGCTAGCCACTGATGCGCCAGCCACTGATTTGCGCTGACCACCGAGGCGAGCAGCTCAGCACCGAGCTGAGCAAATAAAACGGAGCGCCCAGGCCGGAAGTGGTCTGGGCGCCTGTTTTTGGGCTGTTCAAACCCGATTGGTGCAGATGAACGGCGGCCCACACATCCTTGACGCGCTATCCTGCGCCCATGATCGTTCTCGGCATCGACCCCGGCCTGGCCAATCTCGGACTCGGACTCGTGGAGGGCACCTCGCGCAAGGCGGTGCATATTCACCACGTCTGCCTGGTCACCGAGTCGGCCTGGATCATGCCCCGGCGTCTGCAATACATCCACGCCGAGGTCACCCGGCTGATTCAGGAGTATCAGCCCGAAGCCGTCGCCATCGAGGACCAGATTCTGCGCAAGCAGGCTGACGTGGCCTTCAAGGTGGGCCAGGCGTTCGGGGTGGTGCAGCTCGCCTGCGCCCAGGCCGGGCTGACGGTGCATACCTACGGCCCGATGCAAGTCAAGCAGACCCTGGTGGGCAGCGGACGCGCCGACAAGGAGCAGGTCATCTACATGGTCAAGGCCAGTCTGGGCATCCGCGAGGTCTTCAACAACCACGCCGCCGACGCGCTGGCCCTGGCCCTGACCCATCTGGCCCACCAGGGCGTGCGTCAGGCGCTGGCGCGGGCCTGAGCACTTCAAGTCCCCAACCTTTTCAAGTCCCCAATCTCTTCAAGTCACAGCGGCGTGTGCCCAACTGAGCCCTCGACCCAGTGCGCTCCGGTGTCGTCACCCTCGTGCTTCCAGATCGGCAGCTCGACTTTCAACTCCTCGATCAGCTCGTCGCAGGCTTCCAGCGCGGCGCGGCGGTGCGGACTGCCCACCCCGATGACGATGCTGGCCTCGCCGGGTGTCAGGCGTCCGGTGCGGTGCTGCACGTAGACGCACAGGCGTCCGTGCCTGGCGCGTGCCCGTTCGGCGGCGGCCCTCATGACCTTCACGGCCATCGGCGCGTAGCCCTCGTAGTCGATGAATTCCACGAGTCTGCCCCCGTTCGGCGAGCGTACTGTGCCCACGAAATATGCCTGCGCTCCGTACTGCGGCAAGGCGAGGTGCTGGCTGGCCCGTTCCAGACTCAGCGGTTCCTGCGTGACCTCGAAGACATCGGCAGGGTCGCCCTGAGTGTTGCCTGAGTGAGTGTTGCCTGGGTGAGTGTCGCCTGGGTGAGTGTCGTCTGGGTGGCCGCCACCTGACACCGGGGGCAAAAAAGCCAGTTCGTCGTTGTCGCTCAGCGGCTGATCTGGCTCGGCGTACTCCTCGTTGACGGCGGCCATGCAGCCGCTCAGGGGCAGACCATGAAGCGCCTCGATCTGCGCGGCGGCCTGGCACACGGTGGCGCCGTCGGGCAGTTCCAGACTCAGGCTGTCGGTGCCGAGTTCACGTTTCAGGCGGGCAAAGAAGACGACGCGCACGTTCATACCGCCACGCTAGAGCATCCGGGCAGCGCGGTGCAGTGGGGCGGTCAGCCACGCCCGCGTCCGGCCCCTGCTGGACGAACGGACCTGCCCCCGTGTCGTGACCTGAAAAGAGACCCGAATCACGGCGCAGGCTACCCGGACTGCGTGTTGACGCTTGTGCCGCTCTGCCGGAAAACGTCGCTCAGCACGCCTTTCCGGGGTTAATATCCTCTCTGTGTCGCCCACACCGGTTTCGGCGCTTGACAGAACTCCACTTCGGCAGTATTGTTTCTGAGCCTCTTCGGGGGCGCGGTGCATGACAACAGTATTGACGCGAAGAATATGACGTCATACACGCTTCTTTTGGGAAGCGTGTGATGAATGAAGAAGGATCAAGAT
>NZ_JANYGJ010000071.1 GCF_025362455.1 Deinococcus sp. | reverse complement strand
CAGGCTATCGTGGGTCAGTCGGCTCTGGGTTGCTTTCATTGCAGAAACACCCTACAGGAGCCGACGTCCCTTGTCAGCGAAAAGCTAGCTGTGATACCGCCCTACACGGTGTTTTTTACGTTTTGACCCCTACAGAGGTCGCTCGCACAAAGTCACACCCTCAGAAATATTGAAGTCTATCAAGGGCGAGGGATTACGGTGGAGAATCCGGTATTTCTATGATACTGGACCGCCTCCCGTTGGGTTTCACTCAGGCGGCATCGTTGCTTTTGAACACCATTTGCGGGTGATGCTGGAGGGATACATTGTCTCATGGCCGGAACTGATTTCTTTTGCGGCTGGCCTCGACGATCTGCACGATATTGGCCTGATTGGTGAGCTTCTCCCGTTGGTCGCCCTTGATTCCTTCGTCAGCACCCGCCAGCTTCTTAGCATCACATCAGCTCAAGAGAGGATTTACCCGCCTGGCTCACAACTCGATATCGAATTCCACAGGCGGCAGCGGTTCTTTGCGCACCTTGCTGGCGTCGGGTGCGGGCACGGGCGCCGTCGACTTGACCTCCAGCGGGGGCGCGGGTTTGGGCATGGCGGCGCGCAGAATGGCGTCCACCTCGATGGAGCTGAGCAGGCCCTTGTGTTGCAGGGTGCTGAGAATGCCGAGGGCTATCCTGCGGATGAATTCGGCGTCTTGGGTGGGGGAAGTCATTGCTTCATAGGGTATCCCAGTTCGGTGACTTCAGGCTGAGCGCCGCCGGAGCCGCTCACCGATGAGTTCCAGCAGGGCCGCCGCCAGCTTGTCGGGGTCGTGGTGGGCCTGGCCCGCCAGCAGCATCGGGCGGCGCCTGAGCAGCAGCTTGAAGGCCGGGTGCGAGCTGTGCGGGTTTATCAGCGCCGCGCCGGTCAGGCGGTAGCGCGTCTGCACGGCGTCGGGCACCGCCTCGCTGTTGACCAGCACCACGTCGGGCACCCGGCCCAGGTGGCGGTCGATCATCCGGATATGGTCGTCGAGGCTCAGGTGGTCAGTCTCGCCCGGCTCGGTCATGATGCTGGCGACGTACACCAGCGGCGCCGCCGAGGCCCGAATGGCGGCCTGAATGCCCGGAACGAGCAGCGCGGGGATGATCGAGGTGAACAGGCTGCCCGGTCCCAGCACGATCAGTTCGGCGGCTTCTATGGCGCCTTGCACCGCGCCCAGGGTGGGCAGGTCGGGCGGGTCGAGCCGCACCTCCTCGATGCCGATGGCCCCGGCGCTGAGCGTTCCGGGCTCGATCACGGCAGACAGGCGACTCTCGCCGCGCACCTCCTGACCGTTTTTGAGCCGGGCGATCAGCGTAGCGGGCTGGGTGGTCGCCGGATACACCGCGCCGCGCATGTTCAGCACCTCGTGGATGTCCTGCATGGCGCCGCCCAGCCCGCCCTGCTCCTCGGAGAGCGTGGCCAGCAGCAGGTTGCCGAAGGTGTGGCCCTCCAGCCCGTCGCCGCGCGAAAAACGGTGCAGCAGCAGCCTGGAGAGCACCGGGCTGTCGGAGAGCGCGGCGTAGCAGTCGGTCAGGTCGCCGGGGGCGATCATGTCCAGCGACTCGCGCAGGCGCCCGCTGCTGCCGCCGTCGTCGGCCACCGTGACGATGGCCGTCAGGTTCGACGAGTACGCCTTGAGCCCCGACAGCACGTTGGAGAGCCCGGTGCCGCCGCCCACCGACAGCACCCGTGGGCCGCGTGCCAGGGTGGTGCGCGAGTAGATCACGTTGACCGCCTGGCGCGGGTCCGTGCCCACCGAGCGCAGCACCGAGCGGTTGAGCATGGTCATGGCGGTGAGTGCCCCGGCCAGCGCCAGCCCCATCACCACCGTGCCCACCACCCACAGCGGCAGCACTTCGGGCTTGGTAAAGCTGTTGAGCCACAAAATCCAACGCGTGGCGACAAAGTGCAGCGGCCCGGTCCAGGTGAAGTGCAGGAATCCCACGGCGCCGATGAAGGTGCAGGCCCCGAACAGCGCGAACCAGCGCTTGACGCCCATGCCGGGGGTCATCCAGCGCCGGGCGCGGCGGGCACGTTCCACCGAGTTCGGGTTCACAGGGAGCCTGGCTTGCCTGGTGGCACGCGGGAAGTGGGGTGTGGGGTGTGGGGCGCGGCTGCGCCGCTGGTAGGAAGTGGGGAGTGGGGAAGGATCAAGGGCGCGAGTACTCTCCGGCAAGGCAACTTGCTGGATGGCGAAGCCAAAGCCGTTTCCCCTCTGTTCCCACTCCCCACTTCCCACTCCCCACTTCCCAAATCCGTTCCCCGCGCCCCACGCCTCACTCGCTGCCGCCCCCCGGCATATCGCGGTGGTCGATGATCCGGGCACCCAGATCGGCCAGGTCGTGCTCCAGCCGGGCCGCCACCGCCACGCTGCGGTGCTGGCCCCCGGTGCAGCCGATGGCGACGTTGTAGCTGTGGCGCCCGGCGTCCCGCGCCCGCGCTGCCAGCTCACGCAGAAAATCGCGGGTGTGACCGTAAAACGCCTCGCTTTCGGGACTTTGAAAAATGTAGGCGACCACGCCCGCGTCCAGGCCGGTCAGCGGGCGCAGCGCCGGGTCGTAGTAGGGGTTGGGCAGGGTGCGCATGTCCAGCACGGTGTCCACGTCGCGGGGCGGGGCGTGTTTGAAGCCGAAGGTGAACAGCCGCAGATCGAAGTGACTCGAAATGTCCAGCCATTCCAGCAGCCTGCGGTTGAGCCCGGCGGCGCCCAGCGTGGTCGTGTCGATGACGGTATCGGCCAGCGCCCGCAGCGGGGCGAGCAGCGCACCCTCGCGCTGGAAATCGAGCATCAGGCTGGGGTCGCCCAGCGGGTGTTCGCGGCGGCTGAGGTTGTAGCGGCTCAAAAGCTGCTCGGCGGCGGCTTCCAGAAACAACACCCGCACGTCGCTGCGGCGCTGTTTGAGGCGGGTCAGGCTGGTGTCGAGCGCCGCCAGAAAATCGCGGGTCCGGGCGTCGGTGGTCACCGCCACCTTGTCGATGTGGCGGGCACTCGCCAGGTCGCCCAGGGCGCTCCACAGTTCGGGCGGCAGGTTGTCGGTGGTGAAGTATCCGGCGTCTTCCAGGGTTCGCAGCGCCGTGCTCTTGCCGCTGCCCGACAGCCCGGAGATCACGATGAAGGTCATGGGGACAGTGTAGAGGCTTGTGGCGTGTGGCTTGTGGCGTGTGGGGGAAGTGGGAGGTGGGGAGTGGGCGCGTGGGAAGTGGGAACAGAGGGGAGACGGCTTTGGCTTCGCCGTGCGGCCAAATGCCCGGCCAGTGGTTGTCCTTGCCCTTGGTCCTTTCCCACGTCCTACCAGCGGCGCAGCCGCGCCCCACTTCCCACCGCCGCGCACCGCGCACCGCGCCCCACTGCCCACCTACCCGTGCCCGCTACTCCCCAGATTCAGCACCACCACGCCGAGCACGATCAATGCGATGCCTGCCAGCGCCACGGGAGAGAAAGCGTCACGGAAGTAGAACCAGCCGATCAGGGCGGTCAGGGCCGTGCCGATGCCCGACCAGATGGCGTAGGTCAGGCCCAGCGGCAGCGAGTTCAGGGCCTTGCTCATCAGGTAAAAGGCGCCGCCGTAGCCGAGTGCCACCACCAGGCTGGGCAGCAGTCTGGAAAAGCCCGCACTGGCCCGCAGCGCACTGGTGCCGATGACTTCGAGAAGAATGGCGAAACCGAGCAATACGAAAGGATTCATGCGGGAACCTCGCTGGAAATCAGGGCGTCAAGCTGCGCCCGGAGCGACTGGGCCTGCGGTTCACTGATCGGCGCGCCCAGCAGCGCGGCCAGCCAGGCGCCGTCGGCGGCCAGCACCAGCGTCAGAGCCTGTGCGGGGTCGAGTCCGGCGCAGGCCCGGACGCGCCAGTAGAGCAGCCGGGTCTGGAGGTCGGCCAGCGCGGACGGCTCGAAGGCGAAGGCGGCCAGCACGCCCAGCGGCACCCGGAAGCTGAGGGCCTCCAGGCTCAGCTCCAGGTAGGCCCGCAGATACGCCCCCGGCGCCGGACTTCCCGCGCAACGGGCTTCCAGCGCGGCCTCGAAGCTGCCCAGCTCCCAGCTCAGCAGCCCGCTCAGCAGCGCCTCCTTGCTGGCGAAGTGATACAGCAGCCCGCCTTTGCTGACCCCGGCTTCCAGCGCCACCGCGTCGAGGGTGAGTCGCGCCGCCCCTTCTCTGGAGGCCACCCGCACCGCCGCTTCGAGTAATGCCGTCCTGTTTGAAGTCCTGACCATGCCCCAAGTCTACATCAAAGCTATACCGTCTGGACGGTTAAGTTAAGAAGCACGCCTGCCAGTCCCCATATGTGCCTTCCCACTTTGCCTTTCGCCGCCCGGCGTGGCACCGTAGAAGCATGTTGACCGACGAACTTCTGAAGCTCCCCGGCTCGTATCAGGGGCCGACCCGCGTGCTGGAGGCCCCCTACGGCGTGATCGGCGTGGGCGGCGGCGCCCTGGCCGCAGCGCTGATGGGCACCCTGCTGGGGGGCCGCCTGACCCGCAGCGGCACCCAGATCGTGCTGGAGAGCAGCGACGCCGCCCTGGCCGCCCGCGACTACGCCGGACTCAGCGAGGTCAGCGGCGCGGCGGTGGTGCGGGCCGGAATCCAGAAGCCCGGCGCCTCGCTGCAAGGCATCGATTTCCTGTCGCCTGCGGGCGTCACCGCGACGTACCACCTGGCCCAGTTCGCCGCCTACGCCACCGGTCACGCCGAGCAGGCCCAGGAAGCCGAGCGCCTGATCGGGCGCCTGGCCGCTCAGTGTGACCCCAGCATTGAAGACGACAACCCCGCCCGGATGCTGGCTTGGACGCTGTGGAGCCGCACGCCGTTGCTGCTGGCCGCGCCGGAAGACACGGCCTTGCTGCAAGTCTGGCAACACCTGCTGGCCCGCGTGGGCAAGGTGCTGAGCATCCCGGTCGATCTGGAGCCGCTGTACGTGCTGACCGGCATGTTCGAGGCCCACCACGAGACCGGCGACGCCAAGGTGGCCCTGATTCTGGGCGACGAGACCCCCGAACTCAGCGTCGCCCGCGAGATTCTGGAGACCCGCATCGACGAGGTGGTGGCCGTGCCGTTTCCCGAAGACGTGGGCGGCTACGCGGGCAGCCTGGCCCTGTGGTACTTCGGCGCCTGGGTATCCGCCTACCTCGCCGAGCGCCACAACGTCAGCGCCGAGGACACCCCCGCCATGCAGGGCGTGCTGAACGCGCTCTCGGAGGGTGAGGGAGCGGGGGAGAGTGGGTTGGAGGCGTAGGAAGGCGTTGCGCGGGAAGTGGGGGCGCGGCTGCGCCGCTGGTGGGACGTGGGGAGTGGGAAGGGACGTGGGGCATGAGCTGGCGCTCACTTCCCTCACCCCTTGCTTCGCAAGGCCATCTGCAAGCACTCGTCGTGAACGGACGCGCCTGGGCACGCCACTCCTCAGGTCTGCGACTCTCCCAGAGGTAGAGGGTCAGAGAATGCTCAGGCAGTCGCTGTTTCTGGCTGGAGTAGACCACTACTTTCCAGCGAGGTCAGTTATGTGCAGATATTTTGCACGGGCGCCCTACATCAGCGGCCACGATGTGGAGAACACGGTGAAAGATTGTGCGTCTGGGACGGATGGGAAGTACCATGCACAGCGCAGCGACAACTCCCTCGCCCCACCGTGGCGGGGGCGTCTTCTTGTTCAGAACGGCACCTATCAGGCCTTCTTGGCCAGAACGGACTGTCGTCGTGAACGGAGCGGGCAGGCGTCCCCAGGGGCGTCCGTTCTGCCCAAGAACGCGCCTGGGCACGCCACTCCTCCCCATGAGGACGCCTGCCCGCTGGGAGCTGGGGGAGCCGACGCATTTGCAAAAAGCTGAAGCCTGGCAACGCAATCCAACCGCCAAAAGCCCATCCAGCCGCCTCTTTTCCCACTCTCCACTTCCCACTTCCCAACTCAGCTATTGCCCGGAAACACCGCCACCCGTCCGACCATGTACGCGCAGCCCCACATGAACAGCGTCACCAGCGGCAGAAAGTAGAGCCCCTTGCGCCGCTCGATCAGCTTGCCCGCGATCAACAGCTCGATGAAAAATAAGCTGCCCAGCACGAACACGGTGTACATCGAGTGCTCAAGGTTGCGCTTGGGGTCGGGTGGAAAGCCGTATTTGGTGACCGCCTTGCCCGCCTCCACCACCGCGCTTGGCACCTTCAGGCCGTAGAGGGCCAGCAGCACACCGCTGACGCCGGTCAGGAGGAAGATGGCCCAGGTCAGGCGGGTAAACAGGGCAAAGCCGGTGTTGACGACGCCTTTGATGGCCGGGGCGATGCTCCAAATCATCAGGATGAAGCAGGCCAGCGTCAGCGGATTGGGAAATAATCTGGCCAGCGGCGTGTCGAATCCGAAGTCGTGAAACAGGCGCAGGAAGTCCATGCCCACAGCCTAGCGGCTGATGAACGGACCCGGAAGTGACGAATGCTAAAAACCTGCGCCCAGAGGCCAAAAACCTCAACACTAAACGCCAGGTGGCTTTTTAGTCCACAGCGTAATTTCCTTGACCGACTTCGGTTCAGGTGATAGACTGACGATCAGCCGGGAAACGTGTCCAGTTGCGAAGAATTCTTCTCGCGCCGCTTCGTCTGCTGCCTCCACCGAGCTACGCCCATAACAGAAATGCTATGTAAAGGAGCCCTATGATCCCACCGGAAACCAGCACCACCGAATTGCCTACCCCTGAGCTGCAAACGCCGGACACCCGGCAGTCGGCGGCCAGTGAATACGATGCCAGTCAGATCAGCGTCCTCAAGGGCCTGGAGGCCGTGCGTAAGCGCCCCGGTATGTATGTGCAGGGCGGCACCGGCATCGACGGCTACCACCAGCTCCTGACCGAGATCATCGACAACGCCATCGACGAGGGCACGGCGGGCTTTGCCGACGAGGTGCGCGTCACCATGCACGCCGACGGCGCGGCCACCGTCACCGACAACGGGCGCGGCATTCCCGTCGACATGATGCACTCGGAAGGGCGCCCGGCCATCGAAGTGATTTTCACCGAGCTGCACGCGGGCGGCAAGTTCGGCCAGGGCGCTTACAAGGTGTCGGGCGGCCTGCATGGCGTCGGCTCCAGCGTGGTCAACGCGCTGAGTACCTACCTCGACGTGACCGTCAACAAGGGCGGCAAGCTGCATCACATCCGCTTCGAGCGCGGCGACCTGAGCGTGCCGCTCAACGTGCTGGGCGCCACGCCGAGCGATGTGCGCTGGGCCACCAAGGTCACCTTCCACCCTGACCCAGAAGTGTTCAACGAGTTCGAGAACAACTTCAACTATGACCGTATCCGTGGCCGTCTGCGCGAGCTGGCCTACCTGACCGGCCTCAAGATCGTGCTGCGTGACGAGCGCACCCAGTTTCACGGCGACCAGATCAAAGAGGAAACCTTCTTCGAGCAGGGCGGCATCGCCAACTTCGCCCGCGCCCTGGTCACCGACGATACCAAGCTGCTCTACGATCAGCCGATCGTCATGCGCGGCAACCACAGCGGCGTGGCCGTCGAGGTGGCGTTCATTCACGCCAACACCTACTCCGCCGACAACATCCTGACCTACGCCAACATGATCCGCACCCGCGACGGTGGCACGCCGCTGACCGGCTTCAAAACCGCCTACACCCGCATTCTGAACAAGTACGCCAAAGACAAGAACATGATTAAAGCGGGCAACCCGATCCCCGGCGGTGACGATCTGCTCGAAGGCATCTACTGCGTGGTCAGCGTGCAACTGAGCGAGCCGCAGTTCGAGTCGCAGGCCAAGGTCAAGTTGCTCAACTCCGAGGCTCAGAGTGCGGTCAACGCCGTGGTGGGCGAGAAGTTCGCCGAGTTCCTGGAAGAGAATCCCAAGATCGGCAAGACCATCGTGGAGAAGGCCGCCGAGGCCGCCCGCGCCCGTGAGGCCGCCCGCAAGGCCCGCGACATCATCCGCCGCAGCAACCCGCTGGAAAACGACGACCTGCCCGGCAAGCTGGCCGACTGCTCCTCGCAAGACCCCGCCGAGAGCGAGCTGTTCATCGTGGAAGGCAACTCGGCAGGCGGCAGTGCCAAGGGTGGCCGTGAACGCCGCTTCCAGGCGATTTTACCCCTGCGCGGCAAGATCCTGAACGTCGAGAAGGCCGAGCTGAATAAAATTCTCAAGAACGCCGAGATTCGTGCCCTGATCGGGGCCATCGGCGCGGGCGTGGAAGGCACGGGCGACAACGTCCACTTCGACCTGTCGAACCTGCGCTACCACAAGATCATCATCATGACCGACGCGGACATGGACGGCGGGCACATCACCACGCTGCTGCTGACCTTCTTCTTTCGCTACATGCGCCCCATCGTCGAGCAGGGCCACCTGTACATCGCCCAGCCGCCGCTCTACCGCGTGATGGTGGGCCGCCAGACCAGCGGCAACAAGGGCGTGTACCTCTACGCCGAGGACGAACTCAAAAAGCACGTCGCCCTGGCCAACAAGGAAGGCAAGAAGTACGAGATCCAGCGCTTCAAGGGCCTGGGCGAGATGAACGCCGATCAGCTCTGGGACACCACCATGAACCCGGAGCTGCGCGTGCTCAAGCACGTCAGTATCGAGGACCTGATTATCGCCAACGAGGTCTTCGAGGCCCTGATGGGCACCGAGGTCGGCCCGCGCAAGGAGTTTATCCGCGAGAACGCCAGGTTCGCTGAAATCAGCATCTGAGCTGAATGGTCTGAGCTGAATGGTCTGAGCTGAACAGTCTGAGCTGAATGAAACAGACGAGCGCCGCGCCCTGCTACCGGGGTGCGGCGCCGCCCTGTCGGTCAGGTCGGACCTGACCCTAGCAGTGGCCCTCCACTTCTTCCCCTGGCTGCCGTACCCTAGGGCATGCCCGACTCCCTGCCCTTTACCGATATTTCCCGCGCCCTCTTTGCCGGGCATCCGACCTGGCCCGGCGACCCGCCCCTGAGCCTGACCCCGGCAGGCCGTATGGCGCAGGGCGATAGCGTCAACACCACCCTGATCGGCACCGGTACCCACACCGGCACGCATGTGGACGCGCCCTGGCACTACGGCGACGCCGCCCCGAGACTCGACGCCGTGCCGCTCTCTCGCTATATCGGTCCCTGCCTGGTGCTGAACGTGCCGCCCGGCACAGCTTTCGTGGAAGCGGACGTACTGGACGGCCTGCCTGACCCGCTGCCGCCCCGGCTGCTGCTCTCCACCGGCCAGCCGCCGCAGTGGACCGAGTTTCCGGCGCACTACACGGCGCTGAGCCCGGCCTTCGTGCGCGAGGCGGCCCGGCGCGGCGTTCAACTTATCGGCACCGATTGCCCCAGCGTGGACCCGGTAAACAGCACGGCGCTGGAGGCCCACCAGATGTTCCTGGAGACCGGGCTGCTGATCGTCGAGGGCCTGAACCTTTCCGGCGTGGCCAGCGGCCCCTACACCCTGGTGTGTCTGCCGCTGCCGCTCGTCGGGGTGGACGGTGCTCCGGCCCGCGCTATTTTGCTGAGTGCCGAGGAAGGGCTGTGACCGGCCCTGAGCTGAGGAAGATCAGCCTGGGCCGCCCCGGTCAGGCGAAGGCGGCTCCAGTAGAGCGTGCTGAGATGAGCCAATGGTCCAGACGCGAGCTGTTCGCCCTGCCGGGCGGTATCTACCTCGACGGCAACAGCCTGGGCCTGATGCCCCACTCGGCCCGCGAGGCCGTGCTGCGCCGCCTGGGCGAGTGGCAGACGCAGGGGGTTTCGGGCTGGGACGACTGGTTCAGCCTGGCCGAATCGCTCTCCCCGGCGATTTCGCGGCTCCTCGGCGCCTTTCCCCGCGAGGTGATCGTCACCGGGTCGATTACCGCCAACCTGCACGCCCTGCTCTCGACCATCTACCGGCCCAGCGGCGTGCGGCGTCACCTGCTGGCCACCGCGCTCGACTTTCCTACCGATCTGTATGCGCTGCAAAGCTGGGCGGCGCTGCACGACACCGAACTCCGACTGATTCCCAGCCGCGACGGCCAGACGATCCACGAGGGTGACCTTCTCTCCGCCCTGGGACCGGACATTGCGCTGGTGCTGCTGCCCACCGTGCTCTACCGCAGCGGTCAGCGCCTCGACATGGCCCGGCTGTCCGCCCTGGTCCACGAGGCCGGGGCGCTGGTCGGCTGGGACGCGGCCCACAGCATCGGTGCCATGCCCCACGAGCTGCACGAATCGGGCGCGGATTTCGCGGTGTGGTGCCACTACAAGTACGTGAACGGCGGTCCCGGCGCCCCCGGCGGGCTGTTTTTGCACGAGCGTCACCACGCCCTGATGCCCGCCCTGCGCGGCTGGTGGGGCAACGACAAGGCCAGCCAGTTCGAGATGACCGCCCGGTTTCGCCCGGCGTCCGGCGCGGCGGCTTACCAGCAGGGCACGCCGCCGATTCTCTCGCTGGCGGCGCTGGAAGGCTCCCTGGAGGTCTTCGAGGGGCTTGACCTGGCCGAGCTGCGTACCCGTAGCCTGAGTCTGACCGATACCCTGATCGCCCTGGCCGATGTCCAGTTGCCTGAACTGCGCGTGCTGACGCCCCGCGACCAGGCCCGGCGCGGCGGTCACGTCTCGCTGGCGCACCCCGAAGCCCGCGCCCTCTCGGCGGCGCTGCGAAGCCGCCAGATCATCGCCGACTTCCGTGCCCCCGACGTGCTGAGATTGGCCCCGGTGGCGCTGTACAACACCGAGGCCGAGCTGGAAGAGACGGTGCGGGTGCTGCGCGAGTTACTGGACAGCGGCGACTACAAAGAAGCTGCGCCGGGCGGACTGGTGACCTGAGCGTGGTGAACAGGAGAGATAGAATCTCAGGTGCTGGACTGGCTAGCAAGGTATCCGTCAACCCAATAGTGTCATCCTGAGTGAAACGAAGGATCTCGCTGTTCAACGATAAAATCCTTCACTGCGTTCATGATGACAAACTTTTGCTTGCCTAAACTGAATGTAAACTCACGCTCATATCCAGATAACAGGCCCTGTTGTCGCATTCAGAGCAGTACTCCGCATTACGCCACGGGGAAAACAGCCTCCCCGCACCTCCATTCTGCGTCCTGCTCAGTTAAAACTACTCGCTCCGCTCGGTCATAAAAAGACCTTTTTTATGACATCTGCTCTAGAACCCGAAGGCTTCGGCGATTCGCGGATCGGGCCGCTTGGGGCGCCCGCTGACTGGATCGACCCACACCCAGTCGGTGACGCATTCAGCCAGCCGGGCCTGGTCGGACACCCGCGTCAGGGTGTACTCGCGCCGCGCCCGAATGCCCTGGCTGGAGACCAGCTCGGTGCAGACCGCTACCTCGTCGCCCAGCACGGCGGGAACGTGGTAGACGATGTTGTGCTGCCGGGCCACCGCCACCGTGCCGAGCCCCAGCAGCCGCGCCAGGGTCATGCCCACCCGGTCGGAGTGGGCGCGGGCGGTCAGTTCGCACCAGCTCAGGTAGACGACGTTGTTGACGTGGCCCAAGTCGTCGATGTCTCCAGGCAGCACCTGCACGCGCAGGGTGTGGATTCGGGCGGCCAGCGGGGCGGCGGGGGCGCTCAACTTTCGCCTGCATTCGGGTCGGGTTGCGCCGCCTGTGCATCTTCTGGTTCAGAAGGCGACGCAAACAGCCCGTTTACCGCCTCGGCGCCGCGCAGATCGAACTCGGTGACGCCGCCCGCATCGTGGGTGTAGTAGTTGACCTTCACCTTTTTGTAATTGATGGTGATGTCGGGGTGGTGATCCTGCGCCTCGGCCAGCTCGGCGACGCGCACGGCGAAGGCCACACCTCGCATGTAGCTGCCGAACTCGAAGATGCGGAACAGCTTGCCGTCGTCGCCCCACCAGAGCGCGGGCTTGCGGTCCTGCACGTCGCCGTCGGTCAGGCGGATGCGGCTGGGAGTGTTGTGGGTCATGCCGAACAGGGTAGCGCAGCGCGTGGGTCGCAACCGGGCGGCATTACTTTTTGGTGAGTTCGATCTGCCCGCTGTTGTCGGTATCACGAGTCAGCGTGCCGCCCACGCAGGTCTTGCGCTCGACCGAGCCGCTGCCGAGCACCTGGTTGGCCGCCTTGTCATAGCCGTACTCGATGCGGGCTGACACGCTGTAACTCTCCGCGAAGCCGCCAGGGCAGGCGCTGCCGCTGCCGAAACTGCCGTTCAAATTGACGCTCACAGGCGAGGTGTTGTAGACGCTGCGGGTGCCGGTCAGGGTGTAGGTCTGACCGTTGCCTCCGCTCTTGACCACCGCCGTGATATCCCGGTTCTTCTCGACCAGCGTGATGTCCAGCAGCGCCGAGGCATTGCTGTTGCCCAGAATCCGGCCATCATAATTGCCGTTGACGTCGATCTCTTTCTGGCTGGGCAGCGAGCTGTACGAGCCCCAGCAACCGCTCAGGCCCAGCGTGAGAACGGGAAGAAGGAACAGCACGCCTCGTCTGGACCGGAGTGTTATCGACATAATGTCATTAAAGCATGATTATGTGAGAGTCGTCACTGTTGGCGGAGGCTTGTGGCGTGTGGCTGGTGGCCTGTGGGAAGGGCGAATGAAAGGTGCTGGCGCGGTATTGTACTCGTTATGTCTGCACCCTCCGTCGTGACCCGTATCGCGCCCAGCCCGACCGGTGATCCCCATGTCGGCACCGCCTACCAGGCCCTCTATAACGCCGTGTTCGCCCGCCAGAACGCCGGGAAGTTCATCGTCCGCATCGAGGACACCGACCGCGCCCGCTACAACGAGGCCAGCGAGGGCCGCCTATTCGACATGCTCGACTGGCTGGCCTCCGCCTGGCCCGGCATCAAGCCCGACGCCAGCCCGCGCAACGAGGACGAATTCGGCCCGTATACCCAGTCGCAGCGCGCCGGGCTGCACCGCCAGTACGCCGAGCAACTGCTGCAATCCGGCGCCGCCTACCGCGCCTTCGACACGCCCGAAGAGCTCAGCGAGCGCCGCTCGGCTGCCGAGGCCCGCAAGGACAGCTTTCTCGGCTATGACCGCCGCGACCGAACGCTGACCCGCGAGGAATCGGAGCGCCGGGCCGCTGCGGGCGAGGCGTTCGTGATCCGCCTGGCCGCGCCTACCGAGGGGCAGACCGTCGTGCGCGACCGGCTGCGCGGCGACGTGACCTTCAACAACGCCGAACTTGACGACAAGGTGCTGCTCAAGCGCGACGGCTTCCCGACCTATCACCTGGCCGCGATGGTGGACGACCACCTGATGAACGTCACCCACGTCATCCGCGCCGAGGAATGGCTGACCAGCACGCCGGTTCACGTGCTGATTCTGCGCGGTCTGGGCTGGACCGAGCCGGAGTGGATTCACACGCCCTGGCTGCTGTCCAAGGGCGGCAAGAAATACAGCAAACGGCGGGGCGACCCGTCGGTCGAGGACTTTCGCAAGATGGGCATACTGCCTGAAGCGCTGCTGAACTTCCTGGGTCTGATGGGCTGGTCGATGCCCGGCGCCGAGGATGGGGCCTCGCAGGAGATCTTCACGCCCGCCGAGATGGT
>NZ_JANYGJ010000032.1 GCF_025362455.1 Deinococcus sp. | reverse complement strand
GCTGCGCGCCGGAACGCCGCAGGGCCGCCTGTTTTCGCTGGGCATGGATTACCTCAGCCGGGGCGAACTGGTCAGCGCCGATCAGAGCGTGGGGCGCTACACCGCCGTCACGCCGCAGATGGTGCAGGCCGTACTGGAGAGACGCCCCTTCAACACGCTCAGGATCGCCGCGCTGGGACCAATAGACAAGTTAGTCTGAATCGCCTAACCAGGGAAAGCCCCAGGGGTCGCTGCCCGACAGCGCGTCTACCCGCGCCGCGTCATGCAGGCGCACAGGCAGGGGAAAGTCGGCGGGCGATACCGGCACCGACCACAGCGGCGTGACCGCTTCCGGACTGACCCAGTGCGGCTCCAGCACCCGGCCCAGGCCCGGCCAGTCGTAGGGCGGCATCCGCTCGAAGCCATCAGCGGGCAGCACGTAGACCAGTCCGGGTGAGAGCAGGCTGCGCCCGTCTGTCACCCCGGCATGGCGGGGCGCGAACGACAGGAAATAGCGCGGGGCCGACCAGTCCGTGCCCTGAGCGACCTGCAAGGCCATGTTCAGGATTCGCGCCACCCTGGCCCGGTCTCCGAGCGCGTACATCATGGCCCACAGCGCGTCCGAGGCGGCGAAGACGCCGGTGCGCTTGCTGAACTCGTCGGGGCTGAGATCAAACGGGGTGCGCGGCTCGAACCTGGTGATGCCGGGCTGCTCGGAGCCGTGCAGCAGATAGCCCTGACCCGTCAGCCACTGCAAGAACTGCCAGCGCGGCGTCTCATGCGGCAGCAGACTCAAGTTCCGGGCGGCCCAGACGGCAGCGAATACCTGCCCGGCAGCCTGCGACTGCTCGTTCATCGGCGCTTGCAGCATCCAGTTTCGCATCACCGCATTATAAGTCTGGACTGTAGCTCAGACAGGCTGGGCTTGACTCCTTCGCATCATAGGCGCACTCTGTAGACAGACGATGTACCCTGCCCTCGTTTCACCTGCTCCGGAGGACGTCATGAATTCCCAACCCACCCCCGATCTGCTGCGCGGCCACCTCGACCTGATCTTGCTGAGCATTCTGGAAGGGCAGCCGCTGTACGGCTTCGCCATTATTCAGGAAGCCAAATCGCGCACGGGCGGCTACTTCGAGTTCCGCGAGGGCAGCCTGTACCCCGCGCTGCACCGGCTGGAGCGCTCCGGGCTGCTGCGGGCCGACTACGGCGAGGCCGGGCGCAACGGCAAGCCGCGCAAATACTACGCCCTGACCCCGGCGGGCCAGGCGGCGCTGGCGGCCAAACGCCAGGAGTTCGGGGCCTTCACGCAGGCGGTCAGCCAACTGGGCGGCGCGTGAACACGGCGCTCATCAGGGCGACTTCGGCTCTGGAGCGCTACCTGAAACGGGCCACCTTCGGGCTGAATGCCGAGCGACGGGAAGCCGTCTGGGACGAGCTGGAAGAACACATTCTGACGCGCCAGGACGGGTACTGCCTGCTGGGCCACGACCCGGAGACGGCGCTGCAACTGGCGATCAGGGAACTTGGACCGGCGCTGAGAGTGAGTGCCGGAATGAACAGGGTGCACAACATGCCGAAACTACTGAGTATCGCCGCCGTGAGTGTGCTGAGCGCCGTGCTACTGGTGCAGGCGGGGGGCGCAGGGAAGCCGATACCGCAGCTTCCAGCGCTGTCGTCCATACCGGAACTGACCATCTGTGTCGACAGCAAAACACCGTCGGGGCCGACGCTCACGACGTTTCAGGCCCAGTCAATGGAGGTTTCGACCAACGCCAAGGGGCAGATGTGCTTCAAGGCGATCAACCTGGTCGGAAGCGGTGCCTACATAGGGCTCAAGGACCTGGAAGCGGCGCTGACTGCACAGGGGCTCAAAGCCAGCAGCACTCCAGCAGGCAAATTCACCGTCCTCTTGGGTCAGCAGCGGCAGGTGGTCCTGGAACCGGAATTTCAGTACCAGAATCAGGGCTATGTCAGCGCCGCCAGCATCGTTCGCGCTGCCGCCCTGACGAACGCGGCGCTCAGCATCAGCGGCTACGACAGCCCCCGGATCACGCTGGAAAGCGCTACGTTTCAGCTCGGCAGCGTGGCGAAGCCGGTTAAGGGCGGGCAGTTCTACCCGGCGCTCTACGGTGCATTGCTGACGGCGCTCCTCAACCCCGATCCGGCGCAGCCATCTCTCCCCATGAACCGGTACATGGCAGGCAGGGGCGCCACTCAGCGCGTCCGTACGCCGCTAAAGCCTGGAGAAGCCGTGATGGTGGTTTCGCGAACGGTGACCGGCATGTACCTCGTGGACATCGCGTCTGTGCAAAAGGACGGCAGCGCCGAGTTGCACACACCCCAGCGTGATCTGCGTTTCGTCGACGGCCTGGACCAGCTCACGCCGTCTCGTCAGGGCCGCGTCAACGCCCTACTCGTGCGCGTGACCAATGTGCCGCTGAATCAACTCAAAACCGGCATCTTCCTCCCTGCTCAACTCACCTCGGACGCTCCATAACCCGCCCACTCTCGCCAGCGGCCTGTTCGCGGCGGCGCCAGGCCAGCGCGTGAGCCGGGATAGTCCAGGCGGTAGTATGAGGGCATGAAGCGCCTTCTGCTGACGGTCTCCGGCCTGCTGTTCGTCTCCTGTGCCCTCGCCGCCAGCGTCGCCGACGTGAAAAAGAAGGGCGTGCTGGTCCTGGGCACCGACCCGACCTTTCAGCCGTTCGAGTTCAAGGGCAGCGACGGCAACGTCCAGGGCTTCGATATCGACATTGCCAGGGCCGTCGCCGATGACCTGGGCGTCAAACTCCAGATTCAGGCGGTGGGCTTCGGCGCCCTGATGCCGCAGGCGGTGACCTCCGGGCGGGTCGATATGGCCATGAGCGCCATCACGATTACGGCGGAGCGGGCCAAGGTGGTGGGCTTCAGCGGGCCGTATTACCGCAGCGCCCAGGTGTTTATCGTGGGGGCGGGCAACCCGGCCAAGTTCGCCTGGCCCGCCGACGTGAAGGGCAAGACCATCGGCGTGCAGGCGAATACCACCGGGCAATTCGTGGCGAACGATACCCTCAAGACCAAAGGCGCGGTGCTCAAGGTCTATGACGACTTCGCCGCAGGACTCGCCGACGTGCGGGCCGGACGCATCGCCGCGCTGATCGGGGACGCGCCCACCGTGACCGACCTCAAAAAGCGTCTGCCCGGCCAGTTCGAGCAGGCGGGTCAGTCACTGGTGGCCGAGGACTACGGCGCCGTGTTCAAAAAGGGCAGCGACCTGGCCGCCGCCGCGAACAAGACCCTGGCGCGGCTCAGAGCCAGCGGCGAGTACCAGAAGCTGCTGAACAAGTGGATCGTGCAGAAATAAGGCGAGGGACGCGCACCTTCACCCACCCCGCCCCAACACCGCCACGCTGCCCAGAATCAGCGCCAGACCCGCCCAGGCGCCGGGCGAGAAGCGTACCCCGTCGGTTCGGCGGCTGATCAGCGCCGTGCCCAGGATGCCCAGGCCGCCCCAGACGGCGTAGGCGACGCTCAGCGGCACGGCGCGGATCGCCAGGCTCAGCAGCCCGAAGGCCGAGAGTATGAGCAGCAGCGCCAGCACGCCGGGCAGCGGGCGACGAAAGCCTTCCGAGCGCTTGAGCAGCACGTTCGAGGCGACGTCCAGCGCGGCGGCGAGCACCAGGCAGCACATGGCGAGCGTGACGCTCACGGCGTTTCCGTGCTCGGCACCGGCCCAGCCAGGCGGGTGCCGCCGTGGAGCAGCCGGGCACCGATCAGCAGCCCACCGAGCGCCAGCCACTGCGTCAGGCTGAGGGTCTCATTCAGCACTAGCACGCCGAGCACGCTGATAGACGCCAGGCCCAGCGCCTCCCAGACGCCGTAAGCGACGGCCACCGGAATCTTGCGGAACGCCAGCGACAGCAGCAGGTACGAGAGGACGATGCCCACGCCGCTGAGCAAAGCGGCCAGCCAGGGCGCGGAGACACCGAAAAACTTGAGCGCCAGCGTGCCCGTGACCTCACAGGCAATCGCGGAAAACAGTGCGAGCCAGGCCCGCATACAGAACACCTTCCTTGAGGGTCAATCTGAATCTGAATAACAGTTCGCGTCGAAGCTGGCACGCGGGCCACTTCGCTGAGCAAACATCAAGCCCACTACGTCCAGCTCAGGACGTACAGCCAGTCAATGTGCAGTTCCAGTACGGTTATGTTTCGGCGCGGAACTCTGCGCATCTTCCGTTTCACCCGGTTCTTGTTGAAGGCAGGCGCCGCGCCCTGACGGGGGCACCTGTGCGGCGCTCCTGCCCCTCGTGGGTGGACAGCGCCGACTTGCTTTCAATTGTAAACCACTCATGTCACCGGAACGTCAGCGCCCGTTACGATCTGCCCCGGCGCCGGGTTACACTGCCCCGGCGCATGGCGGATTTGCTCGAAGGCTTCAGAACTATTTTTTCCGGTGACTACCCGGCGCTGCTGTGGCAGGGATTGCTGCTCACCCTGGCGGTCAGCCTCTGTGCGCTGGCCCTGAGCGTGTTGTTCGGCACGCTGATGGGCCTGCTGCGCTTCGTGGGCGTGCCGGTCCTGGCGCCGCTGGGCAACGCCTACGTCACGGTGGTGCGCGGCATTCCGCTGATCGTGCTGCTGAGCGTGGTGTATTACGGTCTGCCGACGCTGGGCCTGACCCTGCCCGGCTTCGCGGCGGCGGTGCTGGCGCTGGGGCTGTATTCGTCGGCCTACACCTCCGAGATCGTGCGCGGCGGCCTGAGCAGCGTGCCGGTGGGGCAGATCGAGGCGGCCCGCAGCCTGGGCCTGAGCCGGAGCGAGGCCCTGCGAAGCGTGGTGTTGCCGCAGGCGTGGCGGGTGGCGCTGCCCGCGCTGGGCAACGAGTTCATCAGCCTGATTCTGGGCAGCAGCCTGGCCAGCGCCGTGACCTTGCAGGAGCTGTTTTCGCAGGGGCGCTTTATCACCAACGCCACCTACCGCCAGTTCGAGGTCTACGCGGTGGTGGCGCTGATCTACTTCGTGCTCACCTTCGCGCTGACCAGGGTGGTCCGGTGGCTGGAGCGGCGCTACTCACGCGGCGAGCGGCTACCAGAGCGGCGGGTGCTGTGAGTGAGAGAATTGGGCCAGGGCGACTCACAGCATCCGCTCCGTCTTTCGGCAACACCGTCTTTCGGCAACACCACCTTTCGTCAACACCACAGTTTGAGGAGGCCACATGACGCAGGTCTGGAATTTTCTTTTTCTCGACGGTGAGTTTGCGCCGCGCCGCTACATTCTGGCCGGGCTGACGCCCCAGCAGGTCGCCGCCCGGCCCGGCGGAGCGCGGCGCAGCGGCGACTCAGGATTGGGAGGAGAACATGAGCTTTCCCCCCAGTCCGGCGCCCAAAGACGAGGCGGCCTGGCGGGCACTGGTCGATGCGTTTCTCGCGTATTCGGAACGCGCCGCCGGGCTCGCCCAGGACGAAGCCTGGCTGAACACCGAGGAGGGCGCTGACAATCCGGGATTCACCTGGAGAAACGCCCTTGAGCAGCTCGCCGTCCACAACGCCTAAGTGGCTAGCAGCTACAGTTACGGGTATTCGGAAACAGCGCCCGAACACCCTCCACCTCCGCCACCAGCCACTGTTGGCTTCTCTGCTCCGCAGCTTTACAAGTCCCGTTGGTCGCCCTTGATTCCTTCGTCATCACCCGCCAGGTACTTACCACATGGGCAAAATCGTCTCGTTGCGGCAGGTTCTGGGCTGCTGGACACCGCGCCCCAGGCCCACCGAGTCACCGTGAACGACGCCCGGAGCCGGTCCCCGCGTTAATCTGCGGATCATGACGGTGACACCCTTTTCCCGATCCTCCTTTCTCGCGGGCTTCCGGGCCATCGTGCCGCTGTGGCTGGGCATCGCGCCGTTCGCCGCCGCCTACGCGGTCACTGCCAGGGCCGGTGGCCTGAACATCTTCGAAACGAGCTGGATGAGCCTGAGCGTCTTCGCGGGCGCGGCCCAGTTCGCGGCTGCCGGGCTGTTCGGCCAGGGCGCCTCGCCGCTGAGCATCATCGCCACGACGGCGGTGCTCAACGTCCGGCACGTCCTGTACGGCCTGAGCCTGGCCCAGAAGGTGAAGGTAACCTGGCCGCAGCGGTTGATGGCCGCCCAGTTTCTGACCGACGAGGCGTATGGCGTGGCCATTAACGCACCGGGCCTGAATTACGCCTACCTGCTGGGCGCCGAGCTGAGCTTATACGCCGTCTGGAACGTGTTCACGCTGCTGGGCAGCCTGCTCGGCTCGCTGGTGCCGGACCCAGGGGCGCTGGGCGTGGGCATCGTCTTTCCGCTGGCCTTTCTGGGGCTGCTGACGCCGCACCTGAGCAGCCGCATTCCGCTGGTGGTGGCGCTGGTTTCCGGACTGATCGCCTGGAGCCTGTCCAGAATCGTGCCGGGCGGTCTGGTGGTGCTCCTGACCGGGATTCTGGGCGCCCTGTTCGGCGCCTGGCTGAGCACCAGAGGCACCAAAACATGACCGTCCTGCTGACCTTGCTGGGGATGTGGGCGGTGACCTTCGCGGCGCGGCTCGCTGGCCTGAGCCTGCACCGGCTGGTGCTGCCGCCGTTCTGGCTGGCCTTCTTGCGCTTCGTGCCCATCAGCGTGTTCGCGGCCCTGATCGTGCCGGACATCGCGGGCAGCCCGGACTGGCCCAAAAAACTGATCGCCTGCGCGGTGGCCGCCGCGCTGCTATGGCGCACGAAAGCGCTGGCCTGGGGCATCGTGGGCGGTTTCGCGGTGTACTGGGCGCTGCGGCAGGTGTGAGTGGGCCTGGCCCAGCTTTGGGCAGACTCAGTTCAGCAGACTCAGCTCAGTTTGGTGAAAAACGGCGGCTGCACGCCGATCATCCGGGCCATCATCCACGCCTGACCCTTGTGGTGGGCCTCGTGGTTGATGTTGAAGTCCAGCAGCGTGCTGACCGGCATTTGCCTACCCCCAAAGGCGGTCACGACGCGGCTGATGTCCTCGTCGCTCAGCGAGTCGAGAAATTCGCTCAGCGTGCGGGTGCTGTGCTCCAGACGCTCACGCGCTTCGCTGAGGCTGGCACTGGGCGGTGTGCTGCCGGGCGCAGCGGGAGCCTGACCCTGCACGAGCGCCATGATCCGCTCGCTCGACCCCGCGAGGTGATCGGCCAGCCCGGTAAAGCTCATGCCCTCCGGCCAGGCGCGGAAGTCGGACTGCTCGGCGGGAAGCTGCGCGTACAGGTCGTGCAGGGCGGCGCGGTGCATGTTGAAGGCGGCGAGATACGAACGGTTGAGGGCCATGCCCCCAGCATAAACAAAAAACCGGCCCCACACACGCAGGGCCGGTCTGAAACGAATTGGGGTTAAACGGGGCGGCTGCGCAGGGCGTCTCGGATCTCGGCCAGCAGTTTCTCTTCGTTGCTGGGCTCGGCGACAGGCGGCTTCTCAGTGCGCTTGAGGCGCTCGATAGCGGCGTTCATGGGCACCACGACGGCGAAGTAGATAACGGCCATCGTGAGGAGGAAAGTGATGATGGCGCCGATGAACAGGCCCCAGGGAAACTCAACATCATTGATGACGAAGGAGCCACCCACTTTGCCGCCGCCACCGACCAATTTGATCAGCGGGGTGAGGAAAGCTGCGGTGAAGGCCGTGACGAGGGCGGCGAAAGCAGCGCCCGTGACCACACCGACGGCGAGATCGACAACGTTGCCACGCAAAATAAAGTTCCGGAAACCAGTCAGCATGTGGTCATTTTTACACTGCTTAAAGGTCTGGTGAACATTCCCACCGCAAAGTTGTCTAGATGGGCCGTGAAGTTTTCGCCGTTCCTGAATTTTGAATATGAAGAATCTCAGCGACAGAGCGGTCTTGAGCGCCTGGTCACGAAGCTGATCCCGGCACCGTCCGGTGGTGGCAAGCAAACTGTTCAAACCTCGGCCCGAATGCGCTGTTCAACATTGCATATCAGCTCTGAAACGGCGTGTTGACCATGCCTGCCTTGACCGCGCCTTCCTTGACCGTGCTTGCCTTGACCGCGCCTTCCTTGACCGCGTGGACGCTCATGCCGAACTGGGGGCCGCTGCTGAGGGCGCCCTCCAGAATGACGCGGGCCAGTTCGCCCAGGGTGCTGCCGCCAGGGCGCACGTCCATCTTGAGGGCAGTCCGCAGGTCATCCAGGCTGGTGTTGTCGATCATCAGCTCGGTGCCGTAGCGCAGCGTCGTGGGCGGCACGATCAGCACATCGGCCTCACCCGGTTTGACGGCGGCCCGGAAGCAGCGCCCGGTCAGCAGTCCGGCGACGCTGGTAACCTTGCCGAAGGTCAGGTTCTCGACGGCCCGCACTTCAATTTCCAACCCTTCAATGGCCCGCAGCGGCTCCACGGCCAGATCGAGCGACTCGGCGAACAGCAGCCCGGTGCCCAGGATGACCTTGCGCGGCGTGTCCAGGCGCGTCGGCAGCGGCGGCAGCCCTTCGTTGAGGAAATCTCGGATCATGCCCACGCCGTTTTCCAGCATCGGGAAGCCCTCGTAGGCGTCCTCCGGGGGCAGCGGCTCGCCTGCCAGCAGATAAAACTCGTCGCTGGGGAAGATGAAGCGGGTGCCGCGCTCGGCGAGCAGTTTCTCGCGCCAGACGTTGGCCCGCTTCAGCAGGTCACGCGCCTCGTGGGGCGTAAAAGTCCGCACGTCGGGCAGGTTCTTGCGGTGCTCGGTCAGGCCGATAGGCACTACCGCCGCGCTGATGACGTTGGGGCGGGTGCTGAGGTACTCCATCGTCTCGTCGAAGTTGTCGCCGTCGTTGCGGCCCGGCAGCAGCACGATCTGGGTGTAGAGGTCGATGCCCTCTAACCTCTCGATCATGCCCTGAATCTGGGTGGCCTGGGGGTCTTTGACCTTCAGGCGCCACCACTTCATCATGTCTCGTCGCAGTTCCTGATTGGCGGTATGCACCGACACGTACAGCGGCGAGAGGTTTTCGTCGATAATCCGGCCTATGTCATGCTCACTGAGGTTGGTCAGCGTGACGAACGAGCCGTACAGGAAACTCAGGCGGTAATCGTCGTCCATGATGTACAAGCTTTTACGGAATCCGCGCGGCATCTGATGCACGTAGCAGAAATCGCATTTGTTGGCGCACTTTTTAATGCCGTCGAAGAGGACTTCCTCGAAATCCAGGCCGGGGTCTTCCCACTCCACCGTGAACAGGAATGTCTGTACCGGTTCAGTCTGGGCCTCCCCGCCCGCCTTGACGGTGTGGTGGTCCTGCGGGGTGGCGAAGAACGGCACTTTGGCCGGGCGGCTGATCTCCAGCGTCGCCTCGCCCTGGGAGAGCAGGTGGCGGTAGGCCAGCACGTCGGTCACGGCCTGGCCGTTGACGCGCAGGAGCTGATCGCCGGGGCGCACGCCTGCGCGGGCAGCGGGCGAGTTCGGCTCCACCGATTTGATCGGCGCCGGATAGACCTCTTCAGATGGGGGTGAAAACAGTGTGGCCGTCAAGTAAAACTCCTCTGGTGGGCCACCGCCGCCGCGTGGCGTTCAGGCCCTGAGCAGATGAGAGTAGCAAATTGCGGGGGGCGCGTTGGGAAGGGTCGGCACGGTTGACGCCTTCGGCGGGCTTATGGCTTGTGGGGAGAGATGGGGAAGTGGGCTGGATGGTCGTGCTACAGGCTCAGGGTGCGGTAGAAGGCGATCAGGCCGGTGTTCGAGCTGACGGAGCGGCGGTTCGCGCGTACAGCCGCATCCGAACGCTGAGTCACTCAGCAGCGTCGGCGCTTGCAGGAGCGGCGTCCTGACTGGCCCGCTCGGCAAACGCCTGGCGCGAGCGCTGGATGGTCCCCCGGTGCGCCTCGGCCCATTCCCAGACCCCACAGAAGGCGGCGCCGAGGCTGCGGCCCGTCTCGGTCAGCGCGTAGTCCACGCGCGGCGGAATCACCGGGTAAACGGTGCGGATCAACAGGCCGTCGGCCTCCATCTGGCGCAGGGTCTTGGTCAGCATCTTCTGGGAAATGCCGCCGATCAGTTCGCCCAGCCGGGTAAAGCGCACGGTGCCGTGGTCTTCGAGCACTTCCAGCGCCAGCATGGTCCACTTGTCGGCCACCCGCCCGATGATCTCGCGCACCAGGGCATCGAGTTCGGGGTCGCTGTCGTAATCGGGAGCGGTGTAACCGGGGACGATGTGCGGCGCCGTGTTAATAGGGTAAGACTCAAGCATAGATGAAGCCCCAGCATTCTCGTTTGAGCTGTTCAGAACGTCACTCTCCTTTGGGTGCCTATAGCGCGTTCGGGTGCCTACTTTCCGTCGGTAAGTGATCAGTTTACACTCCACTTCAGGAGGCACCACCATGCAACTGACAGACAACACCATCCTGATTACCGGCGGCGGCAGCGGCATTGGCCGGGCGCTGGCCGAGCAGTTTCACGCCAGAGGTAACCAGGTCATCATCGCCGGGCGGCGCAAAAGCCTGCTGGACGAAGTGACGGCGGCCCATCCCGGTATGCACTCGGCAGTGCTGGACATCGAGGACGCCGGGGCGATCAAGGCGTTCGCAGCCCAGCTCGCGCGCGACTTTCCGGCGCTGAACACGGTCATCCACAACGCCGGAATCATGCGGGCCGAGAACATCCAGAGCGGCAATCTGGACGACGCCGAGGCGACGATTGCCACCAACCTGCTCGGCCCGATTCGGCTCAGCGCCGCGCTGCTGCCGACCCTGATGGCTCAGCCCCGCGCCGCCGTGCTGACCGTCTCGTCGGGGCTGGCCTTCATGACGCTGGCGCTCACCCCCACCTACTGCGCGACCAAGGCCGCCATTCACGCCTACAGCCAGGCGCTGCGCTTCCAGCTCAGGGAAACCGGCGTGCAGGTCATTGAGCTGGTGCCGCCCGCCGTGCAGACCGAGCTGATGGGACCGGCACAGGCCAGCAATCCACAGTACATGCCGCTGAGCGAGTACATCAGCGAGACCATGCACCTGCTGGAGACGCAACCGGACGCCGCCGAGATTCTGGTCGAGCGGGTCAAACCCCTGCGTTTCGCCGAGGCCAACGGCGGCTACGACGCCTTCTTTCAGCAGCTCAACGGTGAGCGCCACTGAACTGAAATAGCACCCAGAACCGCCCGGCGCGTGAGGAACGCAGACCGGGCGGCTTTGTTGTCGGCTCCGCACCACCCCACAAACATCCTGTTCTCTCCCGTGTAGGCTGAGAAGCTTTGCGTTCGGCCCGCTTTCTAAAGTGGTGCCCGAACGCCCGACCCTGCGCCTACCTGCTGGCGCGGCACATTCGGCGCTCGCCCGGCATGACTCCGCCGGGCGAGCGACACCGCAAAGGAGAGTCGATATGCATAAAGTCGCCATCGTGGGGCGCCCCAACGTGGGCAAGTCCAGTCTGTTCAACCGCCTGGTGGGGCGCCGTGAGGCCGTCGTCGCCGATTTCCCCGGTGTGACCCGTGACGCCAAGGAAGGGCTGATGATGTACCAGAACCACCGGATTATCCTCATCGATACCGGCGGGCTGTGGAGCGGCGACGAGTGGGAGCAGGCCATCCGTGAGAAAGCCGAGTGGGCCATGGAAGGCGCCCAGAGCGTCATCTTCGTGACCGATCCGCGCGAGGGCCTGACCACCGCCGACTACGAGGTGGCCGACTGGCTGCGCAAACTGGGCAAGCCGGTGATTATTGCCGCTAACAAGATCGACAGTCCCAAGCACGAGACCTACCTGGCCGAGCTATGGGGCCTGGGCTTCGGCGACCCGGTGGCGCTCAGCGCCGAGCACGCCCGTGGCCTGGACGATCTGCTCGACCGGGTGATGGACCACATGCCCGAAGATACCGAGGACGTGCCGGACATCGCACCGATTCGGATTTCCTTTATCGGGCGGCCCAACGTGGGCAAATCGAGCCTGCTCAACGCCCTGACCGGCACCGACCGGGTGATCGTGGCCGACCAGCCGGGCACCACCCGCGACAGCGTGGACGTCGAGTGGGACTACGCCGGGCAGCGCTTTGTCCTCGTCGATACGGCGGGCATTCGCAAGCGGCCCGACACCAGCATCGAGGAATACGCCATAGACCGCTCCAAACGGGCCGTGGACCGCAGCGATTTGATCTGGCTGGTGGTCAACGCCACCGACATCGGCGACCACGAACTCAAGATGGCCAACCTGGCCTATGAAAGCGGCAAACCCGTCATCGTGGTGGTCAACAAGTGGGACCTGGTGCCCGACGAGGACCTCAAGCACACCGAGCGCGAGCTGAACGAAAAGCTGTTTCACATCGCCTACGCGCCGCGCGTGTATACCAGCGCCATCAACGACTACGGCATCCACGACATGCTGGCCGAGGCCATGAAGCTGCACGACAAATGGCAAAGTCGCGTGCCGACCAGCGAACTCAATCGCTGGCTGGGCATCTGGACCATGAAGCAGCGCATGCCCAACTTCGGCGGCAAGTCGCTGAAACTGTATTTCATGACCCAGGTGGAAACCGCGCCGCCGACGTTTGCCATGTTCTGCAACCGCGCCGATTTCGTCACCCGCGCCTACGAGGGCTACCTGATGAACCGCATCCGCGAAGATCTGGACATGGCCGGTATTCCGGTGCGCCTGAAGTGGAAGGAAAAGGGGCCGTACAAGAAGGGCAAGAAGGGCGAGGAAGAGGGGGAGTAAATCGGTTGAACGGAACGGAGCTTTTCCGGTTGGTGGAAGGCTCTGTTTCTACGTGCTAAATGTAAATGAAATTTCAACTGGCGTTATTTGTCGTCCACTCCCAGCGCTCAGAGACGATACTGGTGGGCAGACCTTTATTGAACAGGCAGGTCACAAACCTCAAAAGAGGAAGGCGGGCGTCAGGTTTCGGCCTGAGCGAGTTGGCGCGCACCGGAATGGAAATCATTCCCGTCCATTCCCGTCACCGCGCTGGACCGGTAGCTGTCGCCGTGAATGGTCTTCACTTTGCGTTCCAGATTTCATTCTCGCCTCAACTGTGGGCCTGATCTTGCGACATGACTTCTTCCAAGATTCGTCAACTGACCCTGCTGGCGTCCATGATGCTGGTCGCTGGCCCGCTGAGCACCTCACACGCGCTGTTCGACAAGACCCGCTTCGTGGCGCATATCGGTGTGGCGTACTACGCCTTTCACCACTGGGTGCTCACACCCTACAAGGGCGGCCAGTTCGCCTCCGGTTCGGCGGGGCGCACGGTGCGGCTGATTAAAGGCGGCGCGGCGCTGCTGTTCGCGGCCCACGAACTCAACGTGGCCGAGAGGGTCGCCCACAACAGCAAAGACCCGCTGCTGCAAAAGCTGGATGCCAGCCTGATCGGTCTCAAGGACAAATTCACCTCGATTGGCAGCAACCTGAAAAAAGGCCAGTTCAGCGAGGCCGACATTCAGAGCCTGGACGGCGCCGCCAACGATCTGAGCAGCACCTCGGCGGCGGGCGGCACCCGGATCAAGGACATCGCCGCGCCGATTCCGGGCCTGTAGGTATTCAGAGCAAGTGGAAGGCCGGGGAAGCGTGATTTTCCCCGGCTTTCTGATGACTGGAGCGATGTTCAGAGGCGCAGTGCCTTCCCGACAGACGCTCGCTTACTTCATTTCCTGGTCGATGATCTTCTGACCCTCGCTGATGGTCACGTTCTTGCCGTACAGCGGCGCCCCGTTCTGGTTGACGGCGCTGCCCGCCAGCGTGCCGGTGTCCATCGCCGCAAATCCTATCTCTTCGATCAGGCGCGAAACCGTCTGCTTGGCCTGTTGGTCGTCGCTGGACACGAAGATGGCGCGGCGCTCCCCGACTGGCTTACTCACGTCGCCCTGGCTGGCGAGATCGGCGGCGGCAATGGCGTTGAAGGCTTTGACCACCCGCGCTCCCGGCAACTGCTGCGCCACCCAGCTTCCCTCCGAGTGGCCACCGAGGTCGATCTGACCGTCGCGCTGCGGGTAGTAGTTGGCGGTGTCGATGACGATTTTTCCCGCCAGCGGCAGCTTCGCCAGGTCCGGCACTTTGGCGAACGGCACCGTCTCGACCAAGATTTCACCGAATTCAGCGGCCTCCTGGGCGCTGAGGGCTGTGGCCTGCGGGCCGAGTTCGGCGATCAGCCCCTGCAAGCTCTCCGGGCCGCGTGAATTGGCGACAGCCACGCGGTGCCCGGCTTTGATGAAGTCCTGCGCCAGCGCTTTGCCGATGTGCCCTGCTCCGATAATCCCGATATTCATGGGGCGAGTCTGGACCTGAGTGCTCAGCTCAATTGCGACGAGTGCGCCGCAGCAGCTTGAGCGCCCCTTCATTCAGCTCAGTCCGGCTCAGCTTATTTCGTGGTACTGGCCCCGGAAGTACAGCAGCGGGTCGTCGTCGGTGTAGCGGCTGTATTCGACCTCGCCGAAAAACAGGGTGTGGTCGCCCGCGTCCACCATGCTGTGCTGGCGGCAGACCAGTTGCGAGACCGCTCCGCTCAGCAAGGGCAACCCCTGATGCTCGAACCAGGGCACGTTGATGGCCGCGTCCGGGCGCCCGGCGAAGTGGTCACTGAGGTGCTGCTGGGTCGTGCTCAGGACGCTGACGCCAAACCGTTCGGCCCCCTCCAGTACGGCGTGCATGCTGGCCTTCTTGTCCACGCTCACCAGAATGAGCGGCGGCTCAAGACTGACGCTGACAAAGGCGTTGGCGGTCATGCCGCGCCGGTTGCCGCCGTGCAGGGCGCTGACGACGGTGACGCCGCTGGCGAAGCGGCCCAGGGTCTGGCGAAACTCGTGGGGCGAAATACCGGAAGAGGTCATGAGCGCATGCTAGGGCATGGCCGCAAGCCAGAATGACCCGTGCTCAGCCATTTGCTGCTCAGCCTTCACCGTATCAACCTTCACCGTATCAACCTTCCTCCAGCGGATACGCCTTGTTGGCTTTGATGGCCAGATTGAGCAGGTACAGGTAAAAGGCCAGCACCAGCAGCCAGATACCCCAGCCGGGAAAGCTGCCGATGTGGGCGGCGTCGAGCAGGTTGATCGGGTTGAACGCCTCGCGCTTATTGCGCACGGTGTCGAGCTTGGCGATCCAGGCGATCAGCACCCCGATATAGATCCACAGGTAATTGCGCCGCAGCCGCCAGCCCAGTGAGTCCCAGCGGTCCATCGGGCTGCGCGGCTTGGCCAGTTCGCCCAGCAGGAGCTGGTGCCAGTCGGGGTCCACCTTGTCGCCCAGCATCGCCGGATAAAAAAAGCGCTCCATGATGCGGGTGCGGTGGTGGCTGATCTCGAAGGTGCGAAACCTGCGGGCCTCCAGGTGCAGAAAAAAGTAGTTCATCAGCATGGCGAACAAAAAGACCACGTGGCTCTTGTCGTCGTCGCCCAGCGCGAAGCTGGCCAGGCCCGCCGTGGTCACCACCGACCAGTTGGTGGTCATATCGAGCCGCTGGCGGTAGGCGGTCATCTTGCCGACCTCGGCGCGGTAGAAATGGACCAGCGAATTGACCTCGTTGGTGCTGTACGACGCCGCGCTCAGTGACGGGCTGGACATCAGTGACGGGCTGGACATAGGTTGACCCGGCGCGGACTGAATGGGAGACGGGGGCGCGGCGCGGGTCATACCTGTAGCGTAACCCCTGACCCGGCACGCTGCATGAAGTGCGGCTACACTCGCTTCGACATGCCGCCCGACCTCCATGCCCTGCGGGCCGACCTTCTCGGCTGGTTTGACCTGCACGCCCGCGAGCTGCCCTGGCGAGTAGTCAATGAGCACGGCCTGCGCGACCCGTACCGGGTCTGGATCAGCGAAGTGCTGCTCCAGCAGACGCAGGTGGCGCGGGGCCTGCTGTATTTTGAGCGCTTCCTGACCGCCTTTCCGGACGTGCAGGCCCTGGCGGCGGCGACCACCGAGGCGGTGCTCAAAGCCTGGGAGGGCTGCGGCTACTACGCCCGTGCCCGCAACCTGCACGCGGCGGCGCAGATCGTGGCCCAGACAGGTTTCCCGACCAGCTACGACGGCTGGCTGGCGCTGAGCGGCGTGGGGCCGTATACGGCGGCGGCCATCAGCAGCCTGGCATTCGGCGAGGCGCGGGCGGTCAATGACGGCAACGTGCGGCGCGTGCTGGCGCGGGTTTACGCCGAGGTGCAGCCGGGTCCGGCGTGGGTCCAGACACAGGCCGATCAGCTTCTCGACCCCCAGCGACCCGGCGACTGGAACGAGGCCGTGATGGACCTGGGCGCGACCATCTGCACGCCGAAAAGTCCGAATTGCGGCGCCTGCCCGGTCTCTGGGCATTGCCAGGCGTACCAGAGCGGCAACCCCGGCGCGTATCCGGCACCGAAAGTCCGGCCCACCGTGCGGCAGGTGCAAGCCGTCGCCCTGCTGATCGGGGACGCGCACTCGGCGTATCTGGAGCAGCGGCGGGGCAGCCTGCTGGGCGGACTGTACGGCTTACCCGTCGAGGAAGTAGACGGCACCGTCCAGCTCGCGCTGGGGCGCCTGACAAAGCGGTTAGGCGCCCACTCACCGAAGCTGCTCGGCACCGTCACGCACCAGATGACGCACCGGCACCTCACCCTGCACGTCTACGCGGCGCACAGTGAGCTGGCACCCCAAGACGTTTCCCGGCGCCCGCTCTCCCGGCTCGATCACAAAGCGCTGGCGCTGCTGAGCGGGCCTGGGCAACTGTTTGAGACGGCCTGAAAGCCGTGCGGAACCCGGCTGACCGAAACCTGATGCGGCCCATTCTCAAAGCCTACGGCGCGGCGTACACTGACCGCGTGAGCACCGCCACCAAGAGCCGCAGCAACCTGATTCGCACGGGTGCGCGCGCCGCGCTGAAACTGCGTGACGCGGCCAGTGCGCCGCTGTACTGGTGGTACGCCCAGCATCTGGAACGCCAGGTCAAGGTGCATGGGCGGCTGCCGCGCCACCTGGGCCTGATCCTCGACGGCAACCGGCGCTTCGCCAAGGCCAGCGGCCTCCAGCGCGAGATCGGGCATTCCTTCGGCGCCGACAAGGCCCACGAGGTCATGCAGTGGTGCCTGGACCTGGGCATTCCGACCATTACCCTGTGGGTGCTCAGCACCGACAACGCCAGCCGCGACCCCGAAGAGATCGCCCATATTCTCAAGCTGCTGGAGCGCGAGGCGCTGAACCTCTCCAAAGACCCACGCATCCACGGCAACAAGGTGCGGGTCCGCGCCATCGGGCAGCACAGCGGGATGCCGCCGCAGGTGCTGGCCGCGCTGGCGCAGCTCGAAGACCGCACCCGCCACTACGACGGCATGCTCCTGAACATCGCCGTGGGCTACGGGGGCCGAGAAGAGATCGTGGACGCCGTGAAGGCCCACCTGGAGCGCGAGGGCGCCGCTGGCAAAAGTGCCGCCGAGGTCGCCTCCGACCTGCACCCCGACCACCTCAGCGCCCAGATGTACACGGCGGGCGTGCCGGACCCGGATTTCATCATCCGCACGTCGGGCGAGATCCGGCTGTCGGGCTTCATGTTGTGGCAGAGCGTGTATTCCGAATTCTATTTCTGCGACGTGTACTGGCCGGGCTTCCGGCGGGTGGATTTTTTGCGGGCCTTACGCGACTTTCAGGACCGCAAGCGGAGGTTTGGGAAGTAGGCTTGTGGCGCGTGGCTTGTGGCGCGTGGGAACGGCGAAGGGCCTGGTGCGGCTGCTTTGACTCAGAACGGGGGTTGAAAAGCAGCGCCATGGAACCTTGTCATCCTGAACTTCGTTACGAATCTCGTCGTTGAACGGCCAGACTTCCAACATGACTCAGGATGACACTCCACGCCCAGTAGGCGCGGCCCGAAGCATCGTCCCAAATCCCTTATCTGTTTCCACAAACCACAGGCCACACGCCACACGCCTCTTTCCCCCACAATAGAAGGCATGACTGCTGCTCCCCCCGATGTCCGCCTCCCCGGCCTGCACGCCGAGGCGGGCGACCCGCAGACCCGTTTGAGTACCGCACTCTCCAACCTCGAAGGCACCGACTGGGGGCTGTTTTTATCCGGTGAAGCGGCGCTGGCTCAGCAACTGGCCGCGCTGCTCGGCCCCGGCACCTTGCGCGTAGACGCCCGGTTGCCGCTCAGCCGCGAACTGTTCGCTGCCGCTGGCCTGGCGCTGGCGACCACCGACGCCGACTGGCGCGGCGCACGCGGCGTCTGGCTGCTGGAGCCCGACGAGCGGGCCATCAAGCGTGCCCGCCGGGCCGGGGTGAGCATTCTGGTCGACGGCACGCTGGCCCCCGGTGGCGGCTGGACGGGGCGCGAGGCGAACCTGGTGGTCTACCGTGACGGCGCGACGCTGACGGGTTTTGGCGACGTGAGCCTGAGCGCCGTCTTCGGCATGGGCGAGCTGCCTGAGCGCGTCGGCGCGGCCCCCAGCGACCTGAGTATGGCGATGGCCCTGCGCGACCTGGCGACCATGCCGCTGCGGCTCGCCCGCGCCGCCCGCACGACCTCCATCCTCGCCGAGCGCTTGGGGGGCGCGGCCCAGGCGGCTGGCCCCACCGCGCTGCTGCTCGGCCCGGACAGCGCCTTCGACACGCCTCAGCCCACAGGCGGGGTGCTGGCCGCCGCCCGCAACGTGAATGCTGGAACGCTGATCACCCCCGGTGTGCAGGGCGTGGACGCCGTGCTGGCGCTGCTGCAAGGCGACTACATGAACGCCGAGCCGCCCGCCGTGCAGAACGTCGAACGGGGGCCGCAGGGCAGCAGATCGGAAGGCCGGGGCGAGTTCAGAAATGAGGGCCGACGCGGTGATGGGCGCGGTGATGGGCGCAGCGATAACCGCCCGCCCCGGCAGGAACGCGAGCGCGGCCAGCAGCGGGATGGCCAGCAGCGGGATGGCCAGCAACAGAACGCCGCGCCGCCCGCCCAGCCCGCACCAGCGCCCGCCGAGCTGCCCTATATCCCCGAAATCGTCTTCTCGGACAGCAGGCCGCATCCGGAACCGCAGCGTCTAGAGCCGCAGCGCCAGGAATCCCAGCCGGAGGAAGTCCAGCAGCCGCAGGGCGAAGTCTGGCCCCACGAGCAGCAGGGCGAGGAGCCGGAACAGGTCGCCAGCGAGCCCCAGGCCGAGCAGACCGCGCCGCAGGAGCAGCCCCGCCCGTCCGGGCGCCGCGAGCGCGAGGAGCGGCCCCGCCGTGAGCGCCCGCGACGCGACGCGCCCCAGGCTGCCCCGGCCCCCGACCCACACCCCGAACTGGTGCTGACCCCCGATCTGCCCGCCGCCGCTGGCGTGGACCCCCTCGAAGGGCTCGACGACGCCCAACGCAACACCTACAACCGCCTGCGCGACTGGCGCAACACCGAGGCCAAACGCCAGGAAATCAGCCGCTTCATTATCGCCAGCAACGCCACCCTGGCCGAAATCGCCCGCTTCTCTCCCGCCGACGAGACCGAGCTGCGCAAGGTCAAGGGCATGGGACCGGAGCGCACCCGCAAATACGGCGACGCGCTGCTGGAGGCGGTCAGGGGGTAGGAAGTGGGAAGTGGGGAGTGGGCAAAGATGAAGGGCCGGGGGAGTCGGCACGGCGGCAGGCGTGCTCAGGATGAAGAACTGATACGGCCCAGCTCCAGCTTGTGATCGGCACAAGGCCCTTCGCCGTTCCCACTTCCCACTTCCCAAAACAAAGAAAGCGACCCGAACCGCTCGTTCAGGTCGCTCTTTTATTCCCCAGCGTTCAGATGTCCTCGCTGCCGCTGTCCATTCGCACGGTGCGCGGCTGGAAGGTGGCGAGCACGTCTACCAGTTCGCGCTGGGCGGCGATGACGTCCTCGATGCGCTTGTAGGCTTGGGGCGCCTCGTCGATGCCGCCGCCGATCAGGGTGATGCCGCGCTTGTCGAGGTACGCCTGCACGTCCTTTTTGGCGAGGGCGGCAATGGCCGCTTTGCGCCCCAACTGGCGGCCCGCGCCGTGTGAGGCGCTTTCCAGGCTGGCAGGCAACCCGCGTCCGCGCACCACGTAGCCGGGGTCGGCCATGCTGCCGGGAATCAGGCCGAGTTGCCCTCGTGCTGCGGGTGTGGCGCCCTTGCGGTGGACGATCAGCTCGCGGCCCTGCACCATCTGCTTCCAGGCCAGGTTGTGGCTGTTGCTGACCTGGAGCAGCGGTGTTTCACCGAGGGCGCGGGCGATGCGGGCGTGAATCTGCTCGTGGTTGGCCAGCGCGTAGCGTCCGGCCAGGGTCATCGAGAGCCAGTACGCCTGGCCGTCCTCGCCGCCTAAGTCGAGCCAGGCGAGCTTTTTGGCGGACGGATCGAGGGTGGGGTGCGCCCCCTCGGCCAGCTTGGTGAAGTGACCCGCCACCTGCGCCCCGAAGCCGCGCGAGCCGCTGTGCGACAGCAGCGCCAGGTACTCGCCCGCCTCCAGGCCGAGGTCGGGGGCAGCCAGGGTCAGGGTGCCGAACTCGGCGAAGTGGTTGCCCGATCCGCTGGTGCCGAGCTGGGTCTGGGCCTTGTCAAACAGGTGGCGCAGCAGCGGCAGGGCGTCCCAGGCGGGGTCGCTCAGGACCGGGTGGTCGAGGCGCTCGCGCTTGTCCCAGCCGACTCCGGCGCCGAAGCGGGTGTGTTTGTTGAGCAGCAGGGCTTCCTGGGCCGTGCCGAGCTGGGCGTTCGGAAACACGCTGAGCATCATCGAGCAGCCGATGTCCACGCCCACGCCGTAGGGAATGACCGCGCCCTCGGTGGCCAGCACGCCGCCGATGGGCAGGCCGTAGCCGACGTGCGCGTCGGGCATCAGCGCTCCGGCGCGACTGATCGGGAGCTGCATCGCCACGTCCATCTGACGCAGAGCACCGGGGTCGATCAGCTCGGCGCCGAACTGGGCGTAGGGCAGCGGTGCGGGCCGCAGCTTGTCGGCAGCGTGCAGGTCGGTGTGCGCCTGCTGGGCCAGCAGCTCGGTGACCAGGGCGCCGTGAATACCGCTCTGGTAGGCGCCGGGGTTGGCCTGGACCTGCGAGAGTTCATCCAGAATGTCCTGGCGGACCATGCCCGCGTCCTCGCGCACCTGGGCCGCCGCCAGCGCCAGGCCGATGGATTTGTGGGTGAATCCGAGTTTGGTGATGTGTTTGCCGTTCATGTTGGGTTCCTAATGGGTCAGGCAGTAGTAACCTGGGAGGGCCGCTCGCCGCCGTCTGGATCGGAGTTGTCTGGATCGGAGTTGTCTGGGTCGGAATGGTCGCTGGCATCGGGGGTGGACGCTCGTTCGCTTGAAGCTGATCTGGACATCGGTGGCCCTCCTCCTGTTTGATTTCAAGTCTGGGATCTTGAGCGCCCCCAGTCTGACGCAGGAACCTGTCGGGCGCCTCGGCCAGATGGCTCAGGCGGTGGGGGTAGCGCTGGCTGAGGTCCGGCGAGCTATCTCCGACGCTCCAGCGCCTCACGCGCTTCCTGAACCTCGTTCCAGGGCAGGAAATCCTCGCCGCGCTCCAGCGTGTCTTCCGGCCCCTTTCCGGCCAGCAGCACGGTGTCGCCTGGCCTGGCCTGACGAACGGCGCTGCGGATGGCCTCCCGGCGGTCCGGAATCAGCTCGTAGTTGTGGCGCCCAGCCTGCACGGCGCCCCGCGCCATCTCGGCCAGAATCTGCTCCAGGGGCGTATCGCGGTGGTCCTCCTCGGTGAAGATGGCCTGGTCGGCCAGGCGGGTGGCGACCTCGCCCAGCGGTGCGCGTTTGGACGGATCGCGCGGCCCGCCCGCCGAACCGATGACGACCCACAACTTGCCGGACGTGGTGGCCCGCAGCGTACCGAGTGCTTTTTCCAGACTCGGCGGCGTATGCGCGAAGTCCACGATCACTCGCGGCTGATTCGCGCCGCCCGGCACCAGTTCCATCCGGCCCGGCACACCCGCGAAGCTCGCCAGACCAGTCACCAGTTGTTCAACCGTCGCGCCCAGCCGGTAGGCGGCAGCCATCGCGGCCAGGGCGTTGCTGACGTTGAAACGCCCGATCATCGGCAGGAAGGCTGTGAAGGCTCCGGCGGGCGAGTGGACGCCAAAGGCCAGACCGTCCGGGCGCTCCTGAATGTTCACGGCTTGCCAGTCGGCCCTTTTGCCATCCACACGGTTGCCCTCAGCGCTGTACAGGACGTGCTCGCCCAGTTTCAGCCGCTCGGTCCAGGGGTCATCGGCGTTCAGCACGGCAAAAGGGGCGCGTTCGATCAGCTTGCGTTTCTCGGCGAAGTAGTGTTCCAGCGTGCCGTGAAAGTCCAGGTGCTCGGCGCTCAGGTGCGTCCAGATCGCCACGTCCCAGTCAACCGAGCGCACCCGGTCCAGGGCCAGGGCGTGGCTGCTGGCCTCCAACACAGCGGCTGTGGCACCCGCACTGACCAGTTCGCGCAGGGTCGCCTGCACCTGGGGCGCCTCCGGGGTGGTGAAATGCGCCGGGAAGTGCCGCAGCACGCCGTCAGGGAGCTGGTAGCCCACCGTGCTCAGCAGGCCGGTGCTCAGCCCAGCGGCGCGGAGCAGATGCAGCGCCATCCAGCTCGTGGTCGTTTTGCCGTCGGTGCCCGTTACGCCCACCAACCTCAGCTCGCGGCTGGGGTGGCCCTCCAGTTCGGCGGCCAGGTCCGCCAGCGCCGCGCGGACGCTGGGCACCGTCAGGTAGGGCAGCGGGCAGGGCGTATCCAGCGTCCAGCCCTCACCGACCACCGCCACCGCGCCGCGCTCGGCGGCCTGCGCCGCGAACCTGTGCCCGTCCACCCGTGCGCCGCGAATCGCCACGAAGGCGGAGCCGGGCTGCACCCAGGCGGCGTTGTGGGTCACGCCGCTCACATCGGGGTTTTCACCGGGCGGGGCGAGCTTCAGGGCGGCGGCGAGGTCGGCAAGGCGCATGAGCACAGAGTAGCGGCTTGGGGTAAGCTGAGCCATGCTGATGCTGCCGCTGCTATTCGGATTGGCCGCGCCGCCCGCGCCCTGGACGTTTCGGGGCCGTCAGGTCGAGCGCCGCAGCACCTCGCGCACTGAATTGCTAATCGAGTTCACCCTGCGGCCCGGCGAAGACCCGGTGGACGCCGTGCGCGGCTGCGTTCAGGCGTCGAAGGTGGCGTATCCGCAGGCGACCTACCTCTACTGCGCGGCCTACAGCCCGGCGAGCTGGAACGTCCTGTTCGGCAGGTTGCGGCTGTGCTCCAGCGCCAGCCTCCAGTGGTTCGGCCCTGACCCCGACGATACCGCTGACGGTGCGGCCCGGCTGAGTCTACCCACCGATGACCGGCGCTACCCGAAGCGCTGCCCCGCGCCCGTCCAGCCCCGCCCCACCAGAGCCGACTGAGCCCAGCCAGCTCCCCTCCCCGCTTTTCCTACTTCCCACCTCCCACTCCTCTACCTCAGCAGCGGCAACCCGTACCCCCGCGCCTCCACCTGGGCGCAGACCCAGGCGAAGGCCCCCGCGTCGTGGACGAAATCGCGCTCGTCGCCGGGAATGCGGATCACCGGGCTGTGATCGTAGCCGCCGACCCAGTGCTCGTATAAGCGGTTGAGACTGGCCAGGTACGCCACTGGAATGCTCCGTTCGTAGTCGCGCCCCCGCGCCGCGATGCGGGCCTGCAAAGTCGGCAGCGAGGCGTCGATGTGCAGCAGCAGATCCGGCACGCGCAGGGCGGGCAAGATGCCCCGGTACAGACCCTGGTAAGTGTCCCAGTCGCGGCCCTGCATCTGGCCGCCCTCATACAAGTTGCGGGCGAACACCCCGGCGTCCTCGAAGACGGTGCGGTCCTGAATGACGTACATGGCGCCGTTCACCAATGTTAAATGCTGCTCCAGGCGCTTGCTGAGAAAGTAGATCTGCGAGTGAAACGAGTAGCGCTGCATATCCTTGTAGAAGTCTTCGAGATACGGGTTCTCGGCATACGGTTCATAGACCGGGCGAAAACCGTAGCGCTCGGCCAGCATCCGGGTCAGGCTGGATTTGCCGCTGCCGATATTGCCGCTGACGGCCAGGTACATCAGCGCACCAGCGCGGGCAGGTTTAGCGCCGCGTCGATGCGGGAGAGCAGGGCACGCTCATGCTCCGGATTGGTCACGAAATCGAGTTCACCCGCGTCCACGCTCAATAACTGGCCCCCGGTGCTGACGTATTCGCGGAAGTATTCGTCGTAGCGGCGGGTCAGCTCCGAGAGGTAGGCGGCGGGCATCTCGTCCTCAAACGAGCGCTGGCGCAGGGCGATGCGGCGCAGCAGTTCTCCCGGCTCGGCCCGCAGGTAGATCACCAGATCGGGCACCGGCAGCCTCGGTTTCAGGTGGCTATATAAGTCCTGGTAGAGCGCGAATTCGTCGTCTTTCAGGTTCATGGCCGCGAAGATGAAGTCCTTGTCGAAGAGGTAATCGCCCACCACGCTTCCGGAAAAAAGTCCCGCCTGGCTGATGCCGGAGAGCTGCTTGAAGCGGAACAGCAAAAAATAGACCTGGACCTGAAAGGCGTAGCTCTGGGGCGACTCGTAGAACTTGGCCAGAAACGGGTTCTCCTCGACCACTTCCAGGTGCAACTCGGCGCCGTACCGCCGCGCCAGCAGACGGCTCAGACTCGTTTTCCCCACCCCAATCGGACCTTCGACGACCACGTACACGGGGCCATGGTAGAGCATCCGAAGCGAACTTGCCCCGCCCGGCTGTGCCCTGCTACACTGGCGTCTGCCGCCGTGACGGGGAAGCCGGTCTATGTACCTGAGCCACTTCTGCTGAACCGAGTCGGACACCAACGAAAAAGAAGGTACTCACATGGACGCACAACACCGCAAGGAAGTCATGCAGGCCCACGCCACCGCCGAGAACGATACCGGCAGCACCAGTGTGCAGGTCGCGCTGCTGTCTGACCGCATCAGCAACCTCAGCGCCCACCTGGCCACCAACAAGAAGGACAAGGCCGGTCAGCGCGGCCTCCAGATCATGAACGGCAAGCGCCGTAGGTTGCTCAAGTACCTGGAAGGCAGGGACTACGACGCCTACATCGCCCTGACCAACACGCTCGGCATCCGCCGGGGCCAGCGCATCGTTCGCTGAGTCGGAAATAGAGAAGCGCCGCCTGGGAGAAATTCCGGACGGTGTTTTTGTGGTTATGAAGCTGATCGGTCAGGGACTGCGGCTAATGACCGCCTTCACGACCCGCCCAGCCGCACCGAAGTCGATCTGGATGTCGTCGTAGGCGCCAGTGCCGTAGCTCCAGTGGGGCAGCTTCAGAATGTCCGAGAGTGTGCCGGGCTCGTTGGGGCTGCCGTAGAGGGCCAGTACCCACGCTTTCGTCTGACCGAGCAGGGTCTTCTCGGCTTTGTCCGGGTTGTAGAGAACCGGTAGCACGGCGGGCGGGGCACTCAGGCTCAGGTTGCGGCGCAGGTCGTCGGCGCTGGCATACAGCACGCTCAGGCGGGTGCAGCGCTGGGGGGCCAGGGCCATCAGGTCGGCGGTCTGAAACGGTATGTAGCTTTCCATGGTGGCAAACTCGGCCTTGACGCCCTGCGGCTGACCAAATGCCACCAGAATCGGCGCGGCGCTGACCTTAGCGTTCGCAACCATTCCACCGCCGATCAGTCCACCCTGCGGCGAAAGGCTCAGCGGCCCGGATTGCACGCGCCACACCCCGCTGATGCGGGCGCTCCTGAACCGCACGTCGGCGTGGTAGCCCACCACGATCTCGCAGGGGGCGTGCAGGCGGCCATTGCCCCAGACCAGCTTGCCCAGCAGCTCATTCGCCAGCGCCCGCGTTTCGGTGTCCTGGCTCAGCGGGAAGACAGTTCTGGTCGCCAGACCGCGTTTCGGAAGCTGCACCTGCGACGTACCATCGGATAAGGTATACCCCGCTGCCGTCTGGCCCACGATTTTGAGCGGCTTGAACAGCCACTGCCAGCCCGTCACCGGCTCGCCCGCCAGATCGCTGAGCTTGGCCTGTTCCCGGTAGATGGTCGGCGGCTCGGAGACGATCACCGAGTACGTCAGCAGCACCTGGGAGCCGGTGGCGAGGCGGGAAACGTCCTGGGCCAGAGCGGCGGCACTCAGGGCGAGCAGCAGCGGCAACAAGCGTCGGGGCGACATGTCCCAGTCTGGCACCCTGATCTGATGAGCGGAAGACCCTGCACTTCTTCCGCTAAGCTTCCCGGTATGACCCGCACCGCCCACCGAACAGTACGCGCCATTGCCGTGCAGCCCAAGTGGCACGCCCGCGACTTTCTGAGCGCCGCTACTTTTGAGACGTGGATGCGCCTGCAACTCGGCGCCGCCCGGCCTCACTTCTCGCAGACGCACCCGAACCTGGTGGTGCTGACCGAACTCAATGGCCTACCCCTGGTGCTGCGCGGCGGATACCTGGCGGCGGCCACCGGGAAGTTCCAGTGGGCGCTGATCCTGCTGCTCCTGGCCCATCTGCCGGAAGTGCTGCCGATACTGATTCGTGAAAAGGTCTCCCCTGTCCGGGCGCTGCAACTGGCGCGGGCCAACGAAAACGCCGCGCTGTACATCAGGGTCTGTCAGGCGCTGGCGAAACGTTACGGCGTATATCTGGTGTCGGGCTCCGCGCCGATGCCGCATTACCGGCTGGAAGGGCGGCGGCTGGTCAGAGTCGGCAGCGAACTCTATAACCAGACGCTGATCCTGGGGCCACAGGGCGAGCTGATCGGGTCCGCCGACAAGGTGTTCCTGACGCCGGACGAGCAGGCGGGCGGTGTGGACCTCTCGCCGGGCAGGCTTTCTGAGCTGCGAGTGTTTCCGACCCCGGCAGGCGACCTGGGCGTGGCGATCAGCCTGGACGCCTTCCGAAGCGAAGTGATAAACCACCTGGCCGCTCAGGGCTGCACGGTGCTGCTGCAACCCGACGCCAACGGCAGCCCCTGGACCGGCAAGGAGGGTATTTATCCGGCGGGCACCGTGCCGCGTGACCAGCCGCAGGCCTGGCTGGAGAGTAGCTGGCAGGTCACCGACAGGGGCCAGATTCGCTACGCCGTGAACCCGATGGTGGTCGGCAACCTGCTGGACCTGACCTTCGACGGCCAGAGCGCGATGACCGGCCCGGCCCAGGAGTCGCCATCACAGCCGCGCAGCTACGCCCTGACGCCGCCCCGGCGCGGTTTCCTGGCGCTGCTGCCCTGGGTGGAGGAAGGCGAGCCGGACAAGCTGCGTGAAGTCGGGCTGAACCTGGCCGCGCACTCCGGCCACCCCCGCGAGAACGGATACCGCACCGGGGTCCTGAGCGCCGAGCTGCATCTGGATGAGATGACCTTGCCCACCCCACCCCCCACGCCCCACGAGGACGCCTTGCGGGCGCTGCTCTCAGGCCAGGCTGACTTACCGCCCTCGCCCCTGCGGCTCGTCTGGCCGCTGCTGGGCGCCCTGGGGCTGGGATTGACCTTACGGCGGGGGCTCCGGCAAAGGTGAATACGGCGGTGAAGCCCAGGTTAGAACTGGGCCAGAGCGTTTAATTTGACAAGGGCAGATACGGCCCCTATACTCCCTTACGCGTTCGGGGTCACTCCTGAACACGCCCCGCCGCCGCGCGTGGGGGGTTGGCCGAGCGGTTGAAGGCGACAGTCTTGAAAACTGTAGTAGGGCAACCTACCGGGGGTTCGAATCCCTCACCCTCCGCCAACTCCGGTAAGGCCGCACAACTGTTTTGGAGAGGTGGGTGAGTGGCTTAAACCACAGTCCTGCTAAGACTGCGTACGCAAGTACCGAGAGTTCAAATCTCTCCCTCTCCGCCACACGTACCTGTAGCTCAGCTGGATAGAGCGTCTGACTACGGATCAGAAGGCCAGGGGTTCGAATCCCTTCAGGTACACCAGAAGAAAACCCGCTACCCATGCGGGTTTTTTCGTTTTGATGGTCTGCTCAGAACGCGCCGTTTTCGCCGGATTGCCACAACGGTGCCACAACTGGCTCAATTCGGCCCCCCTGAGGCAACGGGAAAGAAGTCGCTCAGGTCGAATGCCGCCTCTTCGCGCTGCTCGTCATACAGGTGGGTGTAGACGCGCAGGGTGAAGGCCGGGTCGGTGTGGCCCAGCCGGTCACTGACCACTTTGGGGCTGACGCCGCGCCGGATCATCAGCGAGGCCGCCGTGTGCCGGAGGTCATGCAGCCGGATGTCTGGTAAGCCCGCTCCCTTCGCCAGCTTCTTGAACTGGTCATAGAAATAGTTGGGATTGGTCGGGCCGCCCAGCTCGGAGGCGAAGACGTACCCCGGCCCCTGCCAGGCTTCCGCCGCCGCGCTCTGTTCTGCCGCTTGCCGGGCCTGATGTTCCCTGAGCTTGGACAGGGTGCCCGGCGACAGCGCCACCGTGCGCTTGGAAGCCGCCGTCTTGGGGGTTTGCAGCTCGATGCTGACCGAAGACACGGTGGCCTTGCCCGCCTGCGTCTTGCCGGGCACGCCGTCGCGGTGAACCTCCACCAGATTGTTTCTGACGTTCAGCCGGGCACGCTCGAAGTCCAGGTCAGCCCACTGAAGGCCCAGCACCTCACCGCGCCTCATGCCCGTCATCAGCGACAGATAGAAGGCGGCATACAGGCGGTGAACCTGGGCGGCGTCCAGAAAGGTAGCGACCTGCTCCGGGGTCCATACCTTCATCTCCGGGCGCTCGGCTTTGGGTGGACTCACCACGTCGGCCACGTTGCGGGGCAGCATCTGCCAGCGCACCGCCTGACGCAAGGCCATGCTCAGGATGCGGAGGGCGTACCGGCGGTTCACCGCGCTCTTGCCGCTCTTCTGCATCCTGGACAGTAGGCGCTCGACATCGAGGGGCCGCAACTTCTCCAGCTTCACAGCGCCGATATGGGGCGTGATGTACAGGCGCACCGTGTCCCGGTAGCTCTGCACCGTGTTGGGCTTCAGCCCCTCGCGCTCTTTATGGTCGGCCCAGCGGGTCATGAACTCGGTGACGGTCAGCCCTTCGGTGTCGGCCACCGTACCCGCGTGCATGTCGGCCTGAAAGCCGCGTAGCTTCTCCTGCACCTCCGCCTGAGTCTTGCCGCTGATCCACCGCCGGTCTAAGGTGCCGTCTTCGTTCTGACCGACCACCACCGCCGCTTTCCAACCCACGGTCTTTCCGGCCTTGTCTTTGCGCCTGCTCAGCGTGCCTTCTCCGTTCGCTCGTTTGGGCACGGCTCAGCCCTCCCGGCCCGGTGCGAACTGTGGCAGTCGGCATTTGTGGCAAAACGCGACTGCCACAAAAGAAACGCCCTCCCAGAGCGGGAAAAGTTGATTTGTGGCAGTGTGGCAGTACATACCAGGGGCCGGGGTCATGGGGTGCCCTGGCCGGGCTGCTGTGGCACCGCTTCGAGCGTCAGGCCCAGAGCGTGCAATACGTCCATGAGACTGCCCGGCATGGTGCCCCGCTTACCGCTCAAGACCTGGGATAAGGCCGGGGGCGTGATGCCCAGTTGCCGGGCAAGTTCAATCTGGCTCAGCCCCCGGCGCTTCATTTCCTGCTTGACCTGCTCGCGGATTCGTTCGTTCACGTCCATACCTCCATAGCTTACGTTAAGCAGTCTGCTTATTGACATTATTAAGCATAGCGCTTAATATAGCAAGTAGCAGTAAGGGGCGCTCACCCTTCGACAAGGAGCGCCCCCACTGACTCCCCCCGATCCGAAGGAAGCACCATGAACACTACCTCACTCGCAGACGGCGCGTACCAGTACACCAGCACCCCCACCTACCGCGCGTCCTTCCCAGTCCTGACCATCATCGAGGGGGGCCGCGTCACCGCCTACGCCACGGGTGAGGGCGAGGCCCAGACCTGGGCCAGTGCGGCGCGGCTGGCTGACCTGGGCGGCTTGCTGCTCGCCCAGTTGGCCGCCGAGATTGCCACCCGAAGGAGCGCCGGGGCGTGCATGGCGCAGGTCAACTTCTGCCCGGTCAAGGCCGCGCCGACCATCGGCAAGGCCCGCGCTGCGAAGCTGCACAAGATCATGACCCGTGTGGGGGTGCCCAGCGTCCACCACTACGCCAGCGCGGCCCGCGCCACTGGCCGCGAAGTCTGGAGCCTCGCGGGGCTCACCGAACGCGAAGCCCGGCAGACCTGGGCGTATCTCTGCCGCATGTTCCCCGCCGCGCAACACGCGGCTTGAGTTCCGCTTTGGGGTGTGAGTATCAGTCACACCCCTTATCCGCCTTCGACAGCTCGCCCGCTTGTCCACCAGAGGTAGACACCATGACCACCGACACCCTCAGCCCGGCCCTGACCTCGCTCACCGTCCCCGCTGCCCGCTGTGATGCCTGCGGCGCCGTCCCCGCCCTTGACCTGCCCGGCGGCTATCTGGAGTGCGCCCGCTGCCACGCCCGGCGGGTCATGTTCCAGGGCGCTGAAGCCCACCTGGCCGCTGAGCTGGCCCCGCTGCTGGGCATCTGGGCGCAGCACTGGCAAGCAGCGGGCCTGACTGAGCGGCAACTCACTGACGTGCTGGAACTGATGAGCCTCACCGACCTGGCCGCCCAGCCCGAAGCGGCCACCGCTGCTGAAGGCGGTGAGGGTAGCGAGTGAGGACTGAGCCGCCCCCAGATGCCCGGCTGGGGTTGTACCGGCATGGCGACACGGTGAGCGAACGGGCCGCGCTGGAGTTGGTAGGCCGCCCAGACTTCCCCGCGTCATGGCTGATCGTGCCCAGTCCTGACGGGTCCACCCTGAGCCTGATGTGGGGGGACGCCTGCACCACTGATCAGCTCACGTGGGTCAATAGCTGGAACGCCATGCAGTGCTCAGCCATTCAGGCAGGTAGGCACCACAGCGGGCAAGCGTAGCCGGGCAAGCCTGAATTATCTGAATTATCTGACAGGGGAGTAAGCAGGGCGGGCGTGGTCAATCTCGTGTTCAAATCGAGATTGATCACGCCCGCCGTTTGTCGTGTGGGGTGAGGGTTTGCCCGGCGCCGGTAAACCCCTCTTTCGTGACTTTATCGTGACCTATTTGCCCCCTCCGGCAACATGGTCTGAGCGCCGTGAGCATCACTCACGCCGGGGCTGCTCTCCCGGCGTTGGTAGTGCCAACGGCGATGAAGTGAGGCTGCTTCACCTCACCGAAGGGCCGCGCCCCCCGCGCAAGGTTGTGGCAATCTGCAACACCCCGCGTTTCAAACGAAGGGTGTCCACCTGCCGGACGGCCCAGCACCATTCACCACTTCTACTTGTGAATGGCTGGCTTGTGTGGGGCTGCCAGTTCTTCCGTTTGAAACGGGAGTATTCCAGAGCCTCACGCCCGCGTGCGCGTGGGGCTGACGTTCCCGCGCCGGTCCCAGCCCCAGTTCCCGCACTCACGCCCGCGTGCGCGTGGGGCTGACGCTCTATCTGATAACCGTTATCAGATAGAGCGGCTCACGCCCGCGTGCGCGTGGGGCTGACGTGGCGGGTGACCCTCCCCAAATTTTTGGGGAGGGTAGCAGACCCAAAGACCGGGAAACCTCACGCCCGCGTGCGCGTGGGGCTGCCGCACCCGGCAGGTTGCATGAGCAAGCCGGAGGCTCATGCCCGCGTGCGCGTGGGGCTGCCCTTTTCAGGGGGGGGCTGATCCTTCCCCCCTGCCTCATGCCCGCGTGCGCGTGGGGCTGCCCCCACCGCATCTGCGGAAGTTCCGCACATAGAGCTCACGCCCGCGCCCGCGTGGGACTGCCACCACCGTTAGGTTTACTCACAGTGCAAGAGGTTGTGACGCCCGGCCACAACCTCTCCCCGCCTCCCGACTCAATCCCGATTTCAAATCCAGATACCGCTCTTTTCAGGCTCGCCCCTGAGAAGTCTCAGCCGCTCATGACCCTGTAAAAACAAGTACCCTTGCCCGCATGCTCGTGGGGTACTCGGATTTGAAAACGGGATTGCTCAGGGTGCCTGTTCACCCCTTCGCCCCTGATAAGGATATTCAGCAGGCCGCCCGCCGTCCGGTGTACCGAGTACCCCGGCCAGCGCCGCATCGAAGCGGCAAGAGGCCGCGTACCAGCCGACCACCCTCACCGCCGCCGCCCGGTCCACCCCTTCAGGTAGGGCGGCGCCCGCCTCCAGGGACAGGCGCAGCTCATCTCCGCGACGGGCTTCATCCCCGAAGTACCCGGCGAAGACCTCCGGCTCAGCGGGCAGTGAGTACGGGGTGCCGTTTGGGGTCACGTTCAGAGCTTGTGCCCACTGGTCCGCCGCGCCCTTCGCCGGATGATCCGAAGGCCAGTTCAGCGCCTGCGCTGCATGGCAGGCGGCTTCCCAGCGCTCACCGCCTAACTCCCGTGCTTGTTCCCAGTCTTCGAGCGTCTTCAGGTCGGCTTCGCTGAGTCTGGAGAAGGCTGCTTCAATCTGCCGATCTTTGCAGGCTTCCACCTGGGCGGCCCGTTGCTGGGCCTGGGCTTCGAGCACCGACAGCCGGGCCAGGGTGCCACGCGGCTTCATGACCGGGCCGTGTGGCACTGAGTCACCCGCGCTGATGTTTCGCTCAGCAGCCGGTCTACGATCCGCTCAGCCGTCTGGGGTCCGGCTTCCTGACTGACGATCTCCAGCAGGCCCAGCACGTAAGAACGCAGCTCGGAGAGGGGCACATGCGCGGCCTCCCACTCACGCCGCGCCGCTTCGAGCACCGACAGGCGCCGCGCTTTGCTGCTCACAGGTCAGCCGCCTGAAGCCCTGGGATGATCTTGGAGCGGCCCGGCAGTGGGGAGTACAGCAGCAGCCCGCCGCCTGACTGGGCCAGTTCGCCGCCGGTTGCCAGGTCTTCCGCACTCAGCGCCGGGCCTGCCTTGCCGGTGTGAATATCGCGCCATACGCCCGCCGCTAGGTCGGCTTCGTAAATGCCGATTTGCTCCACCGCGTGTGAACTGCGCTGCTGGGCTTCGAGCCGGGTCAGCCGCCGCGCTCTGCCGGTCATGCTGGGCTTACCTTGAGCGTGAGTTCACGGCGCACGGTGGCGACTTCCACCGGCTCGCCGTCCGGGCCGCGCTCGACGATCCGGCGAAGGATGATGAGCACCGCGTCTGCCGGGCTGGGCGCCTTCGCTTCGAGCTTGCTCAGCCTGCCGCGCTGCCCGCTCACGCGGCCCCCCGGCCCAGTTGCGGGCCGCTGGGCTGTGGCTCGCTGCTGACCGCTTCCAGGGCGGCTAAGCGGGCTTCCAACTCGCCTACTTCGATGATGCGGGCGTATGCCGCTGCGCCCTGGGAGATGGCGTGGATGGCTCGAAGGGCGGTGTGGGTGTCCGGCTGGCCCTCAGCGTCTTCAGCATCGAGCAGATCACCCGCACGGCTCAGGGCACGCCACAAGAGGGCGCGGGCATCGTTCAGGGTGCCGGGTTGAGTGCGTTTCTTACTTCGCCGGGCCTGCCGGGCTTTGGTGGGGTTGGGGTTCATACTGCACCGCCTATAGAACCGGGGGGGGTCAGGGCCAGGCACAGGGCTTCACGCGCCGCCTGTACGCCCTCCGGGGTGAGGGTGTGGTGTATCAGAAGGCCGCATTCGTGCAACATCTGGGCGGCTTTTCGATGGTCCTGGGGATGCGGTTCAAGGTGAGCCAGCCAGGCCAGCCAGACGGGGCGCTGATTCAGGGGCAGACGGTCCAGCAGGGCCAGGCCCAGCACATACCCAGCCGCGTTCACCCTGTCGCCTCCAGTGCCCGCGTGATGGTCTGCAAGGCCCTTCCGTCGCGCACCATCGAGCCGGTGAAGCGCAGGACTGTAAAACCAAGTAACGCCGCCTCGTTCAGTTTCTCAGCGTCTTTCTCGAAGCCCGCGCCGCGTGTGTGCCGCCCGCCGCTCCAGGTGCCGCCGTCCACCTCGCAGGCCAGCGACGGCGTGAACAGGAAGTCGAATCGCCAGCGCCTGACGGGGTGGAAGCGGACCTCACGCTCGAAAGCCAGGCCCGCTGCGCTCAGTTGCTGGGCCAGCAGATCAGCCAGGGCGCTCACCGTGCCTGCCTGCCCTGCGCCGTGACCGCGTAAGCCTCTTCAAGCCGCCGCAAGATGTGGACCCGATCACCCGGCCAGCACTCCGCCCAGGCCAGCACATACACGCCCAGGTCAGGGACAAGGCCACTGGCAAGCGTGATCGTGCCGCGTGACAGCGTGCCTGTCTTCGCCGTGTCCACCATCACGGCCAGGTGTTCGGGCAGTGGGTCCGGCGAAGGAAGAGGAGCAGTCAGCCGGAGCGGGCCGGGCACATCCTCCCAGGGCAGCGGCGGCAACATATCGCCGGTCAGGGGCAGGCTGAGGACTTCGAGCAGGGCGGCTTTCTGGGCCTTGATCTGCTCGCCCAGGTCGGGTGTGATAGCGCCCACCGGGCCGCGTGAGGTGAGCTGTCCGGCTTGGATACTCAGCTTCACCCCCCGCGCCTCCAGCACCGTCAGCAGCTCCAGCGCTACCACGTCTGCACTTCCTCTTGCTCAACAGGTTCTGATTTGGGGCCAGCCATTGTTTTGAGGACAACCCCTGTTCTCAGAACACTGTCGTCTGACACGCTTGAATGATTTGGGGCCACCACATTCACACCACTGTCGGGCAGGTTATCCAGTGGCCCCGAATCAGCCACTTCGAGCACACTCTTATAAGCCACCGGGTTGCCACGCCCGCTGAGTTGAACGGTCTGAATGGTGTTCTCTGAAATCGCCTCTCCGACAGCCCGTTTCACGGTTCGCTCGGAGACATTCAGGCGCGTGATGAGGTGGTCAAACAGTTCTTTGCGGGGGATCACAGCCCCGGCCCGGTCATTCAGGTAGGTTTCCAGCGCCCGCCGCGCCTTGCTGGCCGGGCCGTCGTGGTCGCTGTCGGGCAGCTCATACGGCTCAAAACGCAGCCCGTCACCTTCCCAGATGCGCTGAATACCCAGCGGCTCACCGATCTGGGCCAGGTTGTTCTTGTGAGCCTCAAAGCGCAGCACGTCCAGCCCGCCTACGTCTTTCGGCGGTACGCGGCTCAGTAGATGCACCGCCCGCGCCCCGGCGCTCTTGATGGTGCTTCCCAGCAGCCCGCGCCCTTCCGGCATATTCACCATCGGCTTAGGGGTATGGTCGAGCACCACCACCGCCGCGCCCGTGTCTTTGGCAAGCTGGCGAAATGCGGCCATCACCTGCATCACCTCGCCCGCGTCATTGCCCCGGATCATCGGGAAAGCAGACGTGAAGGCGTCCACCACGATCAGCACCGCACCGACAGACAGCGCTTGCTCTTTGAGGGCGGCCAGGCCCGCTTCATCCATGAAGCCGCCGTGCTCGGAGTCCACGTAGGTGATACGGTCCAGCACGTCATGCGAAACGCCCTGACCCAGTACCGCCCGCTCTAACCAGGGCAACTGGGCGCGGGCGTCGGTGTCGAAGTCGGCATGAATCACCGCGCCCTGTGAGGTGGCCCCGCCCAGGAACGGCAGCCCAGCCAGCACCGCGACTTCCAGAGAGGCCACCAGCGCACTCTTACCGACTCCACCCGTACCGCCCAACATGGTGATGTAGCCGCGTGCGATGCGGCCCTCCCAGACCCATTCAATCGGGGGCGGGGTCGGGATGCCGGACACCTGCCGGAAGCGCAGCTTCACAGCACGCCCCGCTTCTGTCCCCAAATCCCCCGACAGGGTTGTTTCTGTTGGCCCCAAATGCTGGGCACCGTGCCAGACGGCATTGTCTTCAGAACAGGGGGTGGCCCGAAAGCTGGGCGTGGCCCCAAATCAACAGCGCTGATCTGAGCCTCTTCGAGTAGGGTGTGGAGCTGAGCGCCAAACGCCGCCGCGCCCTGCTCGCCCAGCCGGTCACAGAAGTCACCGGCAGGCAGCGCGGCCAGCACCCGGACCTCAGCCGCTCCGGCTGCCTGGGCCAGCTCACCGACCCGCGCCAGACAGGCCAGGCCCGCCGGGTCCGGGTCGCCATACAGGTACACCGGCTTCCCCATCATCCCGACCAGATGCGGCACCCCACCCGCCCCGGCCAGCCCCTGCACATCCAGGCTCAGCCCGGCCACCTGTGCCACCCTCGATGCCGCCGCGCCGTTCAACTCGCCTTCAGTGATGAGCAGCGCCTGACCCTGCCCGTAACCCGGTGAGCACCACGCCGGAGCACCGTGCTTCGCCAGCCGGTAGATGTAGCGGTCTACGCCCGCCGTTTCCAACTCAGAGGCCGTGCCCAGGTTCCGCACCTTGAGCCCCCAGACCTGACCATCCGGGCCGGTCATCAGCAGGCCCAGTGCCCCACGCTTTGCCAGCACCTTCCCCTCACGGGTCTGGAAGTCGGAACGCAACACACCGACCTGTAAGCCTGCCCAGCCCAGCAGGCCGCGCCGCCGCAAGTCCTGGGCCGCTGGGCTGCGCTCATCCAGTGGGGCCAGCAGTCGCCCGACCTGGGCCAGCTCATCCGGGGTGAGTGGGGCATACCGACTGAGCGCCCCGCGTGCCAGGTCCAGCGAAGAAGGCGGGGTGTAAGCGATCCGGGGCCGGGGTGCGCTCTGCCACCCGTCCAGCGGCACCCCAGCCAGGCGGTGCAGTTCCTCACGGGCCTGTGTCTCGGAGTAGCCGCAGTCGAGCAGGAAGCCGTAGGCGTTGCCGCTGGCCTCATCACCGCCGTGTCGTTTCCAGCGCCAGACGTTGCCCTGCCTGTACACACTGAAGCTGGGCCGCGTCTCGCGCTGGCCGGGGCGAGGGTCACAGATAACGCCCCCGCGCTCACGGGTCAGGCCGCGTACCGCATCCGGGCCGCACTCGCGGGCGATCAGGTCCGGCAGATGGATGAGGGGGAGGAGTTCGGAGAGCTTCACGCCTTGCTGCCTGTGATGGGTTGAAAATCACGGCACTTCCTAAGAGCTTCGAGCAACTTCAGCCCAGAACAGATGTTATCGGGGCGCTGAGCCGTGAGCGCCAGTTCGTATAGGTGCGCTAAACTGTTCATGTCGCCCACCGTCTGCCCGGTGGGCCGCTTCATTTAGTGCCGCCGTTCAGAAACTCTTCAATAGCAGATGACGGCACTACAAATTTTCTTCCCACCCGAATGCTTCGCAACTTGCCAGAGTGAATGAGGCCATAAATCCCGTTACGTCCAATGCCCAGCATGGGCGGCAGCTCTTCGGGTTTGTAAGTCAACTTCACCGGTGGGGCGGGGTGGGTTAAATTCATGGCGTGACCTCCAAAGGGTCATGTCCCGAACATCCGTGTTCGGGGGCGATTGGGAACCCGTGAAAAGGTTCCCTGGGCAGCGCGTGAGTGTTTTTCCTGGCCGGGAAGCTCACGCGCTTTCGTGTTGTAGGGAAATCAAACGCACCGTGCTGTGTTAGGGCGTTTTGCCAAGTGCTGTTTCTTCCCTAGAGAAATTACAGCACACTCGAAAAACACTTGTGCAAGTTTGTGGATAATTCTATAAAGTGCATGCCACACGAGAAAATTTATCCACAGACTCCGTACCGGCTATCTTCCTACCCACAAGCCGAAATGCAATTAACCCTCTGTGCATCGGGTTCGCGGGCTACGTAACAGGTGGGGAAATACTCGGAGTAATGCTTGTGGATCATCTTCGGGTAAGCGACTTCAATTGCCACAACAGTGCCACAACCAGAACGGGGCAAGGCGGTCTGAGACGAGATGAACACCACTCCCTGACACGAAAAACGCCCACCCAGAGGGAGAGTCTGGGAGAGCATAAAACGGGGCGGCAGGGGCTAGGGGGAACTACGGATCAGAAGGCCAGGGGTTCGAATCCCTTCAGGTACACCAGAAGAAAACCTCGTCTCAGGGCGGGGTTTTTTCGTTGTGCCGAAGACGCTGCTGGTCGTCACGCCCATGTTCTGCGAGTCTGGCCCAGCCGTGCGCCATACTTCCCCTATCGTGATGACCTTTCACCACAGTAAGCTCTACGCCCACGAACTCACCCGGCGGCGCGGGCCAGACGAGGCCGACAAGTTTGCAGGTGCTCTGGTCGACGCACAGGTGGACCTCAATCCACATCAGGTTCAGGCCGCTCTGTTCGCCTTTCAGAATCCGCTCTCAGGCGGCGCACTGCTGGCCGACGAGGTGGGCCTGGGCAAAACCATTGAGGCGGGACTGGTCATCTCCCAGAAGTGGGCCGAATACAAGCGGCGGGTTCTGATCATTACACCTGCCAACTTGCGTAAACAGTGGGTTCAGGAGCTGGGCGAGAAGTTCTTTTTGCCGGTTCAGATCATTGAGACGACCAGTTACAACGCCGCGCTCAGGCGGGATGAGCCACCATTTCAGAGTGATCAGATCGTCATCTGCTCGTACCAGTTCGCCGCCCGCAAGGCCGACGACATCAAGGCTATTCACTGGGATCTGGTGGTCATGGACGAGGCCCATCGCCTGCGAAACGTCTACAAAACCAGTAACGTCACCGGCAACGCCCTGAAAACGGCGCTACATGGGCGCTCCAAGCTGCTGCTGACCGCTACGCCGCTGCAAAACAGCTTGCTGGAGTTGTACGGCCTGGTCAGCTTTCTCGACGAACAGGTGTTTGGAGACATCGGCAGTTTCCGGGAGCAGTACGCCAACCTGAGCAGTCCGGCCACCTTCTCGCAGCTCAAGCGGCGGCTGGAGCCGTTTTGCCACCGGACCTTACGCAAGCAGGTCACGCAGTACGTCAATTATACCCGGCGGCATGTGCTGGTCGAGGAGTTTACGCCGCACAGCGGCGAGCAGCGCTTGTACGAGCGGGTCAGCGAGTTCTTGCAGCGTGACGAGCTGGCCTCGCTGCCCAACAGTCAGCGCAGCCTGATTACCCTGATTTTGCGTAAGCTGCTGGGCTCCAGCTCATTTGCCATTGCCGGGGCGCTGGGCACTGTCCGTGACCGCCTGAACCGGGAGCTGAGCGCGCGCGGCGGCACGGCCCTTGAGGTCGAGCTGGCCGCAGAGTATGAGGCGCTCGGTGAAACCGCCGACGAATGGGACGAAGGCGGCGCAGACAGCCCGATGACGCCTGCCCAGCGACGAAAACTGGGCGAGGAGGCCGCCGAGCTGGACGCGCTGCACAGTGAAGCCCAGAACATCCGCGAGAACGCCAAGGGAGAGGCGCTGCTCACCGGCCTGCAACGCGCCTTCGCCGCCGCACAGGCCCAGGGCGCGGCCCGCAAGGCCATTATTTTTACCGAATCGCGCCGCACCCAAGACTACCTACTGGAGCTGCTGGAGGAGCACGGCCACGCGGGTAAGGTCGTGCTGTTCAACGGCACCAACACCGACGAGCGCAGCAAAGCCACCTACAAAGCCTGGCAGGCGCGACACGCCGGGAGCGAGCGCATCTCCGGGTCGCGCACCGCCGATATGCGCAGCGCCCTGGTGGACGAATTCCGTGAGCACGCCGAGATCATGATCGCCACCGAGGCGGGGGCCGAGGGCATCAATCTGCAATTCTGCGCCTTGGTGGTCAATTACGATCTGCCCTGGAATCCGCAGCGCATCGAGCAGCGCATTGGCCGCTGCCACCGCTACGGCCAGAAACACGATGTGGTGGTGCTCAACTTTCTGAACAAGGGCAACGAAGCCGACGTGCGGGTCTACGAACTGCTGAGCGAGAAATTCAAGCTGTTCAACGGCGTATTCGGCAGCAGCGACGAGGTGATCGGGGCCATCGGCAGCGGCGTGGATTTCGAGAAGCGGGTGGCCGACATCTACCAGAAGTGCCGCACGCCCCAGGCCATTCAGGCGGCCTTCGACGAGTTGCAGGCCGCCCTGAGTTCGGAAATCAGCGAGACCATGACCCGCACCCGCGCCCAATTGCTCGAATATTTCGACGAGGACGTTCACCGCCTGCTGAAAGTGCGCCAGGACGAGAGCCGTGAGCAACTGGGACGCTTCTCCCGGCTGCTGATGCAGACCACAAAAACGGAACTGGGTGAGGACGCCAGTTTTGGCGACGAGCGTTCCTTTACCCTGCGCCGCGACCCCAGCGGCCAGGGCGTCGCCAGCGGGCACTACATCCTGCCGGAGCGTGACGCCCAGCTCCGCGAACAGGCGCTACCGGACGTTCCCGGCGCTCACCGCTACCGCCTGGGACACCCGCTGGCTCAGTACGTGCTGGCGAGGGCCAAGGCCCGGCTCCTGCCTGAACATCAGCACCTGAGTTTTCAGTACAGCGGCCCGCATATCGGGGCCTTGCGGGAGCGGCGGGGCGAAGGCGGCTGGCTGAGCGCGGCGCTCTACACCGTAGAAGCGCTGGGCCAGACGGAAGAACACCTGCTGCTGTGTGCCCTGACCGACGAGGGCGAAATCTGGCCCGCCGAGCTGACCCGCAAGCTGTTCGATCTGGGCGCGGCCACTCAGGATGCAGACACCTCCCCCCCCGCCGCCCTGCCGGACCTGCTCGACCACGCCCGCGTTCAGCGCCGCAGCCAGATCAATACCCGCAACCTGAAAGCCTTTGAAGACGCCGCCGAGCGCATCGACACCTGGTCAGAGGATTTGAAGGTGGGGTTAGAGCGCGACCTCAAGGAACTGGACCGGCAGATCAAGGAGGCCCGGCGCGGCGCGACCACCGCCCCCACCTTGCAGGCCAAGCTGGACGGCCAGAAGGGGGTGCAGGAGCTGGAAAAGGAGCGCACCCGCAAGCGCCGTAGCCT
>NZ_JANYGJ010000260.1 GCF_025362455.1 Deinococcus sp. | reverse complement strand
TCGGAAATGGTACAGGTCACGGCGAAAAAACTTTTTGGTGACAAAGGCTGCGAGTTGGTACTGGTCGGCGGCCTGGCCCTGTCCGGTGCCCCTTTTCAGCCGATGCTGATCGAGAGAATACAAACGGATTGTCCCCAGGTGCGCGTCTGCGACCCGGAGATGTCTCCGGTGAAGGGCGCAGTGCTGGAAGCCCTGCGTGCTGACGGAGTTGCCTGGACACCCGATATTCTTGCGAATCTGAAGGCTTCGATCGTTTAAATATGCTCCCTCACAATTACGACAAATTCCCCGAGATTTCTTTTCGCGATACTGGCGCGGCTTGGCGCGGATGGGAAACGCTCACCGCCCACCTGAGAGCGGCGATTCAGGCTGGCCGCTCCCAACACCCGCACTTTGTTGTCGCCGTCGAGTGCTACCCCGGTCTCCACGACGGTGAAATCACCTCTGCACTCAAGCATGGCCTGCAGGCTGACCACTGGCTCGCTACGCGGGACATATTCAGGAGTGAGCCGGAGATCGAAGCACTTGTGGCCCCCTATCTCGGCGGCGACGACCCGGTCTTCGGATTCTTGTCGCCGCTGGTCGTCGAAGATTTTATCGACCCTGAGAAGCTGGCCGCGCTGCGCCGCCGAGTAAACAGCTTGAGTGGGAGCGTCGTGATTTACGGCACGGGCGCAGCACTCTGCGCCGCGCCGGATCTGCTGGTCTACGCCGATATGCCGCGCTGGGAAGGCCAGCTTCGGCAGCGACGGGGCGAAGTGGATAACCTCGGCACCCGCAACCGTGGCCTCAAAGCCTCCCTGCAATACAAACGCTCGTTCTTTGTCGACTGGCGCGTTTGTGACCGCTTGAAGCAGCAGATCCTCGGCCGCTGGGATTACCTGCTGGACACCACGCTTCCCAGAGACCCAAAGCTTGTGACCGGGGAGTGCCTGCGCCAAAGCCTGGAAGCGGCGGCCCGGCAGCCGTTCCGCGTCGTCCCTTTTTTCGACCCCGCCCCCTGGGGTGGACAGTGGATGCGGGAGGTCTGCGGCCTGGACCCGGAACCCGCCAATTTCGGCTGGTGCTTTGACTGCGTCCCTGAAGAGAACAGTTTGCGTCTGCGATTTGGAGAGATCAGCATTGAAATCCCGGCTCTGAATTTGATTTTCCACAGCCCCAAGCAGATACTTGGCGCGGCGGTTTACGACCGGTTCGGCCCGGAGTTCCCGATCCGCTTCGACCTGCTCGATACCATGAGCGGCGGCAATCTCAGCCTCCAGGTTCACCCCCCGGCGGACTATGCTCGGGAGAGTTTCGGCCTGGCCTACACGCAGGACGAGAGCTATTACCTGCTGGATGCAGGTCCCGCGGCTGCCGTCTACCTCGGCCTGCGCCCCGAGATTTCCGCCGACGATCTCTTCGATGCTTTGGAAGGGGCTCAGGCTAGAGACGAGCCGTTTCCCGCAGAGGAGTTCGTCAGCCGCTGGCCCGCAAAAAAGCACGATCACTTTCTCATCCCGGCCGGGACCATCCACTGCTCCGGCGCGGAGTCGATGGTGCTGGAAATCAGCGCCACTCCCTACATATTCACCTTCAAGCTCTGGGATTGGGGACGGCTGGGGCTGGACGGTGCGCCGCGCCCCATCAATCTGCGCCGCGGACGCAACTCGCTGGTCGAGAGCCGCGACACCGACTGGGCACGGGCCGAGCTTGTCAACCAAATCGAGCCTTTGGGCAGCGGCCCCGGATGGCGCGAAGAGCGGACGGGCTTGCACCCCTTGGAGTTTATCGAAACGCGCCGCCACTGGTTTACCGGCCCCGTGCCGCACGACACCCAGGGTACGCTGAACGTCCTGAACCTCGTCGAAGGCGCCGAAGCGAGCGTTGAGAGTCCCCAAAGCAGCTTTCCCCCGTTCATTGTCCACTACGCGGAAACTTTCATCGTCCCCGCCGCCGTCGGCCCTTATACCATTCGACCACACGGCGCGGCAATGGGCACTGAGTGTGCGACGCTGAAAGCGTTCGTTCGAACAGACTCGG
>NZ_JANYGJ010000233.1 GCF_025362455.1 Deinococcus sp. | reverse complement strand
CCGTACCTGGTCTGCCTGGACACCCTCAGGGCCGAAGGGCTGCTGCAAGACGTGGATTTCGACGTGGTGCCGGACTTCGGCGCCGAGCGGGTGGATTTCGGGCAACAGTACATCTGGCGCAACCAGATGCTCAGCCGGGCCTTCTCGCACTTCGAGGCGGGCGTGGCCGAGGGCAACTTCGGCAGGCTGGGCGCCGAGTTCAGCGCCTTCAAGGTCGCCGAGGCGCACTGGTTAGAGGACTACGCGCTGTTCATGGCGCTCAAGGGCGAGCAGGGCGGCCTGCCCTGGAACACCTGGCCGCTGCCGATCCGGGGGCGTGAAGAGGGCGCCATGCAGGGCGCCCGTGACCGGCTGCGGCGCGACACCTCGCGCTACGCCTTCGCCCAGTTCCTGTTTTTCCGGCAGTGGAGCGCCGTGCGGGCCTACGCCGCCGGGCAGGGCGTGCAGGTCATCGGCGACATTCCCATCTTCGTGGCGATGGATTCCTCGGACGCCTGGGCCGACCCCGATCAGTTCTATTTCGACGACGCGGGCCAGCCGACGGTGGTGGCGGGCGTGCCGCCGGATTACTTCTCCGACACCGGCCAGCTCTGGGGCAACCCGCTGTATGACTGGGACGCCATGCAAAGAGGCGGCTTCAAGTGGTGGATTCGCCGTTTCCAGGCCAGCCTGAAACTCTACGACATCGTGCGGGTCGATCACTTCCGGGGCTTTGCGGGCTACTGGGAGATTCCTTACCCTGCCGAGACGGCCATGATCGGCGAGTGGAAACCGGCGCTGGGCTACCCGATGTTCGCCGCGCTCAGAGCAGCCCTGGGCGAGTTGCCGATCATCGCCGAGGACCTGGGCGTGATTACCCCCGACGTGGAAAAATTGCGCGACGACTACGGCCTGCCGGGCATGGCGGTGCTGCAATTCGCCTTCGGGGGCGGAGACTTCGCGGTCAACGCCTTTTTGCCGCACAACCTCAAGGAAAATCAGGTCGTGTATACCGGCACCCACGACAACGACACCACCCGTGGCTGGTGGGTCCACGCCGACGAGCAGGAGCGCCACAACTTCCGGGTCTACACCAGCTCCGATCCCAGCGAGGAGGATTTCGCCTGGACGCTGACCGAGGTGGCCTTCGGGTCGGGGGCCAGCCTGGCGGTGGTGCCGCTGCAAGACCTGCTCAACCTGGGCAGCAGCGAGCGCATGAACCTGCCCGGCACCACGGGGCCGGAAAACTGGACCTGGCGCTACCAAGGCGCAGCCCTCAGCGGCGACCTGGCCCGCAAGTTGCGTGAACTCACCGAACGCACCGGACGCGCCCTGGGTCAGGCGCAGGTTTGGAAAAGCGCCGCACAGGTGGGCTGAAGCAGGTGGGCTGAGGCAGGTGAGGGGTGATCTGTGGTGACGATCTCGCCACCGGTTTGATCGCGCAGCTCCGTCAGGACACAACCCGATCTGTGCCCACGAGCCACAAGCCACACGCCACAAGCCCCTAAACTGAGGCCATGAAACTCTACACCCGCACCGGAGACGGCGGCCAGACCGGGCTTTACGGCACAGACCGCGTGAGCAAGACCCATCCCCGCGTCGAGGCGTACGGCACCGTGGACGAACTCAACAGCCTGCTGGGCCTGGCCCGCGCCTACAACGCCCGCTCGCACGCGCCGCAGGCCGACATAGAGACCGACCTGGAATACCTCCAGAACGCGCTGTTCGACCTGGGCGCCGACCTGGCGACCCGGCAGGGCAGCCCGTATGCCAACAACATCGCCCGGCTCGACGAGGGCGACGCCACCTACCTGGAAAGTGTGATCGACCGCTACCAGGAGAGCGTGGAGCCGCTGCGGCACTTCATTCACCCCAGCGGCACGCCCGTCGGCGCCAGCCTGCACCTGGCCCGCAGCGTGGCTCGCCGGGCCGAGCGCGACGTGCTGCGCCTCCTTGATACCGAGGCGGCCAATCCGCAGACCCATATCTACCTCAACCGGCTCTCGGACCTGCTGTTCGTGATGGCCCGCGCCGTCAACGCCCGCGCCGGACTGAGCGAGGAAGCCTGGAAAGTCAAACCCCGGCGCCCCAGGGCGGAAACCGAAGGCCCCAGCGGGGCCAGCTCCTGAAGGCGGCATTCATCCGGACAGACCCTGCCGGAGCGGCGTGTTAAGGTGCCAGACATGACTCAGAATCAAATCGGCACCCACAGCCAGATAGGCGCAGACAAAAGCGCCCTGATTACCGGCGGCAGCAAAGGCATCGGCCTGGAAACGGCCCGCGCCCTGATCGCCGAGGGTTACCGCGTGACCATCACCAGCCGGAGCGCAGCGGAAGTGGACGCGGCGGCCAAGGAACTCGGCAGCAGCGCCAGGGGCGTGGCCTGCGACGTGCGCGAGCTGAAGTCGGTCGAAGAGGCGGTGGCGGGCCACGTCGCGGCCTATGGCGGCCTGGACGTGCTGGTCGCCAACGCGGGCGTGGGCAAATTCGCCCCCATTCAGGAGCTGAGCGCCGAGGACTGGCTGGCCGTCATCGACACCAACCTGACCGGGGTGTTCTACAGCGTCAAGGCCAGCGTGGCGCACCTCCAGAAAGCCCAGGGCTACATCTTTACCATGTCGAGCCTGGCGGGCAAGAACCCCTTCGCGGGCGCCGGAGCCTACAACGCCTCCAAATTCGGCCTCAACGGTCTGTCCGAGGTGATGATGCTCGATCTGCGCCCACTGGGCATCAAGGTCACGCAGATCATGCCCGGCTCGGTGGCGACCCACTTCAATAATCACACGCCCAGCGAGGCCGACGCCTGGAAGATTCAGCCCGAAGACCTGGCCCAGATTGTGGTGGATCTGCTGAAGATGCCTGCCCGGACGCTGCCCAGCAAGGTCGAGGTGCGGCCCTCACGGCCCAAGGGAAGCTGAGTACCCCCACGCCCCCCAGTTTCTAAAGGCTTCATCAGCTCGCGCTGTGCCTCACCGTGCTTTTACGGGGACGCACAGTTTTTTGTTGGCCCACACGACGTCGGCTCATTTCGCAGGGCTGTCAGAAAACTGAAAGCGCCCAGGTGGTCTGATGAGCGGGCCATGCAACTCCCTTCACGTTGGTTCCCCGTAGACGCAGGAGTGGCCGCTTCCACATGAATTTCATGAGGAACTGGTAAAATCACCGCGAGACTCCTGGAGGCAGAATGTCGAGTTTTCTACAACGCCTGATAAACCCCAAGCCGGTGGCCATTGGAGTCGAGATCGGCACCAGCGCCATCAAGGTGGTGGCCCTGAAACCCGGCTCACCGCCCGTCTTGCTGCACGCCGTGATGACCCCCACGCCGATCGGCAGCATGCGCGACGGCATGGTCGTCGAGCCGCAGGCCGTCGCCACCGAGCTTAAGCGCCTGCTCGCGCAGCACCGCATCACCACCAAGTACGCCGTGACCGCCGTGCCTAACCAGCAAGCGGTGACCCGCAACATCATGGTGCCCAGAATGGAGCACAAGGAGTTGCAGGAAGCCATCAAATGGGAAGCCGAGCGCTACATTCCCTACCCCATCGACGAGGTGAGCCTCGATTTCGACGTGCTCGACGACATGTCCCAGATCGGCGAGGAATCGCAGATGGAGGTGGTGATCGCCGCCGCGCCCAGCGAGGCCATCGCCCGGCAGGTCGAGGTGCTCAGGCTGGCGGGTCTGGAGCCGGTCATCATCGACCTCAAGTCCTTTGCGACGTTGCGGGCGCTGCGCGGCAACCTGCTGGGTGAGCACCTGAACAAGAGCACCCTGACCGGCACCAACTACACCGAGGGCGGCGAGGTCGCGCTGGTGATGGAAATCGGGGCGTCCAGCAGCGTCATCAGCCTGGTGCGCGGCGACAGGGTCTTGATGGCCCGCAACATCAACGTCTCCGCCGACGATTTCACCACCGCGCTGCAAAAAGCCTTCGATCTGGATTTCGCCTCGGCAGAAGAGGTCAAGGTCGGCTACGCCACCGCCACCACCCCCACCGAGGACGAGGAAGACCTGCTGAATTTCGATGCGTCCAGGGAGCAGTACAGCCCGGCCCGCGTCTTTGAGGTGGTGCGCCCGGTGCTCGGCGAACTGATTACCGAAGTCCGGCGCTCGCTGGAGTTCTACCGCGTCCAGTCCGGCGATATCGTCATCGACCGGACCTTCCTGGCAGGCGGCGGCGCCAAGCTGCGCGGCCTGGCCGCCGCCATCAGCGACGCGCTGGGCTTCCGGGTCGAGGTCGCCAGCCCCTGGCTGACCGTCCAGACCGACCAGGCCAACGTCGATACCGGCTACCTCCAGACCAACGCGCCGGAATTCACCGTGCCGCTGGGCCTGGCCCTCCGGGGGGTGAACGCCCGTGGTTGAGATCAATCTTCTACCCCAGCAGTACCGCAAGCGCAGCGAGCCCAACGTCTGGCTGTACGCGGGCGTGGCGGCGGGCGTGGTCACCTTGCTGGCCATCGCCATTCCCGAAATCGTGGTGGCCACGACCATCGGCAACCTGCAAAAACGGTTGGACGACCAGACCGGCCAGATCAGCGCCCTGCAACAGTCGGTGGCCCCTGAATACCGTGACCTGACCACCCGCCAGAACAACCTCAACGCCGTGGCCCAGACCGCCCGCAACCTGAGTTCCACCAAGAACGGCTACTGGTCCACCGACCTGGCCAAGTTCGTCGGGCAACTGCCCAGCGGCGGCGGCGTGGCCCTGAACCAGCTCACCATGCACCCCTTCGTGCCCAATCCGAGTGCGCCTGCGCCGTATGACGGCAAGCCAGCCAGCAAGGAATTCGACCTGACCGGCAGCGCCGTCAGCAGCACCGCGCTGGTCGGCTTTCTGAACGCCTACACCCAGGACAACTACGGCGTGAACTTCAAGAGCACCCAGCGCAACGCCGCCGCCAACAACTACACCTTCAGCGCCACCGTCGGCCAGCTCGACAGCGTGTCGGCCAGCGCGACCACCCCCGGCACAACGCCCGGCGCGACTCCTGCCAATGGGGTGAAACAGTGAACGCGACTGCCCCTGTCCTCAAACCCCGCGACATCTTCTTGATCGTGCTGGCCGTCTGCGTGCTCAGCGTGGTGGCCTGGTACTTCCTGCGCTTTCAGGCCAGGCAGCTCAACATCCAAGACGTGCAGAGTCGGCTTGATACCAGCACCACCGAACTGGCCAGACTGCAAGACCAGCAGAGCAAGTTGCCCGCCCTGCGCGCTGATGTCAAGAAGCTCGAAGCCGAGCAACTGGTCTTCGTCAAGGCGCTGCCCAGCACCCTCAAGATGGGCCAAGTCATCAGCGACCTGCGCGACAGCGTGGCGTCCTCCGGAGGCAGCCTGGAGGGCATCACCTCGGCGCCCAGCACCGACGCCACCGTGGTGTTGCCAGCAGGCGTGCAGGCCACCATTCTCAGCATCAATCTCAAGGGCAAGTTCGCGCCGATGTTCCGCACCGTGCGCTCGGTGGAGACCATGAGCCGGTTTTCCAAACTCAACAACCTGAGCATGACCCTGCCCGCCCCCAACGAGGTCGATCCTGACCTCAACAGCGTTCTGGGCATGACCGTCTACACCTTCGATCCGGCCAAGGTCCAGCCGGGAACGGGAAATACGCCCGTTCCCGGCGGGGCACCGGCAGCGCCCGGCTCGGCCCCTGCCGCCCCCGGCTCGGCCCCGGCAGCTCCAGCAGCTCCGGCAGCTCCGGCAGCGCCCCGTGGAGGCAATTCGTGAAGGCGCCCCTGAAACTCTCCTCCGAGATGCGTCTTTTGCTGGCCGCGCTGGTGCTCGTCGCCCTGGTCGGCGGCTGGTACACCTGGAACAACCGCACCACCAGTGGCCAGACCGTCGCGCCGCCGGTCACGGCCCCGCTGACGCCGACAGCTCCCAAACCCAGCGCCACCAAACCCAGCACCGTTAAACCCGGCACCACGGCACCTGTCAGTCCCTCAGCCCAGGTCAAGCCCCCGGCGGCGAGCGCGGGCAAGCCAAGCGCCGCTGGTACGGTCACCCCGGCCCGGCCCACCACCGTGCTGACTATTCCGCCGCTGAGTAACGCGGCCAGCAAGCCCGGCGCCAAGCCCGGCACAGCCGCCACCATCGTCACGGAAACCGACGCCGAGGTGCAGCGTCCCCCGGCGGGCATCAACCCGGCGACCCCGCTGGCCGCCGTGCCGGTGGTCAACCCCTTCAGTCCGCTGAAAGTGGTGGGCGACGCCAACAGCAACCCCGCGCCGGTGCCCGCCAGCGCCAGGGCGCCCCAGCAGCAGGTTCGCAGCGGCCCCAGCGTCGCCTTCACGCCCCAGGTGCGGACCGGTGGCGTGATCCCCAGCACCCCGATTCCGGTGGCCGAGGTCAGCGCACCCTCCGGCGGCCCGCGACTGGGCGGCATCCTGCCCGCGCCCAGCATCAACAGCGGCGCCCAGGCGGCCCTGGACCAGAAGCAGGCGCTGGCCGAGCAGGCCAAAGCCCAGCAGATCGCCCAGGCCGACGCCAAACGGGCCGAGGCCGAGCAGAAAGCCGCCGCCGACAAACTGGCAGCGGCCCAGAAAGCCGAGGCGACCAAAGCCACCATCGCCAAGGCCAAGGCCGATCTGCTGGCCGCCCAGCAGGCCAAACGCGCCGCCGACATCGCCGCCGCGCAGGCGGTTGCCCGCGCCAGGGCCAGCACCAGCGCCCCGGTGGGCGTGAGCGCCGCCGCCAACACCCCGGCGCCCAGCACCAGCAGCGCCGCTTCGGTGGCCGTGACGCCGGACACCAACGCGGCGGTGGGCAGCGTCCAGCCGGGCGTGATTACCCAGCTCGGCAACCCTGGCGCGGCGACTTCTACGCCCGCACCCAGCACCGTTCTCAACACCCTGGACCGCTACTTGCAGGAGCGCAACCTGAGCTTCGACTCGGTGGTCCTGGGGCCGCTCAACACCGCCATCTTCAAGACCGATAGAGGTCTGGTGGTCGTATCGGTGGGCCAAAACATCCCCGACACCAACATTGCCGTGCGCGAAGTGACCGCGAGCAGCGTCACGCTGGCCCTCGACACCAACACCAAAATCCTCCAACTTGAAAAAAGGTGAGCCAATGAAAAAACGTAGTCTGTCCCTGTTTCTGATGCTGGCCCTCGGCGCTGCCGGTGCCCAAACCTCTCCCGCTGTCGCCAGCGCCGATGCCAGGCTGTCGAAGTCCAACGTGACCTTCAGGATCACCCGTGATGGCGGCAACCTGACCGCCCTGCTGACCGCCGTGGCCAAGTCGGCAGGCTACGAGCTGGTGCTCGACCCGGCCCTGGACACCATGTCCACCGCCGGTGCAGGCGCCGCCGCCGAGGCGGGCAGCCCGGCCACCAACGCCAGCACCAGCATGCTGACCTACGATTTCGCGGGCAAGCCGTTCAACCAGGTCTGGCCGTTTCTGATGGACGTCTACGGCCTGAACTACGAGGTCGTGCGCCTGGGCAACCAGGACGTGCTGCGCGTGGGCCGCAGCCCCATTCAGAAAATCATCGCCCTGCCCAGGACGCTCGACACGGCGCTGGTCGAAAACCGGGTTAAGCTCGCTTTCGGTACAAGGAAAGTCATCACTGAGAAATCCGGCTCTGACGCCGCTAGCTCCTCTTCAACCAGGGACGATATTGTGCTCGACTCGCCCACCCTCAAGATCGTCGGTGAGCCGACCTCCAGCAGCCTGATCGTGCGCGGCACCAACAAGGAAGTCCGCGAAGTCGAGGCGCTGGTCACCCAGATCGTCGCCGCCCAGCCGCCCGAACTGGTCAAGACGGTGACCCCGGCCAGCCCGGTCATCCAGCAGATCTACGCCGTCAAAGGCGAGCAGGCCGACGCCGAAGCGGTCATCAAGAGCCAGTTCCCCGGCATCAACGTGACCGCCGTGGGCAAGACCGGCAAACTGGTCCTCAGCGGCCAGAAAATCCTCATCGACACCGCGCTGGCGCTGCTCGCCCAGGTGGACCGGCCCGCCCAGCTCACCGCCAGCCCCGACAGCAAGCAGCAGGTCTACGCCGTGCAGGGCAACCAGAAAGACATCGCCACGCTGCTGAGCGCCCAGTTTCCGGGCCTCAAGATCACGCCCGTAGGCACCACCGGCCAGCTCGTGCTCAACGGCGCGAGCGACCAGATCGATGAGGCGCTGGCGTTGCTGGAGCAGGTCGACCAGCCCGTGACGAACGGCCCAGGCATCCAGCAGAAGGTCTTTCAACTCGTAAATGCCAGCGCCGAAGAACTCAAGGCCGTGCTGGACAACACCTTGCAGACTGCCCTGACGGCCTCGCCCACCACGGCGCCGCTGCCTAACGTCCCGGTGAACGCGGTGGACGCCAACGGCAACGTGACCACGCTGACCACACCCAACCCGGCCCTTCAGAACCCCACTACACCCACGGCAACGACGGCCCAGGCCAAGCCCAGTGGCGACGTGGCGACCATCATCGCCGACAAGCGCACCAATACGTTGATCGTGCGCGGCACCGCCCTTCAGGTCGAGCAGGTGGCGACCCTGATTCCCAGTCTCGATCAGGTGGTGCCCCAGATCAATGTGCAGGTCCGCATTCAGGAAATCACCCAGGACGCGGCCCGCACGCTGGGTCTGGACTGGAAGGTCGGTTTCGGCGGCTTCAACGTCAGCTCCGGCGCCAAAGGTCTGAGCGCCAGCTTCGACCCGACCCGCGCCCTGGTCGGCGGCTTCAACCTGTTACCGACCCTCAACGCTCTGGAGACGCAAACCCAGACCAAGCGCATCTACGACGGATCGATCTCTATGCAGAGCGGCCAGCGTTCGTTGGGGCTGACCGGCAACTCGTTCGCCCTCAACGCCTCGAACGGCGCAGCGGCCAGCATCAAGAGCGGCGGACGCCTGGAGATCAACGTTCCCTCGTCGAGCGGCAATATTTCCAGGCAGATCGACTACGGTATCAACCTCGACTTCTTCAATCCTCAGGTGGCGCCCGACGGTTCCATCACCATACGGGTTCGCGGCCAGATCAACCAGCCCAAGTCGCCGATTACTGGCAGCACGCTGCCCAGCTTGCTGGATTTCAGCAACAGTGAAGCTCAGAGCGTCGTGACCTTCAAGTCGGGCCAGACCCTGCTGCTCAGCGGCCTGCTCGGCACGAACGAGACTTCGGTAACACGTGGCACGCCCTTCCTGTCTAGCTTGCCAGTGATAGGTGCTGCCTTCGGACAGAAAGAGACGTCTAAAACCGCGACCCAGCTCCTCGTGGTCATCACCGGCACCGTCGTCAAGTAAACCCGTCGTCAAGTAAACCTCAACCCCCCCCCACCCCCAGCAGACCCCCCGCCTCCCCGGCGCCGGGTCTGCTTTTTTGATACCTGCTTTTTGGTGCCCGTTTTGTCTGGGCAGCGCCCAATCTGCCCTCCCCTCCCCCTGATAGAGTCGGAGCATGAGGTTTCTGACCGCTGGTGAATCACACGGGCCGCAGCTCACGGCCATCATCGAGGGCCTGCCCTCTCAACTGCCGCTGGGCAAGGCCGACATCGACCCGATGCTGCGAAAGCGCCAGGGCGGCTACGGACGCGGGCGCCGGATGATGATCGAGACCGACGAGGCCCAGCTCATGAGCGGCGTGCGGGCCGGACGCACCACCGGCGCCCCGGTCACGCTGGTCGTCGAAAATAAAGACCACCGCAACTGGACCGAGATCATGTCGCCCGAAGTGGGCGGCGAGCCGCGCAAGAAAGCCCTCACCGAAGCCCGGCCCGGCCACGCCGACCTGACCGGCGGCATCAAGTACCGCCACAAGGACCTGCGCGACGTGCTGGAACGCGCCTCGGCCCGCGAGACGACGGCGCGGGTGGCGGTGGGCGCAGTGGCCCTCAAACTGCTAAGTGAGCTGGGCATCGAGGGTGTCAGTTACGTGACCCACCTGGGCGGCATCGAAGCCGACGCCGAGTTCGACTGGGCACGCCTGGACGACATCGAGGCCAGCGATCTGCGGACGCTGGACCCGGAGGCCGAAACCCAGATGCGCTCCCGCATCGACCAGGCCAAGCAAGGCGGCGACACGCTGGGCGGCGTCGTGGAAATCCGCTTCCGGGGGCTGCCGCCGGGACTGGGCAGCTACGTCCACTGGGACCGCAAGCTCGACGGGCGCATCGCCGCCGCCGTGATGGGCACCCAGGCCATCAAGGGCGTCGAGATCGGCCAGGGCTTCGCCAACGCCCGCGTACCCGGCTCGCAGGTCCACGACGCGGTGTATCTGGGCGAGGGCGGCGTGGGCTACCGGCGCGAGACCAACGGCGCGGGCGGTCTGGAAGCGGGCATGACCAATGGTGAAGACCTGATCGTGCGGGCGGCCATGAAGCCGATTGCCACGCTGATGAAATCGCTGCCCACCGTGGACGTGGTGAGCCACCAGAGCGCCGACGCCGCCAAGGAGCGCAGCGACACCTCCGCCGTGCCCGCCGCCGGAATCGTGCTGCACGCCGTCATCGGCTGGGTGCTGGCCGAGGCGATCATGGAGAAGTTCGGCGGCGATACCCTGCCGGAGATCCGTGAGCGCCTGGACGCGGCGCGGGCCTACGCCCAGGCGTACTGAGCGCCCGTGAGCGACCTGCTGCCCAGCGCGGCCCTCGAAGCCGAACTCCAGGCGCACCTGCGGGAAGTGCCCGACGGAGTTGGCAGCACCAGTCAGCCGCGTCAGGGCGCCTCAGAGGGTGACCCAGCACCGGGCAGCCGGGCGGCGCAATCGTCTAGACTGCTCGCTATGAACATGCCGGGCCTGATGCACCGCCCCGTGAGCTGGCTGGCGCTCGCGGGCTTCATGGGCACCGGCAAGAGCCGCATCGGCTGGGAGCTGTCGCGCGAGCTCTCCTTGCATTTCGTGGACACCGACAAGCTGATCGCCCGCGTGGTGGGCAAGTCCATTCCCGAAGTCTTCGCCGAGCAGGGCGAGGGTTACTTCCGGTCCTGCGAATCCGAGATCGTGCGGCGCGTCACGCGCCTGGAACATGCGGTGGTCAGCCTGGGCGGCGGCACCTTCATCCACGAGGCCAACCGGCGCGAGCTGCTGCGGCGCGGCCCGGTGGTGGTGCTGACCGCCAGTCCGGAGACCGTCTACGCCCGCACCCGCAATTCGGACAGGCCGCTGCTGCGCGTGCCCGACCCGCTGGCCCGCATCAGCGAACTGATGGCCGAACGCGAGCAGGCGTATGGCCAGGGCACCATCCACGTCCACAGCGACGGGCGGCCCTCGGAGGAGATCGTGGCCGAGATCGTCGAGCGGCTGTGGGACTGGCAGGACGCCCAGACGGATTCGGCGCAAGGCACCGAGCAGGAACTCGAAGCGCTGGACCTGGAGGCGATGGAACGTGCCTGCGACTGAGCGAATTGGGACTGAGCAGACTGGGACCGGGCGAACTGGGACTGGGCAGACTGGGACTGGGCGAACAGACGTCGTTCAGATCGAGGTCGGCGGAGCGCAGCCGTACCGGGTTGAGGTCGGACGGGGGCTGCTGGACCGTCTGAACGTGCCCCAGACGCAGGTGGCGCTCATTCACGCCGCCGACCTGCCGATGGAGCTGGTCAGCCGGGCGCAGCAGTCCCTTCGTCCAGCCGTGACGGTGGTGGTGCCTGCACGCGACGACTGCAAGACGCTGGGTGAGCTGGAGAAGGTGCTCTGTGCGCTGGCCGGAGCCAACCTGAGCCGGGAATGCGCCGTGGTCGGCCTGGGCGGCGGGGCCGTGACCGATCTGGCGGGCTTCGTGGCGGCGAGCTACCTGCGCGGCGTGGCGTACTACTCGGTGCCCACGACGCTGCTGGGCATGGTGGACGCGGCGGTGGGCGGCAAGACCGGCGTGAATCTGCCGCAGGGCAAGAACCTGGTGGGCGCCTTCTGGCCGCCGCGTCACGTCTGGGCCGACGTGGACAGCCTGCTGACCCTGCCCGCCGCCACCTTCCGCGAGGGCGCCGCCGAAGTCTACAAACACGGGCTGATCTCGGACCCCACTTTGCTGGAACGGGTACTCTCGCCGGAGTTCGCGCCGGGGCAGTCGGGGCTCGTCCAGATCATCGCCGACGCGGTGACGGTCAAGGCCGGAGTCGTCACCCGCGACCTGACGGAGCAGGGCGAGCGGGCCTACCTGAACTTCGGGCATACGCTGGCGCACGCCACCGAGGCATACACCGACCATGCGGTGAGCCACGGCGAGGCGGTGGGCTACGGCATGCACTACGCCGCGCTGCTGAGCCGGGCACTGGGCGGCGCGGACCTGAGCACTCACACGCTGGCCTTCCTGAAGTACCAGCAGCCCAGGGCTCTGCCGCCGCTGAGTTTCGAGGCGCTGTGGCCCTACATGGCCCGCGACAAGAAGGCCGACGCGCAGGGCGTGCGCTTCGTGCTGCTGCGTGATCTGGCCAAGCCGTACCTGGCGCGGGTGCCGGAGGATGTGCTGAGGGCGGCGTTCGGGGAGTGGCAGGTCGCGGTGTCCGGGCTCCACGTCTAACCCGCCTTTTCCTGCGAGGTCTCCCATGCTGCTGATTCTCAACGGTCCCAACCTCAACCGCCTGGGCAAGCGCGAGCCGGGCGTCTACGGCACCTTCACGCTGGAGGAACTGGAGCGCCAGTGCGAGTTGTGGGGCACCGAGCTGAGCACCACCGTCACCTGCCGCCAGAGCAACTTCGAGGGCCAACTGCTCGAATGGATTCAGGACGCCGAGGAGCACGGTTTTACAGGCATCGTCATCAACCCCGGTGCGCTGACGCACTACAGCTACGCCCTGCGCGACGCCATCGCCGGGCAGAACGTGCCGGTGATCGAGGTGCATATCAGCAACGTGGACGCCCGCGAGGAATTCCGGCACACATCGGTGACGGCAGCCGTGTGCAAAGGCAAGATCAGCGGCCTGGGCTTCGCCGGATACCGGTTTGCGATGGAGTACCTGGTGGAGGAAGTCGGGAACTGAACAGCAAGTGGACATTCTCTTATACACAGAGCATTTATCTTGACTAAATTTGTCGTCCTAGAGCAGATGTCATAAAAAGACCCTTTTTATGACCGAGCGGAGCGAGTAGTTTTAACTGAGCAGGACGCAGAATGGAGGCGCGGGGAGGCTGTTTTCCCCGTGGCGTAATTCGGAGTACTGCTCTAAACGCAGTGAAGGATCTCGTGGTTTGACGACAAGATTCATAGCAAAACTCAGAATGACACCGTTTTCAGTTATTACGTGGCGACGCTCACTTCCAGAGGACAGACCGATGGCCGAGGCACCCGCGAGCTGACGACACGAGGACCGCCTCACCCTACGCCTGCTCTAGACTCAAGGCGGAGGCCAACACCCTGACCCTGCGCCCCTCAACATGACCACCATTCTGGGCACGCTTCAGGGCGGCGTAGGCATTGTCCTGAGCTTCATTCTGGCACTGCTGGTGCTGGCGACGATCATTTCTGAAGTGCTGCCGCGCGTGCAGGGCCGCCCCGGCAATGCCGAGCTGATAGCGCGCGTCCGGGCCTGGTGGGTGATGGCCGGGCTGTTCGTGCTGGCGGTGCTGGTGGATAAGCGGGTCGGCATCACCTTCGTGATGTTCCTGTCGTACCTGGCGCTCAAGGAGTACCTGAGCCTGATTCCGCAGCGGCGCAGCGACCGGCGGGTGCTGCTGTGGGTCTACCTGGCGATTCCGCTGCAATACCTGTGGGTCTATACCGGGCGCTACGGCATGTTCATCATCGTCGTGCCGGTGTATGTATTTTTATTCCTGCCGTTCCGGCTGATGCTGACGGGCGTCACGCAGAACTTTTTGCGGGCCAGCTCAACATTGCACTGGGGTCTGATGCTGACCGTCTTCGCGCTGGGACACCTAGCCTACCTGCTGGTGCTGCCGCCGCTGCATCCGGCGGGCGGGGTCGGGCTGCTGCTGTACGTGGTGCTGGTGACGCAGTTTGGCGACGTGGCCCAGTATGTCTGCGGCAAGCGCTTCGGGCGCCGCAAGATCGTGCCGCAGGTCAGTCCGAACAAAACCTGGGAAGGCTTCCTGGGCGGGCTGGTGTCTGCGGCGCTGCTGGCCGTGCTGATCGCGCCTGTGATTACGCCGCTAAACCGTCTGGAGGCGCTGGTGCTGGGGCTGGCGCTGCCCATCGTCGGCTTCATCGGCGACGTGACCATGAGCGCCGTCAAGCGCGACCTGGGCGTCAAGGACGCCTCCTCGCTGATTCCCGGCCACGGCGGCATTCTAGACCGCATCGACAGCCTAATGTTCACGGCCCCGGTGTTCTTCCACTTCATTTATTACTTCGTGTATGGCCCGGTTCGGGGATGAGCGACGCACTGGCGTTTCCGTGGCTCCGGGCGGCATTTTTCGCTGTGGTGGTGCGCCCGGCGCTGCTGCTCGGCTTCGGGCTGGGCGTGAGGCACCGGGAGCGGCTGCCGCAGGTCGGCCCTGCCATCGTGGTCGCCAACCACAACAGCCATCTGGACACGCTGTTGCTACTCTCGCTGTTCCGATTCGGGACGCTCAGGCTGGTGAGGCCCGCCGCCGCCGCCGATTATTTCGGGCAACAACCGCTGGTGAACTGGCTGACCCGGCACCTGATCGGGGCGCTGATGATCGAGCGCAGACCCAAAGCGGGCGAGAGGGCCGATCCGCTGGCCGGTCTGAGCGCGGCCCTGCAACGCGGCGAGATCATCTTGCTGTTTCCGGAGGGCACACGCGGTCAGCCGGAGGTGCGCGAAGCGCTCAAGAGTGGCCTGGCACACCTGGCGCGGCGCCATCCCGGCGTGCCGGTCATTCCGGTGGCGCTGCGGGGGCTGGGGCGGGCGCTGCCCAAGGGTGAATGGCTGCCGGTGCCGCTCAATTTATATGCGTCCATCGGTGAGGCGGTAGGGGCTGACCCCAGCGACAAACTGGCCTTCACCCAGGCCGTAGAAGCCGAGCTGGACCGCCTCGACGCCGAGCTACCCGCCGCGCTGTGGGACTGAGCGAGGTAGAGAAGTGGGTGGATCAGTCGTGTCCGGCTGAACCCTACAGCGTCTCGTCACCGTTCTGAGCGTACAGACAGGCGGCGCACACCCAGTCGCGTGGCCTGAGCTGCCCCTCCAGCTTGGCGCGGCGCCACAGCCGCCAGCGCCACTCGATCAGGGCATACACGCCAGCCCAGGCGAAACCCAGCCCCTTAATGACGTCCTGACCTGGGCCGGGGAAACGTCGGTGCCTGCCGCCCACGAACAGGATGGCCGTCATCGGCACGGCCCCCACGATCAGCACGGCCAGAGCCAGGCCCTCCCAGGGAAAAGGCAACCACCACAGGTCCGGGTCCCAGACGAGCTGAGGCGTCTCCAGCGTATCCCGGTACTGCGACCAGCGTACCAACGGGTGACGGCAGCGTGGGCAGTGCAGCCAGGGCTCGCCCGGCCCGCCCAGACGGCGGACAGTAGAAGGCAGGCCAGCAGATTTGGACATACTGCCTGCCAGTTTAGGCCCACTACGCTCCCTGGCTTATGACAAACGCAGTGTTCGCAGGGCAAACTATCCACATGTCCCCCACCATCCGGCCCCTGCGCCCCGCCGACTT
>NZ_JANYGJ010000218.1 GCF_025362455.1 Deinococcus sp. | reverse complement strand
CGGCTTCCAGTCGCTCGAACTGCTCCGCTTGCCGACGGATGATCGCCAGCAGGTCATCGCGGGTCAGGTCGCCGGTCATGCCTGAGTCTACTCGCCCACGGCTCGAACCGCGACCACCCCTGCATCGCTAATCAGATACGTCGCTGCCGGTGAAATCCTCGACCTTCAACCCCTCGGCTTTATATGAGTAGAGCGCCTCGCCGTAGTAGGGCTGTCTGTTCTCGCCCCAGACCACCTCCACGTGGCGCAGGGTCACGTGAGCGGCCCCCTCGACGGTAATCCCGCGTGTGGGACGGTCCTCCTCGCCCCCTCGCCCGGTACGTGGTCGGAAATCCTGCATCCGGGTCGGAAATCTGCCCAGCCACTCACCGACCTCCAGGCGCACGTTCTCCAGCGTCACGCCGTCCACGTCGCCGTTCTGCTCGGCATAGACGAAGACGCCGTTCTCGCCGCTCGCCAGGATGTTGCGAAACCGCACGTTGCGAATCTTGCCCACGCCGTCCTCTTTCTTCCAGGCCGTCGCGTTGACATAGATCGGCTCCGAGCGGCCCCACCAGCTTCGTTGATACTTGCGCGTCTCGACGATGATGTCGGAAAATAGCACGTTCTCGACCCCGCCCGGTTCGCCGCAGTGGACGGTCAGGCCCCGGTTGGAGTCGCGCACGACGCAGCCCTGGAAGATCACGTTGCGGATCAGGCCCCAGTTCTCGTTGCCGGTCTTCAGGGCGCTGCTGGCGCTACTGAGCGTGCAGTTCGTCACCGTAACGTCCTCGCACACGCCGTAGACCTCGGTGGCCTTGCAGGACTTCAGGCAGATGGCGTCGTCTCCGGCCCGCACGTCGCAGCCGCTGATCCGCACCCGCTTGCAGTGGTCGAGGTCGATGCCGTCGCAGTTGGGCACCTTGAAGCTGTTGTGCAGCCGGACGCTGCTCACGCTCACGTCGTCGCAGCCGGTCAGGCGCAGGGTCCAGTGCGCCCCGTCAAGAATGGTGACGTGGTGAATATCGAGCCGCTGGCAGCCGATCAGGTGGAGGGTAAAGGGGCGCTCGCGGTACTGGTCGCCGCCCTGCACCGCGTCGGCACTGTCTGCGCCGCGCATCACGAAATAGTCGCCCATGTCGACCTGTACGAAGCCGCGCCCGTTGCCGTCGATGCGGCCCCCGCCCGTGATGCACAGGTCATGCGCCCCGAAGGCGGTGATCCAGGCCCGACGCGGCAACTCGGTCTCGAAGAACAGCCCGCCCGTGACCTGATCGCTGTGGTGGGCGAACTGGTAGTCGGCGTAGTCGCTGCTGGCGAGCAAGGTGGCTCCGCGCTCGACGCGAAACTCGGTGGCGGCGCGCAGCTCCAGCGAGCCAGACCGGTAGGTGCGCCCGCCCGGCAGCGTCACTGTGCCGCCGCCCGCCGTGAAGCAGGCGTCGATGGCGGCCTGGATAGCGGCGGCGTCGTTCGTCAGGCCGTCGCCGCGTGCGCCGTAGTCAAGGACGTTGAAGACCGCCGAGGTCGGTAGGAGCCGGGTCACCTCGCTTCCACCGGCTGAGCAGCAGGTTGAATCGGAGCTGGCTGGGCAGATACGGCGATCTCGGCGCTGCCGACGGCCCGCACGGTCACGGGGACGGAGCCGCCGGGCAGCGTCACGCTCACGCGCTCGCCGGGCATCAAGTCGAAGTGGTTACCCTTCAACGCCGCGCCCGCGTCGATCCAGACGCCCTTAACCGGCAGCCGGGCGCCGACGCTGAGCTGGTCGCCTTGCACCGTCGTCATCAACTGGACACTCAGTTCGGGGTCGGGCAGGGCGAAATACTTGAGCGGTTCGGGCCACAGCGCCGCCCGGCTCAGCTCAACTCCGTGTTGAAAGGCGCGGACGAACACCACGGCGTCATCCTTCAGAGCAGGAATACCGATACTGAGTTCGGTGGTGGCGTTGGGCGCGGCGACCTCGCTGCTGAGGTGGTGGTGAAGCGGCTCTCCGGTCAGGCTGAACACGTCCAGCTCGATCTCGACGGCCTGGGTTTCGAGCTTGCTGCTGCAAATCCAGACGCTCAGCTCGCCGCTGTGGCGCTCAGCTCCCACCGCCACCGGCGCCAGTTCGCGGCCCACCGCGTAGAGGGCGGGCTTGGGCAGGCCGTGCGAGTCGATCAGCGCCCAGCTCGTGACCGGCCAGCAGTCGTTGAGCTGCCAGACCAGTGCGCCGGACACCGCCCGCTTGCCCGCGTGTCCCCAGCGGCGGCGGTAAGCGCGGTAGGCGGCCACCATCGCCTCGGCCTGCACCAGCCGGGTGTCGTAGACCCACTCGGCGAAGTCGGCGGGCGGCTGCACGGTATCTGAGAGGTACACCGCCAGCCTGCGCGGACCGTCGCCCGCCTTGTTGTGGTGTTCCATCACGCGGGAGTTGGCGTGGCGGTCGGCAGGCTGGGTGAAGCTGAGAATGGTGCTCATGGCGGGCGCGGACTGCAAGCCGAATTCGCTGACAAAGCGCCCCTCGTACTTGCCGTAGTCGCCATAAGGGGCCATGCTGCCGTGCCAGACGTCCCAGGTGTGGCGGTCCCCCTTGGTCTGGTCGGTGGTCGCACCGGCAGGGGCAGCGGGGCCGCCGGGCGTGTACGGGCTACCGGGCCAGTAGGCCGTCGCCGGGTCGAGGTCGGCACAGATTTCGGGCAGCAGCCGTTCGTAGATCTCGCGGGCCGGAAAGGCTGACTGAGCCAGGTCGGCCTGGCCGCTGAAATCTCCGGCACCCACGCTCTCGGCGATCTGATAATCCTCGTTGTTGCCGCACCACAGCGCCAGGCTGGCGTGGTGCCGCAGGCGTTTTACGGCAGCCTGGGCCTCGCGCCGCACGCTCGCCAGGAATTCCGGGTGAGCCGGGTACATCCCGCAGCCGAACAGGAAGTCTTGCCAGACCAGCACGCCCAGTTCGTCGCAGGCATCGTAAAAGCTGTCCGTTTCGTAGATGCCGCCCGCCCAGACGCGCAGCATCAGCATGCCCGCGTCCACCGCCTGCTGAATTCGGGCGCGTTCCTGCCCCGGCGTGACGCGGTTGAGCAGCAGGTCTTCGGGAATCCAGTTGGCGCCGCCCGTAAAGACCTCAGTGCCGTTCACGGCGAAGGTGAAGCTCACTCCCGCCTCGCCCTCCACCGGCTCCTGGCGCAGTTCTGTCCGGCGCAGGCCCAGGCGCTGAATCTGTTCGTCCAGCAGCTCATCACCGCGCCGCAACTGCACGCTCAGCGTATACAGCGGCTGAGCGCCGTAGCCGTGCGGCCACCAGAGCTGGGGATCGGGAACATTCAACGCTGCGCTGTCACCCTGGGTCTGGGCCACTAACCCACCGTCCGGGCCGCGCAACTCGGCATGAACGCTCACACCTGCCTGTTCGCCGACCACCGTCGCGGTGAGCTGGACGCTGGCCTGGCCGCCCGCCAGCGTCACCGGAGCGGCCACCTCGCCCAATCGGGCGCTGTAGGCGTGCAGCTCGATCGGCAGCCAGGGACCGGACGTTAAAATGACTGGACCCCAGTCCCAGCCGTAGTGGTACTGGGCCTTGCGCAGATACACCCGGCTGGCATTGCCGTTCCACGCCGCCCGGACGCCGTAGTGCGCCTCACGTGCCCGGCTCTCGCGCAGCGGCGAGGAAAAGTGCAGCAGCAGCTCGTTGTCGGCGGGGCGCAGCAGCGCCTTGACGTCTACGCGCTCCGGCACGAACATGTTGTCTGTCTTCAGGATGACCTGGCCGTTGAGCCGCACCTCGCAGACGGTATCCAGACCCCCAAAGACCAGCTCCACGTTCGGCTGGGCCAGGCTGCCCTCGTCCACCGTGAAGGTCGTGCGGTAGAGCCAGTCGGTTTCGCCCACCCACTGCACCTCGTTCTCATTGAGGCCGAGGTACGGATCGGGGATGACGTCGTGGCGCAGCAAATCCTGCTGCACGGTGCCGGGCACCGTCGCCTCCAGCCACTCGGCGGCTTCGTTCAGGGCGGCCTGGAGGTCGGTGCCGGGCGTCAGGGCGCGCAGTTGCCAGCCGTGATGCACAAATGTGGAGTGGCGGGCGAGATCAGAAAGCTGGGACATGGGCACTCCTACAACTGAGTGGGGGCAGACGCCGGGGTGAGCGCGTGAGGCCAGACGCGGGCGCCGAACACTCACACCGGAGCGGTCCGGCAATGATGATCGGCGGCAGCGCCCGAACGAATTTGTTTACTAAACGCTTAGACGTTAGCACCGCCCGGCCCGCCCTGTCAAAGCCTCCGGTATACAGAGCTGATATGTCATCAGGGCCAGTCAGTCCAGTCAGATTTGCACCCGCCCCGGTGGCCCTGAGCTATAGAGTGAGGCGTGACCAGATCCAGCTCCCGCCTCTCTGCCGCTCCCACCGTGCGCGACATCGCTGCTCAGGTGGGCGTCTCGACGGGCACCGTCTCACGGGCGCTCAAGGGGCAGGCAGGACTGACCGAAGAAACCCGTCAGGCGGTGCTGGACGCTGCCCAGAGCCTCGGCTACGACCTGGGTAAGCTGCGGCCCGTCAAGGCGCGGCGGGTGGCCTTTTTGCTCAACCGGCTGCACGCCACGCCCTCGGCCAACGCCTTTTATTCGCCGGTGCTGCACGGCGTCGAGGTGGCCTGCCAGGGCGCGGACGTGTCGCTCACCTACGCCTCGGTGGGGCCGGGCGACGCCGTAGACGAACTGCTGCGCCGCCTGGACGCCGACGCCCTGCTGTGCGCGGGCTACTTCCAGCCGGAGTTGCTGGACGCGCTGCGGGCTTCGGGCAAGCCGCTGGTGCTGATCGACCACCAGTACGCCGGTCTGCCCTCGGTCAACACCGACAACGAGACCGGCGGCTACCTGGCGACCCGGCACCTGATCCAGTCCGGGCGGCGGCGGGTGGCGCACATCGAGGGGCCGCAGACGCATTTCAGCCTCTCACAGCGGCGGGCCGGATACCTGCGGGCACTGGCCGAGGCGGGCCGGGCCGGGAGCGCCCTGGAGGTGCTGCTCGACCGGGTAGAGCAGGGCGCCCCGGTGCGCGAGGTCGTGCAGGCGCTGCTGTCTGCGCCTGAGCGGCCCGACGCCATCTTCGCCTACAACGACAGCACCGCCATGCTGACCATGACCGCCCTTCAGGAAGCCGGGCTGCGGGTGCCGGAAGACATCGCCGTGGTGGGCTTTGACGACGTGGAGATGGCCCTGCACGCCCGCCCGCCGCTGAGCACCGTGCGGGTGGACAAGGAGCGGCTGGGCGCCCTGGGGCTGGAGTTGCTGCTCGCGGGAAGCGCCGCGCCGCGCGAACAGGTGCTGGTGCCCGTCGAACTGGTGGTGCGCCGGAGTTCCGGCCAGGCGGCAGGCGCGGCGCGGCGTTCCAGGGTGCGCCGCCCGGTCGGCGACCAGCCCGGCTGATCCCATGCCGTACCAAACCTGCAAAACTGTTCCGGCGCCTCTGGCACGGCAGTTTCCCCGGAGCCTCCGCCGAGCGCCGTCCCTGATTTCCAGCACCTTTGCCTGATTGACAGCCGTCAGGTAGGATGTTATGCTGACTGCGTTTACTAAACAAAACGTTGACCGGACCCAGGAGTGTGAGCTTCTGTCGTCCCAGTTCCAGTTCGCCAGTCTCGTCTGGGCCGTGTCTGACGGCGCCGAGCCGTGACCGTTTGCCCTGAGCGCCCCACCAATCCGGTTTCGCCTGCTTCACGAGGAGCCCCCATGCGTACACTGATTACCACGGCCCTGAGCGCCGGACTGCTGCTCGGCAGCACCGGCCTCGCCTCCAAACTCACCATCTGGGTCATCGGCGACGAAAACGCCGTCAAGACCATGCAGCCTGCCGTGGACCTCTACAAACAGGCGCACGTGGGCACCGATTTTGAGCTGCGGGCCATTCCCGGCGACCAGGCGTTTACCAAGTACCTGGCAGCGCTCGCCAGCCAGTCGGGTCCGGACCTCATCACCGGTTACCTGTCTTACGGCATCGAGTTGGGCAACAAGGGCGGGCTGGTCAACATCAAGCAGAAGTACCCGGCGCTGCTGGCCCAGATCGCCAAGACCGCCAGCCCGGCCATCATGAAAGCGATCACCTCACTCGACGGCTCGCTCTACGCCCTGCCGTTCGACCAGACCGTACAGCTCACCTACTACCGCAAGGATCTGGTCAAATCCGCACCCAAAAACTGGACCGAACTCTCCGGCGCCATCGAGAAACTGCGCTCCAGCACGGCGGCGGGTAGCGGCGCTAAGGGCTACATCTCGCAGTGGGGCAACGTCGGCTGGGTCGGGTACTTTCCTTACTTGTACCAGGCGGGCGGCACCCTGTACGACGCCAAGTGCAGCAAGTCTGCTATCAACACTCAGGCGGGCGTGGATTCGCTGAAGTACTACGCCAACTTCTACACCAAGTTCAAGTCGCCTACCGACGGCTGGCCCGATCTGGAGCAGGGCCTGGAGAACGGCGACTATGCTATCGGCAGCACCGGCAACTGGTCGCTGCAATCCATCCCGATCAGCCGCCCCAAGCTGACGGGTAAGTGGGCCGTCGCCAAGCTGCCCGCTGGCCCTTCCGGCAAGGCCACGGCCTTCGCGGGCGGCTCCCTGATCGGCATTACCGCCTACTCCAAAAACGCCGACCTGGCCGCCGATTTCCTCAAAGAGATGTACTCGACCCGCAGTACCGTCGCCATGATTAAGGCTGCCGCCAAGATTCCCGCCTTGTGGCTGCCCGCCGGGCGTCAGGACCTGGCCACCCAGGTTTCGCTGCCTGCCGACCAGAAGGCGGTCCTCAACGCCCAGCTTAAAGACACCGTTGGCCCGCCCAACTGCCCCGGCTGGGAGCAGAGCGGCGACGTGCTGCAAAAAGCCATTCAGGGCGTGGTGTTCAACGGCACCGACCCCAAAGCGGCGCTCGACAGCGTGGCCGAGACCATGAACACCAACCTGGTGAAGTACAAATAAGACCGGCTGAAGTGGGGCATGTCTAGCGTGCCCACTTCGGGCGTCCGTCAGCGGGGGCGAGGAGACGCGGCCAGGTTCGGGCGTCCCCGCCCCCGTTCGACCGGCGCGGCCAGCGCCCTGGGGAGGGGAGAAGACTGTGATTCACAAAACCACCTTGCAGCAGACCCGCACGGCCCCGCTGGGAATGAGCGCGGCGCGGCCCCAGCCCCGGCGGGGAGTGCGGTTTTTCATGCAGAAGTACGGCCCGCCGATGGGGCTGGTGCTGCCGTTCGTGGTGTTGTTCGTGCTGTTCGTGCTGTGGCCGGTGCTCAGATCGCTGTACCTAAGTTTTACCGACTACACCGGCATCAAGGCGCCCAACCTGGTCGGCGCCACCAATTACGTGAACATGCTCCACGACCCGCGCTTCTACAAGGCGCTGCGCAACTCGCTGACCTACATGTTCTTCACCTCGCTGATCTCGACGAGCGTGGGGCTGCTGCTGGCGCTCTCATTCGGCGGGCAGAAACTGGCGCACCAGTTGATGCGGGCCGCTTTTTTCCTGCCGCTGGTGGCGGGCGGCGTGGGCATCATCGGCGTCTGGAAATGGATCGCCAGCAGTGAGGAATTCGGGCTGTTCAACACTGTTCGCAAGATGTTCGGCGCCGAGTCGATCCGCTTTTTCGGCGATCCGCACTACGCCCTGCCGCTCTTGATCGTCATCGGGGTCTGGAGCGTGCTGGGCTACAACATGGTCATCTTCGTGGCGGGCCTGCGCTCGATTGCGCCCGAAATCTACGAGGCGGCGGCCATCGACGGCGCCGGACCGAGTGCCCGCTTCTGGAAGATCACGCTGCCGCTGCTGCGCCCCACCATCCTGTATGTGCTGGTGACCGGCATGATCGGCACCTTTCAGGAATTTTTCACGCCTTACGTGCTGTTTAGCGATACCAACAACGTCGGCGGCATTCTCGACAGCGGCCTGACCCTGACGGTCTACCTGTACGACGTGGGCTTCCGGCACTTCGAGATGGGCGCGGCCAGCGCGATTGCCTGGCTGCTGTTCACCGTGATTTTTATCCTGACGCTGATCAATCTGCGGATCGGGAGGATCAATGATCTGGATTGAGCCGAAGAAGACCGAGCTGAACTCTACCCAACCGGAGGTCCCACATGGTCGGTGAACGGCAAAACGTCTGGTTCCTGCGGCTGCTCAAAACCCCACTGTACTTGTTGGCCCTCAGCGTGATGGTGCCGTTCTACTGGATGTTCACCGGCGCCTTCAAAAGCGTGCCAGAACTCAAGCAAAACCCGCCGACTTTTTATATTCACGATTTCACTCTGGGCAACTTCTACAATTCCAAATTGGGCGTCTCGAAAGATATTCTCGATCAGGGTGAGGGCCTGTTTCAGAAGTTTCCGAATGGACTGGGGTTCTTCGGCTACATGCTCAACAGCCTGCTGATTACAGCGTCGGTCACCACCTGCTGTTTGTTGATCGCCTCGCTGGTGTCGTATGTGCTGGTCAAGCGGCCCTTTCCCGGCAGCACGGTGCTGTTCACGCTGCTGCTCGCCAGCATGATGATTCCCTGGGAAGTCACCCTCATTCCTAACTTCCTGATGGTCCGCGACCTCGGCTGGATCAACACCTACTCGGCCCTGACCATTCCGCTGATGGCGAAGGCCTTTGTGGTGTTCTACTTTCGTCAGGCCATCCTGGCCATTCCCACCGATCTGGTGGACTCGGCCCGCATCGACGGCGCGAACGACCTGCGAATCTGGTGGCAGATCGTGACGCCGCTGCTGAGACCGGCCATGGCCGCCATCGCCATTCCGGTGGCGCTGGGCGTCTGGGGCGATCTGCTGTGGGCAATTCTGGTGGTCAACGACGAGTCGCACAGCACCCTGCCGATGATCCTGGCGCAGCTCGCCGCCAACCTGAACTACAGCCCGTCAGGCGCAGGCGTGGTCATGGCCGCCTCACTGATCGTCTCGGTGCCCGCCGTGGTCTTCTTCGCGCTGTTCCAGCGGCAGTTCGTGCAGGGGCTGAGCGCGGGGGCGACGAAGGGGTAGAGAGGCAGGTGGCCTGTGGCTTGTGAGAAGGGGCGTAACCGAAATCCATTCACCAGGCCGCTTACCGAAAGTGGGGAGCAGTGCGCCGGGCACGCTGTCTTTCGCTTCCGGTAGCGGCGGCGGAAATGAGCGTTCAAGGAGAACCATGTCGTCCAGATCAACCGTGCTGATCGGCGCCGCGCTGGCACTCGGATTGGGCGCCGCGCAAAACCTGTCGGGGCAAAACCTGTCGGGGCAGAACCTGTCTGTGCCAAATCTGTCAGCTCAGGCGGCGCCACTGCCGAATCCAGCACCTGCCAGGCCGGAAACGACCATGACCAGCACCTCACCGAGTCCGCGCCCATTTACCTACCTGACACTGGTGAAGGTGCCCGCTTCCGCGCCCAGCCTGACGCCCGTGACGGTCCAGCTTCAGACCGACGGCGCGGCGACCAATCCCTACGACCCGGCCCAGGTAGACCTTCAGTTGACGCTCACGGCGCCGGGAGGTAAGGTCTTCAGCGTGCCCGCCTTCTACGGCTACACGGTCGACGACGCTGGTAAGGCGCAGGGTGCTCCCGGCTGGCTGGCCCGCTTTACACCGGTGGAGGTTGGGGTGTATTCCCTCACGGCCAAGCTGAAGGGCGGTATCGGTAGCGGCAGTGTCAGCCTGAACGTCACCCAGGGCAGCGGCCCCGGTTTTATCGGCGTCAGCAAGGAAAACCCGCGTCTGTTCGCCTACGGCAACGGCGACGTCTACGTGCCCATCGGCCTGAACGTTGCCTGGACCGACCAGGACGTGCTGGGCGACTACCGGCGCTATTTCGACAACCTCAGCGCCAACGGCGGCAATTTCGCCCGCGTCTGGATGCCCGCATGGGGCCTGGGCCTGGAGTGGAAGGACACCGGGCTGGGCGACTACACCGCCCGCGAGCGGCAGATGGCGCTGCTCGATCAGGTGTTTCGACTGGCGCAGGTGCGCGGTATCAGTATCGAGCTGTGCCTGATCAATCACGGCCAGTTCTCGCAGACGGTCAACGCCGAGTGGCAGGGTAACCCATACAACGCTGCCAACGGTGGCCCGCTGAGGGCGCCCGGCGAATTCGTGACCGACGCACGGGCCAGAGACCTGTTCAAGCGGCGGCTGCGCTACCTGGCCGCCCGCTTCGCCGCCTACCCGAACCTGTTCGCCTGGGAATACTGGAACGAGGTTAACTGGACGCCCATTGCCGACAGCGATCTCAGGCCCTGGATACAGGAGATGACCGCCACGCTCCGCACTTACGACCCCTACGATCACCTGGTCAGCACCAGTTACAGCGGCGGCGCCGCCTCGGCTACCTGGACTCTGCCGGAGCTGGGGTTCGCGCAGCAGCACCTCTACACCAACCGCGAGCTGCCCACCGAGCTGACCGGGCTGATCCGCCAATTCCGCGAGACGGTACCGAACAAGCCGGTGCTGCTGGCCGAACTCGGCTACAGCGCGGGCGGCAGCGACGCGCCATTGGCAACAGAGCGTACCCACCTGCACACCGGCCTGTGGTCGCCACTGTTTCTGGGCTACGCCGGAAGCGGGATGTACTGGTGGTGGGACACCCTGGTCGGGCCGAAGAATCTGTGGAGCGAGTACAGAGGTCTGGGCATCTTCCTGAAGGGTCAGCCGCTGGCCGCCCTGCGCCCGGTGAGCGTACAGACCGCGCAACTGGACACCGAGGCGCACGCCCTGCGGAGCAGGGACCACGCCCTGGTGTACCTCATCAGCGATCAGTACAGCGCCGCCGCCGCTAACCACGCCTACACCGAGGCGCTGCTAGGCGGCGCGGCGGGCAAGCCGAACAGTCCGGTCTGGACGCAGGAATTGCCGCTGCGCCAGACCATCCTGAGTGTCAGGGGCCTGGAGGATGGCCGCTACCATGCTCGCTGGTTCGACCCGCAGGCGGCGAAGTGGACCGGCACGGTGGCCATCAGCAGCGTCGGCGGCGTACTCAGGGTCCAAACCCCGAGATTCGGGCGCGACCTGGCCGTGGTGATTGAGCGGGTGGGGCGGCGGTAGAGGGAAAATGACGCTCTTGGTGGAGTTGTTGAGGACCGGTTACGGTCAAACCTCTAGTCAGGTACCGGTCCGCCGTACCGGTTCATCCTGACCGTGATCAAGGCTGATGGCAGTACCGGGGTGCCCAGTGAGCGGGACCGGCAGTTGCTGACCCAGATGCAGGTGTTGCTCGCACTGGACGTGCAGTTTCGAGTTGAAATTGCAAGGGGGCCTTCATGGCAATCGTTTTCGCCACTTCGGCGTTTCAATCCACAGCCGCCCCGAAAGACGGCTGAAACGTCACCAGTGGGTTGATTAGAGCAAGTGGCATAATAAGTACATGCGAACGATTGTGGGCGCCAGGGGCTACGGTATCGAGCTGAGAGAACGCATCGTCAAAGCCGTCCAGAACGGCGAAAATATCGATAACGTCGCTCGGAAGTTTGAAGTGCATCA
>NZ_JANYGJ010000176.1 GCF_025362455.1 Deinococcus sp. | reverse complement strand
GACGCCGAGTACGCCCAGGCGCTGAAGTTCGAGGCGTACCCCGCCGCGCCGCAGATAGAGGGCGTGTGGTTCCAGGCACTTAAGAAAAACCGCAGCGAGAACGGCGCCTTCATGGAATACGTCCGGCTCGATGAACATGGGGTTCAGGGCTTGCCGGGCACACTCGTTCCGCGTCAGATCAGCGTGTCGTGGGCGGCGCCCAAGCGCGTCAACGCCTTTCACATTCACGTCAAGGCCGTTCAGAACGAGATCTGGTGTGTGCTCCAGGGCCAATTGATGATCTGGCTGGTCGATTGCCGCGAAGGTAGCCCGACATTAGGTGTCAAGCGCAAGCTGGTCTTCAGCGGTGAGCAGCCGATGGTTGTTTACATTCCCTCCGGTGTGGCGCACGGCTACCAGGCCAGCGAGGCGGGCGCGACGCTGCTGTACACCATGGACGCCCAGTTCGACATCACCGACCCGAACGAGGGCCGCCTGCCCTGGAATTATTTTGGCGACGACCTGTGGGCCGAGGATATGGGGTGAGGAGTGGCGTCACCAGTGGCGTCCGTTCACGACGATTGAGAATTTTGGTGACGGGTGGAAGCGGGCGACTCGGTACCGAACTCCGGGCATTGCTACCGGGTCTGATCGCGCCGAGCAGTCGGGAGATGAACCTGACCGACCCGGCGAGCGTTCTGGCGGTCATAGAGCGCGAACGTCCGGACCTGATCGTCCACACCGCCGCCTACACCAACGTGGGCGGCGCCGAGAAGGACCGCTCTGAGTGCTGGACCGTCAACGTGGAAGGCACCCGGTATGTGGCGCGCTCAGCCAACGCGGTGGGCGCCAAACTGGTCCACATCAGCACCGATTACGTGTTCGACGGGCAGACTGGCAATTATGCGGAAGACGACACGCCGGGACCGGTGGTCAACTATTACTCGCTGACCAAACTCGTCGCCGAGGAAGCCGCCCGCGCCGCAGAAAGGCACCTGATTATCCGCACCAGTTTCCGGCCCCGCGAGTTCGCCTATCCGGTGGCGTTTTCGGACGTTTATACCGGCCAGGATTACGTGGACATCATCGCGCCCGAAATTGCCCTGGCGGTGCGGCACGCGCTGGAGATCGAGCAGGGCACGTTGCACATCGCCACCGAGCGCAAGAGCGTCTTCGAGCTGGCGCGTCGCCGCAAACCCGACGTGCAGGAGGGCACCCGTGCCCAGGCGGGCGTGACGCTGCCGGGCGACGTGAGCCTGAATACCGGGCGCTGGGCCGCGCTCAAGGCCCAGTGGAGCGCCCAGTAAAGTCATGTTGGTGGAAGGCTCATGCCCCTGATCGATCCGCCGCAGACGACGGTTGACCTGAGCAAAACCGTGCCGGGCGGCTGGACCCTGGTCGGCTTCTCCGAACCCCGCTCGGACGGCGTCAATCCCTTCCGGGTGCCGCAGCCAGTCACCGAGATTCGCTTCAGTACGCCGGGGCCGCGTTATGTGGAGCTCAATTACCAGTTGTTTTCACCGAGAGCGGACGTGCGGGCCAAGGCGACGCTCGACGGGCAGGCGCTGGGGCAGTTCACCTTTCCGGCGGGGCAGTTTGTGACCTTCAAGCCGAGCGGGTTTGTCAGGGCTGGGCCGCATCTGCTGCGCTTCGAGCAGGGATGTGCGGTGGCGTGCGCCATCAACCAGTACAACGCTCAGGCGAAACTGGTCGTGTCGGCCCGGCCCACTGCCAGGGTTGGTTCGGGAGCGACCCGGTGGGCCATCAACGCCCCGCAGTCGGCGATTCAAACGCCGGGGTTCGCGCCCCTGACCTTCGACGGCCAGAACTACTTCAGGAGCCTGACGAGTCCGGGTCAGGCGAAAGTGGTTCTCCCTTCCGGGACGGTGCCCACCAGCCTGCATTATGTCTCGGTGTCGGATACCGGGGCCTACCGGCTGGCCTGGTCGAACGAGACGGGTCGGGCCGTCGAAACTCGCCTACCGAAAGCGGCGATCTGGGCGCCGAAGAACGCGCTCAGCGCCCAGGATCTATCGCTGGTCGGCGACGAGGCGCAGACGCTGAAGGTGCAGGTCAAGTGTCAGGATGGCACAGCGGCGTGTCTGCCGGTGCGTCTGTACTGGTCGGAATTGACCGGCGTTTCCCAATCTGCCGGGCTTGGTAAACTTAGTCTGCCGACGTCGCTGGGAACGCTGCTGCTGGCCCCTGGACTGCTGGCTCTGTTTGCCTTGTTGCTGCGGCCTGCACGCGCCAGGCGCTGACGCCCAGCACCACCCAGAACAGCTCGCTGAAGTGCTGGCTGGGCAGCGCGATGACCACATCGACCAGATTCATGGCACTGAAGCCGAACAGCAGCGCGATCAGCAGCGGGTCACGGCTGCGCACCGCCGCCCAGAGCCCGTAGCCGTACAGCGCCACGAGTCCGGTCAGGCCGATCACGCCGGTTTCCATCAGCCAGTGCAGCCAGGCGTTGTGGGCGGTCAGCCAGGCGCCGTTGAAGAGTCCGCAACCCAGAGCATTGATGACTGGGGTGGAAGGCAGGTTACAGTCGTCTTTGAACAGGTAGGTGATGTACGGCCCGCCCTGATACGCGCCTACGCCGCCCAGCGGTGAGGTCTGCCAGGCGGCGTAGGCGTCGGCCCAGACGAAGTTGCGGCCACTGGTCTGGTCATTCAGGAGTCGGGTCACCGGCTTGATCGGTAACTCGAAGACGTTTACGGCGATGGCAATGGCGAGCGCCAGCCCAGCGGGCACCAGAATCCAGCGGCGTGTGCCCTTGCGCCCTGCGAACAGCAGTGCCGCCGCGCTGCCGACAATCAGGGCCAGCAGCGGTCCCCGGCTGCCAGCGGCCAGAAAGGTAGCCAGCGCCAGCAGTCCGACCAGCACTCGCCACCAGAGCGCTCCGCCCCGCCAGAACAGCGCCAGCCAGATGGCGATGACCGCGACCAGGCCCAGCGAGACGACGTAGTAATAAGGGTGGCCCAGGCGTCCGGAGAGGACATGCTGACCCCGCTCCAGAACGCTATAGCCCCAGGCCGTCACGAACACCACCACTTGACCCCACAGCAGCGGGCGCAGGTTGCGGCTCTCCTGCAAGTACACGCCCGCCGCGATCATCGCCAGGATGACCAGCGTGCGAAAGGCCGCCAGCCCCAGCGAGAGCAGCGGCCTCGGTGTAAACAGCGCAGCGATGAGCTGGGTGACCGCGAAGAAGAACAGCAGATTGCGAACCGGCGCGTTCAGCCGTCTCAGGTGGCCCAGGGCGAGCAGCGCGGCGGCGTAGGGAAAGAGCAGGATCGGCACCGAGGCGAGCAGCCAGGCGACCGGGCGCGGCGGAGTGAAGGAGGAAGACTGGTCTGGCACGTCCGGCAGTATTTCACGCGCCTATCCTCACCTGACTCTAAGTAAAGACAAAACCCCCGCTCTGCACAGGGCAGGAGCGGAGGCAAGGTTGGTGACCCCAACGGGATTCGAACCCGTGTACCTACCTTGAAAGGGTAGTGTCCTAACCGTTAGACGATGGGGCCACACCTTTCAGCTCTCTAATCACGGAATTCCGCGATTTTCCAGCCGCCCTTTCAAGGGGTGCTTTTCAGCACGGAGGGAATAATAGTGGGGAATCGGGGTGCTGTCAACTGTGAAGTGTGTGTCAACGGCCCCGATTTCGGGTAGCCCTGTTAGGCTGAAGGTGATGTGACCAACCATCATCCCCGTCAGAAAAGGCGGAGGAGACCTGTGATCTGGAGACCCCCATGCCCATCAAGTTCGGAACCGACGGCTGGCGAGACATCATCGCCGAGGACTTCACCTACGACAACCTCCGCGTGGTGGCCCGTGCTCATGCCCAGGCGCTGCGCTCACTCGGCGGCAGCGCGGTGGTGGTGGGCTTCGATACCCGCTTCCAGGGCCAGAACTTCGCCCGTGTGGTGGCCGAGACCATGACCGGGGCGGGCCTGGACGTCTGGCTGGCCGGAGCGTATCTGCCCACGCCCGCACTGTCGTTCGCTGCCGTCCACCTGGGCGCGGCAGGCGGCGTGATGATTACCGCCTCGCACAACCCGCCCCAGTACAGCGGGTACAAGATCAAGGGGTCGTATGGCGGCAGCGCCACGCCGGAGGGGGTGCGTCAGATCGAACTGGCGCTGGCTGACCCGCAGCCATGCAGCGGCCCCGTCGGGCAGATCAGGCCCCTGGACATTCGGGACGCCTACTTCGGGCAACTGGACCGCCAGCTCGATCTGGAGGCGCTGCGGGCTTACCGGGGCACCGTCTACCACGACGCGATGGGCGGCGCGGCGGCAGGCTGGCTGAGCGCCTACGTGCGCAGCAGAGGGTTGGGCTTCGAGCTGCGCGAGGTTCACGGCGAGCCGACGCCGCTGTTTGGTGGGGTCAACCCGGAGCCGATTCCGCAGAATCTGGGCGTGCTGATGGACCTGCTGAAAGGGGAGACTGGATTGACCTTCGGTGTCGTAACCGACGGAGACGCGGACCGGGTGGGCGCGGTCACGGCGGGCGGCGCATTCTTCAACAGCCACCAGATTTTCGCGGTACTGATTAAACATCTGTATGGGCGCGGCGTGCGGGGCCGGGTGGTCAAGACCGTTTCGGGCAGCCGGGTGATCGAACTGCTGGCTCACAACCTCGGTCTGGAGCTGCTGGAGACGCCGGTGGGCTTCAAGTACATCACCGACGCCTTCCTGGCAGGCCAGGCCGACGAGCGACTGGCCGTGATGATCGGGGGTGAGGAATCCGGCGGCCTGTCGTCACGCGGCCACATTCCGGAGCGCGACGGCTTGCTCAACAGCCTGCTGATGATCGAGGCCGTCGCCATGAGCGGCAAAAGTCTGAATGAACTGTTTGCCGACATCGAAAGCGAGGTGGGCTTCCGGCACGTCTATGACCGGGCTGACCTGCACCTGAGCGCCAGTTTCGACAAGCCCCGGCTGCTGACCGAGGCGGCGCTGTACAGAGAAGTCGCCGGACACGCGGTGCAGAGCGTCAACACCCGCGACGGCGTGAAGCTGAACCTGGCGGGCGGCGCCTCGGCGATGTTCCGGGCATCGGGAACCGAGCCGGTGGTGCGCGTCTACGTGGAAGCCCAGAGCGCCGCCGATGTGAAGGCCATTCTGGACGAGGCAACAAGGCGAGTACAAGCTCTGGAATTGCCGCAGTAGAGCGTTCGCTTCAAACGAGCTGGTCGTTCTGGTCTGGATCGTCAATAGGCGATACGCGGGTGGTTATCCTGATCAACCCGGTGCGTCTCGCCGCCGAGGACCGGATCAATAGAAATGGCCCGGACGACTCTTGAATCGTCTGGACCTCGCTGGCGGAGAGAGAGGGATTCGAACCCTCGATAAGCTTGCACCTATACACGCTTTCCAGGCGTGCTCCTTCAACCACTCGGACACCTCTCCAGCGCCCGCTAAGGTAGCGCGTCGGCGGCGCTGGCGCAAGCCCCAGCAAGCTGCGACGACCAGCCGCGCCCTGCTTCAGTCTGAACTCGCGGTGGCGGTCCGGGGGACACTGCCTTGGGCCAGCAGAACCTCGACCAGCACCTGCAACGCCTGGATCATCAGCGGCGCCTCAGTGGCCTGGACGCGGGCACGCAGGGTCTGCACCGTGTCGCCGTGCAACACGTCTACCCGCGACTGGGCGACGATCGGCCCCTCGTCTATCCCGGCCTCGACCTGGTGGACGGTGGCGCCGCTGATGGCCTCACCCGCAGCCAGCACCGCCGCATGCACCAGATCGCCGTACATCCCGCGCCCGCCGTACTTCGGCAGCAGGCTGGGGTGGACGTTGAGCAGCCGTCCCCGGTACGCCGCGAGGGTGAGCGGTCCCAGCGCCTTCATGTAGCCGCTGAGCACCACCACGTCGATGCTGTGGGCTTGCAGGGCACCCAGAATGGCCGCGTCGAGGGCGTCCGGGTCGGGGTGAGCGGCGGAGCTGAGGTGGCGGCTGGGGAAACCAGATTGCCTGGCCCACTCCATTACCGGGGAGGCGCTGTTGTTGCTGATGAGCAGGGTCGGCGTAGCAATCAGCTCGCCGCGTTCGCAGGCTGCTACCACCGCCCGCGCCGTGCTGCCTCCATGCGAGGAGAAAAACCCCAGCCGGATCACACCGCTCGTCACACGTCGGCCAGATTCCGGAGCCCCAGTTCCCGGAGCATGGCGGCGCTCGTCAAAATGCCGTTGTGGTAATCCTTCAGCGCGAAGCTCTCGTTGGGGCTGTGGGGGGCGTCCTCGTTGAGGCCGAAATCCACCAGGACCACCGGGGCCTTCAGCACCTCGCGGAAGGTCGCCACGATGGGAATCGAGCCGCCGCCGCGCGTGTAGGCCGGGGCCTTGCCGTAGACCGACTCCAGCGCCCGGCCCGCCGCCCGCACGTAGGGATTGTCGAGGTCGATCTTGACCGGCTGGCCGCCGTGCAGCGCTTTGACCTCCACACTGGTGCCCGCCGGAGCCAGCGTGGGAATGTACTCCTGAGCCAGCCGGGTGATCCGCTCCGGGTCCTGGCCGGGCACCAGCCGCATGCTGATCTTGGCGCCCGCCTTGGCCGCGATGACGGTTTTGGAACCCTCGCCCTGGTAGCCGCCCCAGATGCCGTTGACATCCAGCGTGGGGCGTGCCCACAGGCGTTCGAGCGTGGTATAACCGGCCTCGCCGGGCAACTCCGGCACGCCGATGCTGGCGGCGAACTCGGCGTCGCTGTGCGGCAGGCCCGCCCACATGTCGCGCTCCGCCTGGGTCAGCTCGTCGATACCGTCGTAGAAGCCGGGGATGGTGACGCGGCCTGAATCGTCCTTGAGCTTGCTGATGATCTCGGCCAGGGCACCGATGGGGTTGGGCGCCGCGCCGCCGTAGCTGCCGCTGTGCAGGTCGCGCCTGGCCCCCTGAACGTGAACCTCGATGTAACTCAGACCGCGCAGCCCGTAGGTCACGGTGGGCGTGTCCGGGCCGAAGCGCGAGCCGTCGGAAATGACGATCACGTCGCAGGCGAGTTGCTGGGCTTTCTCGCGCAGGTAGGTGTCCAGGTTGTGGCTGCCGACTTCCTCCTCACCTTCGATCAGGAACTTGACGTTGACGGTTAGCTCGCCCGCTTCCAGCAGGTGCTGCACGCCGCGAACATGGGCGTAGACCTGGCCCTTGTCGTCGGTGGCGCCGCGTGCGTAGAGGCGGCCTTCCCGCACGGTGGGCTCGAAGGGCGGCGTCTTCCACTCGTGAATGGGCGCTTCGGGCTGGACGTCGTAGTGGCCGTAGATCAGCACGGTGGGTTTACCGGGCGCCTTCAGATGATCGGCGTAGACCACCGGATGCCCGGCGGTGTCCTCCACGCGGGCGGTGAAGCCCAGAGCACTCAGTTTGCGCTGCAAGAAGTCGGCGGCGCGGCGCATGTCCGCCGTGTGGGCCGGGTCGGCGCTGACGCTGGGAATCCGCAGCAGCTCGAAGAGTTCGGCGTTGGCGCTAACCTGCTCGGCGTCGGGGAGGGTGGGCTGAACGAAGCCGGTCTGGTTTAAAACGGTCATGCCCGGAATTCTACGCCGGGGAAGTGTGGACGGAACGGGAAGCGCTGTCTTTAGCCGCTCTTGACCTGTCTGGCGGCGACTCGTTTGACGCTCGTTGCCGCGCCCGCGCCGATGGTTGCCGCCAAACCGGGCCAGCACCTGCTGACGGGCTTCCTCGTCCGGGGCCGCGTTCAGCGCCTGGGCCACCCGCTCGGCCCGCTCACCGCCCAGGGTCACGACCAGATGGTGGCCGCGTGATGCCGACTCCGGTTGAATCGTTTTTACAAAACGGTGAAATCCGACCAAGCGGTCAGGCCCGATAGGTGCCGCTCTGACCAAGAACGGGAGGAGGAGAAAGGACGGACTCTGCGGTACGGATGTTCAGGAATTTAGCGGAGTCCGTACGAAATCAGCAGCAGGCCGTCTCTGCTGCGCCGCGCCGCAAAGGGGTTGTCGTCCAGACCCATAGTGCAGTACGGCGCAGCTTCAGTCCACAAAAGCGGCCCGGCGACTTGCACCGGGCCATTTCAGACAGGGGCAGTTCAGTACAGCCCGGATTCGGTCTGCAAGGCTGCCTCGTTGCTCAGGGTCAGGCAGCGGTAGGCCGGGGTCAGCAGGCCGTCGTCGCGCATTTCGCCGATCAGTTTGCTGACCGACTCGCGGGTGGCGCCGGTGCCCTCGGCGATCAGCTCGTGGGTGGCCCGCACGAAGCGGGTGCCGTCCTCGTGGGTGCCGCCCAGGCTGCTATCGGCCAGATTCAGCAGGTAGCGGGCGATGCGCTCACGCAGTTCGCCGTCCTGAATATGCACGCCGTCGGTCATCACGCGCTGGAGCTGGGCGCTGAGGCTGCGGGTCACGTCCCAGAGTTCCTGGCCGCCCAGGTGCTCTAAGTGAATAGGGGTCAGCACCGCGTCGGTCAGGGCGATGATCTGGTGGCTGCGGGCCAGGCCGTGCAGCGCCTCCTCGCCGAAAATGTCGCTGGGACGGATGTGGCGCACGGTCAGGTTGCGGCCCTGCGAGGTCAGGCGCACGGCCCGCAGCAGGCCGCTCTCCAGGCGGTACAGGCTGGGCGCGGCGTCCCCGGCGTAGTAGAGGGTGTCGCCCCGGCGCAGTGGGCGGCCCTGAAGGGTGTCGGCAGTCGGTGAGCGCAGGTTCTGTAGGGTCACAACGGGCTCCTGTCCGCACGAACGGGCGCGGGCACGCAAACAAGGGGGGACGGGGGGCCGCTGGCGGCGGAAAGTGGAGCGGGGGGGTCGAGTGCCGATCACTGAAACGCTGAATCGCAACTTCTGGACTATGGCTACCTGGATGAACTGTGGCTATCTGGACTGTGGCTGTCTAGACTGTGACCGGGCACTCAATGACGATCAGGACGTACTCAGACTGTACAAGGTTTGTCCAACCCTAAAAGGTAAGCCAGGTACACTCTGAAGAACTGGTAAGAGTTGTGGTAACCAGGTGACGCTCAGGTGTAAATTGCCGTAACGGCCCACCTGGCGCCCAGCCCGGTTCAGAATACCTCAAGCCCGTCCAGCACGACGCTGGCATGGGCCTCGACGGTCAGCGCGTGGTCGCTGTTGTAGCCGCCCGCCATCATGGTGACCACCGGCACGCCCGCCGCCTTGGCCCAGCTCAGCATCAACCGGTTGCGCTCCCGCACGCCGCTGAGGCTCAGGGCAAAGCGCCCGAAACGGTCCCCGGCCAACACGTCCACGCCCGCCAGGTACAGCAGCAGGTCGGGCCGGTAGGCTTCGAGCGCGGGAATGACCTGTGAGCGCAGGATTTCGAGGTACGCCGCGTCGTCCGTGCCGTCGCCCAGGCCGATATCGAGGTCGCTGATTTCCTTGCGAAACGGGTAGTTGCGCTCGCCGTGGACGCTGAGGGTAAACGAGCCCGCCACGCCCCGCAGCAGCGCCGCCGTGCCGTTGCCCTGGTGCACGTCCAGATCGACGGTCATGACCCGTTTCGCCAGTCCGTCACGGAGCGCTGTGCGCGTCAGGATGGCCGCGTCGTTGACCAGACAAAAGCCCTCGGCCCGGTCGTGAAAGGCGTGATGGGTGCCGCCCGCCAGGTTGGCGCCCCAGCCAACCCGCAGCGCGTCGTGCAGCGCGGCCAGCGAGCCACCAGCCGCCCGGCGAGCCCGCTCGACGACTTCTGGGCTCCAGGGCAGACCAAATTCACGGGTCTCCCTGGCGCTGACCTCGCCCCGGCGCCAGCGCCTGAGCCACAGCGGATCGTGGACCTGCCCGGCCACCGCCCAGGGCAGCGCGGGTGTGTCCAGCACGGGCAGCAGGCCGCTGAGGCGCTCGGCCACGCCCTGATATTTGTACGAGGGAAAGCGGTGGTTATCGGGCAACGGGAAGGTGTAGGCGGCGGGCGTGTAGGCCCGGTAAGGCGTCATGGTCGCCAGTCTGGCGCGTTCTGGGGAGGTGGACCGTAGCTTGTGAGGGTCGCGGTCAGCGGTAAGCGGTTCGGGGTGAAGGACAGGGTTGTACAAGGTTTGAATAAGGTGGTGGAGCCGGGGAGGTGATGGTTGCCGGGGCGCTTAGATTTCGTGAGGCATAAAGCTGAATGGGGTTCTCCCGCCACTCAAATTTCTTGACCGTCCCAGCAAGACTTTTACCGATCAAACGCGACCCCAACGCTGATATGGTCTGCGTCCGGTCCATCCGCGCTACAGGTGAACCCGGTCCTGAGCTTCACGCCAAAATTGTTGTCGGCCTCAACATAACTCATCCATAGCCAGCCGCTAATGCCATATTCCGGTAGGGTGCTGTCGTTAAACTCGGCGCTACTTGGGGACTTTAGTTTTTCACGGACTGCTGATAAGCAGTATTCGCGTATAAGACCGCCATCAACCTTCATGGGCGCGGATGCTATAGATGCTGTGTTAAAGCAACCTTTGAGCAACCAACCGAAGAACACAATAATGACCATGAAGGCAATTCCGCCAATGACATTTTCCACTCTACGCTGGGAGGGTGTCAATTTGTCTCTTCTTTCCTTTTCAACTGTAGCTTTCAGTTCTGCCTTCTCTTTCTTAGCAGCCAGCCCCTTTTCTCGTTCTGCGAGAATTTGTTTTACCCTCTCTTCTTGTGTCAATGGCCGCTCGACTTCAGCCCTGACCTGAGCTCGGTATTCTTCCTCGGCTCGGATTCTGGCCTGATCTTCAAGCGTCAATAAACGACGAATTCAAGTTGCTAACGCACGGGTCTGATGGTTGGAGTGTACCTCATACGGGGTGCAGTACCCCAGGACCTTGCGGGGTCGGTGGTTGAGGGCGTGTTGGACGGCCAGGACGGTGCTGAGATCGACCTGAGTGAAATCTGTTTTCTTTGGGAAGAACTGGCGGAGCAGGCCGTTAGCGTTCTCTACTGACCCTTTTTCCCAGGGGCTGTGAGCGTGGCAGGCGTAGGTGGTGGCTCCCCACTGCTCACCGAGTGCCTCGGTGAGCACGAACTCACGGCCCTGGTCGATGGTTATGGTTTTGACCCACTGTCCGTCCAGCACGCTGTCCATCGCGGCGTAGACCTCTGTAGCGGTCTTGCGGCCCACCAGATTGAGGGTCAGCAGCCGTGAGCAACGATCGGCGATGACCACCAGACTGCCTTTGCCTTTGGCCCCTTCCATCAGATCTGCTTCGAGGTGACCGATTTCCTGGCGGGCGTTGGCGGCCTCTGGGCGCTGCTCAATGCTGGTCCACAAGGTTGGAGGGGTTCGCCTTTCGGAGTGAGGACGACGATGGGGACGGCTTCGACGGAGGTAGGGCGTGAGGTGGGGATGGGCATAGACAAACTGGTAGATGCGCTCCACCGAGGGGCAGAACTGTCCCTCCAGTACACAGCGACCCCGGATCTGTTCTGGGCTGTGGCACTGCTGGAGCCTGTCGGTGATGTGCACCCAGACGCTCTCTGGCAGCCGAGGTCCATGACGGCGGCTGCGCTGCTGCTCCGCATCGTGCTGAGCGCTCACCGCTATATACGGTGTACAGCGCTCCAGTTCCCGCCCGATGGTCGTGCGGTGAACGCCGAGTTGAGTGGCGATCTGGGCGCAGGAGTGACCCACCTCATAGAGCGCTTCGATCTTGTACCGTAGGGGCAGCGTGATCCGTTGGTAGCACATG
>NZ_JANYGJ010000154.1 GCF_025362455.1 Deinococcus sp. | reverse complement strand
ATCTTTGGCAGGCCGTACTCGCCTTCATCGGCTTCCGGGTGCTGACCGGTGACCAGGGCAAGGCCATACGCGGTGTGCTGATTCCGGTGGCCGTGTTCGCCGTGCTGGGCGTGGCCGGGGTGCTGATCTCGCGCTCGCTGGGCAGCCTGATGGGCGCGTCCTGAGCCTGCTCCGTCGGCCCGACTCAGCCGAAAGTGGGACGCGCTGCTTTGATGCGGCGTGCTACACCGGAGTCATGACGCCTGACGCCCGCCCCCACCTTCGCCTGAAGGTGCGCTCATGACCGCCTCGCCTGAGCACACGCCCCCGGTGCCGAGCACCCGTTCCCGCCGCCCCTCGTTGCTGCGCCGCCTCTGGCTGCCGGGCCTGATCGTGCTAAGTGTGGGCATCACGGCTGCCGCGCTGCTGCGGCCCAGCGGCCCCAGTGGCACGCCCGTCAACGTGGTGAAGGCGCTGTCCCAGACCTTTACCCGCACCGTCAGCGGCACCGGCACGGCCAAAGCGCAGGTCGCCCGCAACGTCAACTTTCCGGTGTCCGGCACCGTCTCCAGCAGCGTGGCGAGCGTGAACGTGGCGGTGGGTGACGCCGTGAAGGCCGGAGGGCTCCTGGCCCGCCTGGACAGCGCCGCCCAGAGCCGCGAGCTGCAAAGTGCCCAGGCCGCCCTGACGGCTGCCAGCAGCGACCTGGAGCGTGCCCGCGCCGCCGCCAGCGACGCTGCCCAGGACCTGACGCGCAGCCGCACCGCCGCCGAGCTGACCCTGGCCAGCGCCCAGGACGCCCTGAGCAGCGCCCAGCGGACCCTGCGAAACCAGCTTTCGCTGCACAAGCTCGGCGCCGTCAGCGACCAGGACCTCATCACCGCCCGCAGCGCCCAGGCCGAGGCGCAGCGCAAGCTGGATCAGGCGCGCTCGGAGTTGAGGTACGCCGTGAACCGAACGCCCCAGAGCACCGCCGCCAGCGTGGCTGGGGGGGCGTCGGCGCTGGCCGCCGCCCGCGTGCGCGTCCAGAATGCCCAGGCGGCATTGCGGGACGCCGAGCTGCGCGCCCCGGTGGGCGGCGTCATCAGCGCCGTGAACGTGAGTGTGGGCAACGCTCCCGGCGGTACAGGCGGTCCGGCCTTCGTCATCACCGATCCGGCTCAGCTCTACTTGCAGGTGCCCTTCGACGAGACCCGCGCCCCCGATCTGCGCCCCGGCCAGCCCGTCAGCGTGGCCTTCGACGCGCTGCCCGACAAGGCCGCCACCGGCACGGTAGACCGGGTGGACCCCACCGCCGACGCCAGCGGCAACGCGGCCAGCGTGGTCGTGCGGATTCGGCTGCCGGGCGTTGTTGGCGTCAAACCCGGCTTCACCGGCACCGCCACCGTGACCGTGCGCCGCATCGTCGGGGCCGTCACCGTGCCCATCGAGGCGACGCTGGAGGGCGCCAGCAAAGGCAGCCTCAAGGTTTTCCGCGTGACACCGGAGGCCAAGCCGGTGAACGGGCAACTGACCGGCACCGCCCAGCCGCTGACGCTGACCCTGCTCGACCGCAACACCAACCTGGCGGCGGTGACGGGGCTGAAAGCCGGTGACCTGATCGTGAACACGCCCAGCCCGGAGCTGGCGGCGGGAGCGCGGGTGACGTACAGCGACCCCGCTATCAAGAGCGCCGCGAAGCCGTGAGCACCTCCAGCTCAGACCCGGTGATTCGTTTGTCCGGCATCACCAAGGTCTACGCGGGCGAGGGCGACGCTGAGGTTCACGCGCTGTCGGGCATCAGCCTGGACATTCATGCTGGCGAATACGTGGCGCTGATGGGGCCGTCGGGCAGCGGCAAGAGCACGCTGATGCACATCCTGGGCTGCCTGGACCAGCCCACCGAGGGCCGCTACCTCCTGGGCGGCGACGACGTGAGCCAGCTCGGCGAGGATCAGCTCGCCCGCATCCGCAACGAGCGCATCGGCTTCGTGTTTCAGTCGTTCAACCTGCTGGCCCGCACCAGCGCCCAGAAGAACGTGGAACTCCCGCTGGCCTACCGGGGGCTGGGACTCCGTGAGCGCAGCACCCTGGCCCGCACGGCGCTGGAACGGGTCGGCCTGGGCGACCGCCTGAGCCACAAACCCAGCGAGCTGTCCGGCGGACAAAAGCAGCGCGTCGCCATCGCCCGCGCCCTGGTACAAGACCCCGCCGTGCTGCTGGCCGACGAGCCGACGGGCAACCTCGACTCGCGCAGCACCCGCGAGATCCTCAAGCTGTTCGAGGAGCTGCACCGCGAGGGCCGGACCATCGTGCTGGTCACCCACGAGGAGGAGGTCGGCGCCCGCGCGAGTCGCACCATCTGGCTGCGCGACGGCCTGGTGTCGGACGGGCGCCCGGTGCTGGACGACGACGTACCGGAGGTGGCGAGCGTATGAACGTGCTCGAAAACATCCAGACAGCACTCTCGGCCATCGCCTCGAACAAGCTGCGTAGCCTGCTGACCATGCTGGGCGTCATCATCGGCGTGTTTGCGGTGACCACCATGCTCAGCCTGGGCCAGATGGCGACGCAGGCGATCACCAAGCAGCTCGACAGCATCGGCGGGCGAACGCTGCTGGTGCAGCCCAGGTATGCGCCGGGCCGCCCCTACCGGACCTTTATCGCCGACGATCTGAACGCGCTGGCGGGGCTGCCGATCCGCGACGTCAGCAGCACCAGCAGCGGCGTCACCGCCGAAGTTTCGGGCCGCAGCGCCAACCTGAGTCTCAGCGGCGTCAAGGCCGACTACGCGCGGCAGTCGCCGGATGTCAAGCTCACCAGCGGGCGGTTTTTCACCGAGACGGAAGCCAGAGGCAGCGCCCCGCTGATCGTGCTCAGCGGCACCACCGCCCAGAAGCTGTTTCCGCAGCAAAATCCACTGGGCCAGGTGCTGCGAATCTCGGCGCGGGTGGTGAACAACTCCGGCCTGGTCTTGCAACGCGAACAGGTCACGGTCATCGGGGTGACGCAACCGGCCTCGGCGCTGTTCGGCGGCGGTCAGGACAGCGGGATCATGCCCATCAACTTCCTGTGGCGCACCTTTACGGACCGTGACAGCTACGACACCTTGCAGTTCCGGGTCGACCCTGGCGCCGATATAGATTCCGTGCAGGCCACCGTCAGCCGCGTGCTGGAGCGGCGCCGGGGCGAGAAAAACTTCGAGGTCTTCAATTTCGATCAGTTCGTGCAGCAGTTCTCGCAGATCACCACCGTGTTGCAAATCCTGCTGGCCAGCATCGGCGGCCTGAGCCTGCTCGTCGGCGGCATCGGCATCATGAACATCATGCTCGTTTCAGTCACCGAGCGTACCCGTGAGATCGGGCTGCGCAAGGCCCTGGGCGCCCGGCGCGGCACCATCCTGGGGCAGTTTCTGATCGAGGCCGTGACGCTCACCGCCCTGGGCGGGTTGGTCGGCTACCTGCTGACGGTGCTGACCGTGACCCTCGTCAGCCTGGCGGCGCCGAGCTTCTTTCCGCAGGTGATCCTCTCGCCGGGCGTGGCGTTGCTGGCGTTGGTGGTGAGCGCCCTGACCGGCGTGATCTTCGGGGTCTGGCCCGCCAGCCGCGCTGCCGCCCTGCCGCCGATTGAGGCTTTGCGCTACGAGTAGGAGCTGGACCGGCGGGCTGCCTGAATCAAGCGTGAAGGCGTTTTGCTGCAACGCTACTGTATTGCCTCCAATTCAGTGCTTAAACTGACAGGCATGACTGCCGTGCCCCCCGCTGTGCTCGATTCCCTGCTGTGCCTGGACATCTACGCCACCTCGCGCCTGATGACCCGCGCCTACCGTCCGCTGCTCGGCGCCCTGGAGTTGACCTACCCGCAGTACCTGGTGATGGTGGCCCTCTGGGACGAGGACGGGCGCACGGTGGGCAACCTGGGCGAGACCCTGGAACTCGATTCGGGCACGCTCTCGCCGCTGCTCAAGCGCCTGGAGGTGGCGGGTCTGCTCACCCGCACCCGCACCCGCAAGGACGAGCGCGAGGTCGAGGTTCGTCTGAGCCCGGCGGGCCGTGAATTGCAGGCACGTGCCCGCCAGATTCCCGGTGACCTGGCCGCCCTGATCTGCCTCAGTGGCGAGCAGAGCGCCGGGCTCCAGCGCCAGCTTCGTGCCCTGCGCCACAACATCGAGCGGGCACTGGCCGGGGAAGTCGTGACCTCGGCGTTCGGGGAAGCGCTCTAGGCGACGATTCAGCAGACCGGCGGTGCTGCTTGGCTCAGGTGCAATGTTAAGCTCAAGGCATGTTTTGGAAAAAGAAGCAGAGCGTGGCGCAACCCGTCTTGACCCCCCTGCACTGCAATATGGACTGGCCCAGCGAGCCGGTTCGCCTCTGGTCGCTTGGGCGCAGAGACGACCTGGACCGCAATACCAGTGAGCTGATCGCCACCCAGGAGCGCTGCTGGCGGGAGGCGGGCCCGGTCCTGCGGACTTCTGAATCACCGCAACTCGCCGTAGACGAGGGCGGTCGAGACCTGGTGCTCAGCGTGCCCGCGTTGCTGGAGCGTGCCGGGCAGCCGTTCTGGGTCTTTCCCTACCCGCTGGCGGATACCGAGTTGGCAGGCCACTTCCTCAGCGTCCAGCAGGCCGCCGCGCGGGCCGGGGCCACGGCGGTCTACTACGCCCCGGAGCCGCTGCCGCTTGACGGCGCCGCGCCCACACCACTCTTCAATCCCTTCGAGCTGGCGCTGCGGCCTGTGCCAAGTGGGGAAGCCCTGCCCGCCGACGATTACGCCATGTGGTGGCCCGAACACGCGGAAGACCGCCTAGGCGGCAGCGACTACGGCGACCTGCTGAGGCGCATCTACGCGCTTCAGGACCGTTACGGCAGCTTACTTGGCGGTGTGCTCCGCTCACGGATCATGCCGGGCTTTCCGCCGAGCAGCAGCGTTTCTCGCGTATTTTTTCCGCCCAGCGTCGTCTTCTTCAAGGTGATCGGCCCCGGCGAGTTGCCCATGCAGGTCAGCGTCTGCCAGGAAAAGGGCCTGCGCTTCCACTTTCCGGTCAAGCTCAGCACCCGGTCCCAGCGTCTGGCCTCGCTGCGCGTCATGGAGCGCCACCTGGCCGCGCTGGGCGCCCAGGCCGAGGCGGACGGCTTACAGGACGACGCCGCGCTGCTCGGCCCGGATGAGGAGTCGCCGGGTGCCTGGTGGAGTGCGCTTCAGCGCTTCGCGGATCGGCGGCTGACCGAGCAGGACTGGCAGGGCTTTCAGGTAGGCCGCGTGTTGAACCTGCCGCCTGAGTCATGAGCGCTAGACTCACGGTCAGTTCAGCTCACTCACGGAGGCGCGGATGATCTCAGGGAACATGCTCAGGAGCGTGCTGGCCGGACTACTGACTCTCTCGCTGGTGGCCTGCGGCGGCTCGCCGCAACCGGAGCTGCCCGGCACCGGCCTGCGCGGCGACTACCACGCGGCGCTCGACCTGGCTGGCCCGGCCCTGACCCAGACCGACCCGCAAATCGATTTCGACTGGGGTTCTGGAATTCCCAGGAGCGGCGTCGGCCCCGACACGTTCAGCGTGCGCTGGAGCGGCGTGCTCAGGGTGCCCGCCAGCGGCGAATACACCTTCATCACCAGCAGCGACGACGGCGTGCGCCTGTCGCTCAATGGCACGCTGTACCTCGACGACTGGACCGAACATACCGTCACCGAACGAACCGCCAAAGTGACCCTGACGGCGGGCGGGCACGTGCCTATCGTGCTCGACTAGAGCAGTACTCCGAATTACGCCACGGGGAAAACAGCCTCCCCGCGCCTCCATTCTGCGTCCTGCTCAGTCAACACTACTCGCTCCGCTCGGTCATAAAAAGGGTCTTTTTATGACATCTGCTCTATTACGAGAATTTCGGCGTCGCCCTGGTGAAGTTGGAATGGTCCGGCCCCGGTATAGCGCGTCAGGTCGTGCCGACGGCGGTGCTGTACCCGGCGCCGTAAAACGCGGGAGGCGGTGCGCGGTGGCCGCGCTGGATGGTCAGCTACAGGCAAGTGCCCCGGCCACGGCAGACCCTTCACTGCGTTCAGGGTGACAAACAAGGCAAAGTGGTCATGCCGAGCTTGCCGAGGCGTCTCCCGCGCCCCGCCTCCCGCTTCCCCCACAAGCCACACGCCCGGCCCCCTCCCCGTGCTAACTTTTCCGTTATGCGCGTACTTCACACCGCCGACTTCCATGCTGGGCGCAGTCTGCGCGGCTACGACCGGACTCCGGAGATCCGCGACGCCCTGAGCGAGATCGCCGGTCTGGCCCGCAGCGAACGGGTTGATGCCGTGCTGGTGGCGGGCGATCTCTTCGACGCGGTGAACCCGCCCGCCGACGCCGAGGCGGCCATCTTCGAATTTTTCTTGCGTCTGCGCGACGATAAGATTCCCAGCATCGTCATCGCCGGAAACCACGACAGCGCCTCGCGCCTGGCTGGACTCACCGGGCTGCTCGGCTGGGTGGGCGTGCAGGTCGTGGCCCAGCCCGCCGCCAACCCCCGTGAGATGCTGCGAACGTTAGATACGAAATCGGGCGAGAAACTGGTCGTGGGTGCCCTGCCGTACCTCTCGGAGCGCCGATTGGTCAAGGCCGCCGACGTGATGGGCGCCGATGTGGGAAGTTGGCGCCAGAAATACCGCGAGGGCATGAATTTCTTCCTGAAAAAACTGGCCGAAGGTTTTGAGCCCGGCGCCGTGAACATGCTGATGCTCCACGCCACGCTCGACGGCGCCGTCGCCAGCGGTTCGGACCGGGGCATGCAGTTTGACCTGACCAACTCGTACACGGTCTCGCCGCTGCAACTGCCCGCGATGGCCCAGTACGCCGCGCTGGGCCACGTCCACAAGCCCCAGCAGCTCGGCGCGTCGCCGCTGGCCTGTTATCCCGGCAGCATCATCCAGCTCGATTTCGGCGAGGGCGGCGAGAAGAAACAGGTCAACCTGATCGAAGTCGAGGCCGGACGCCCCGCCCGCGTCACCGCCATTCCGCTGGTCAGCGGCAAGGAACTCCGGACCATCAAAACCGACGTGGACGGACTGGACGCCCGCCTGGCGGCATTGGACGGCTTTCAGGGACTGCTGAAGGTGGTCATCCGGGCGCCGGGCGGCACGGCCCTGCCAGGACTCAAAGACCGCGTGCTGCGCCAGTTCCCCGGTGCGCTGGGCGTGGACCTGGAGCCGACCAACGACGAGGCAAGTGCCCAGCTCGAAACCCGCGAGGGGCTCAGCCTGACCCAGCTCTACGAGCGCTTCCACCTGGAAAAACGCGGCGAGCTGCCGCCTGCTCTGAGGGCAGCCTTCGAAGAAACGGACCGGGCCGTGCGCGAAGCGGCGGGGGAAGCCGTATGAATAACTTTCCGATTGAAAGGCTGCTGTTGCAGCCTGAAATCCGACCAACGGGACTTGAAAAGCTGCGGAGCAGAGTAGGAATAGCATTTGGCGCTCACGGCGTGGAGCGTTTGCCAGCGCGTCTTGAGCAGAACGGCACCTATCGGGCCTGCCCGCTTTTCTGGGAAATGCGGAATAGAGTGAGCGCCAAATGAGACCACTCGAACTCTCCGTCCGGGGCTTCATGCCGTTCCGCGATCAGGTGGACATCGACTTCGCCGGGCTGCAACTCTTCGCCATCCAGGGCGCCACCGGCAGCGGCAAGAGCAGCCTGCTCGACGCCATCACCTTCGCGCTCTACGGCGAGACCGACCGGCTGGGGCAGACCGGGCTCGACGCGCTGATTTCCACGGGCGAGCGGGCCTTCGCCGTCAGTTTGACCTTCGAGAGCGGGGGCGAGGTCTACCGGGCCGCCCGCACCAAGGGCCGCAAGCAGGCTGAGAACCAATTGCGGCTGGAGCAGCGAGACGGCGCCGACGCCAAGCGCTGGAGCAACCTCTCCGAGAACACCAACCGCGCCACCCAGGCCCGTGTCAGCAAGCTGCTGGGGCTGGATTTCAAGAGTTTCACCCGCGCCGTGATGCTGCCGCAGGGCAAGTTCGACGCCCTGCTGCGCGGCAGCAAGGCCGAGCGCCAGAAGTTGCTGGGCGAGCTGACCAACCTCGGTCACGTCGCCGAGATGCACGCTCGCGCCGCCGATCAGGTCAAGGCGCATAAATTCGAGCTGGCCGGAGCCCATCACCTGCTGGAAGGTGAGTACGCTGGGGTGAGTGCGGAGGCGCTGGTCGCGCTTAAAGCCGAACGCGACGCTGCCGTGACCGCCCTCCAGACCTTCGGGGACGACGCGGAGGGCTTGCAGGCCGAGCTGAGCCGCCTGCGTGCCCAGGAGGCCGTGCAGCGCGAACTGGACGAGGCCGGGCGCCATCTGACCGCACTGGACGCCCAGGCCGAAGGCGTCCGCGCCGGAGCCGAACGCGCCGAACGCGCCCGCATTGTCGCCACCGCCCTGCCGCTGCTGGACGCGGCGACCCAGGCGACCCAGGCCGCCGAACGCGCCGTGAACGCCGCCGGAGCCGCCGGAGCCGGGCTGGAGAGCGCCGCCGCCGCCCTGGCCCGGACTGCCACCTTGGAGCGGGCTGCCCTGGACGCTCAGGCCAGCGGCAACGTTCAGTTGGGTGCCCGCCTGGAGCGGGCCGGGCAGGTCGAGCGGGCCTGGCCGCTGCTCAGGGGCGCCGAGCAGTCCGGTCAGACGCACGAGCGGGCTCAGCAGGCGTCCGCCACCGCCGGAGCCGCCCTGGACCGCGCCCAGCAGGATGTCGAGACCGCCGCCGCCCGCGAGAGCAGCGCCCGCACCGCCACCGGGCGCATCCCCGAACTCGAAGCCCGCAATGAAATGCTGCGCGAGGCCGACGCCGATCTGAGGCGTCTCAAGCTCGCCGGGGGCACGCCCCAGACCACGCACCCCAAGCCGCTGCCCTGGGACGAGGAGGCCCACCAGCGAGCCAGGGAGGCCGCCACCCAGATCGCCCAGAACCGCAAGGAGCGCGCGGTGCTCGACTCCGAGAAGGCCGGACTGAAAGCCGATCAGGCCCGGCACCTGGAAAATACCCAGCTCCAGCGCGTCCAGAAAGCCGAGATGGAGCAGATCACCCTCGACGGACGCCAGCTCAAAGCCGAGTTCGACGCCGCGAAAGCCCGACTCGACGAGGCCAGACTCATCGCCGGACTGAGTGCCCATAGAACTCACCTGCATCTGGGTCAGCCGTGTCCGCTGTGCGAGCAGAGCGTCAAGACCCTGCCGAGCGGTTCCAAAGCCGACCTGGGCGAGCTGGAAGCGGCGCTGGGGGCCGCTGAGCTGCAACTGGAGTTGCAACGGGACCGCTACAAGAACCTCAAGGCCCAGACCGATGTGCGGGTCAGGCAACTCGAAGACAAGGCCCGCGAACTCACCGACTGGGAAGCGGCGCTGGGGGACCGCGAGGCCGATCTGCGCGTGGCCGAAGCCAGATTCACGGGCGACGAACCCGACACCGCCCTGCGCCTGCTCTCTGGCCTGGCTGCCCGCGTCAACCTGGCCGGACGCGACCCGGCGGGCGAGCGGAAGAAAGCTCAGGCCGAGATCGCAGCCCTGAACACCGCCCTGGACGACGCCCGCAAAGCCCAGGCCCAGGCGTCCGCCGCACACGCCGCCGCCGCCGCGACCCTGGCCGCCGCCGCGCAGGGGTTAAATGAGCGTCAAGCCGAAGCCGAACGCGCTGCAATCGCTCTAAATGACGTGTTGGCCGACCTCGACCTCAGTGCCGACGAGGTGCAGTCCGCCCCCGACCCCGCCGCCGAGCGCCGCGCCGTCCAGACGGAGCTGAAAGCATTAGCCGACGCTCTGGAAGCCGCCCGCCGTGCCCACGCCGAGGCCGGGGCCGTCCACGCTGCCGCCGCCGCGACGGCTGGGGCCGCCCGCGAACGTGCCAGCGAGCGCCAGGCTGAGGCCGTGCGGGCTGAGACTGCTTTGAATGCCGTGCTGGCCGCCCTGAAGCTCAGTGCCGAGGATGTCCAGTCCGCCGCCCTCCCCGAAGATCAGATCCGTGCCCTGGACGCCGCCCTGCGAGGGCACCTGGCCGCCCGTGAACAGATGAAAGCCGAAGTCGCCGCGCTGGAGGCCAAACTGGGCGGCGTCCCCTTCGATCCTGCCCGGCTGGCTCAGGCCGGACGTGATCTGTACGCGGCCCAGGCGGCGCTCAGCACAGCCCAGGCCCGCCTCGGTGAGCTGGCCGAGTCGATCCGGGCCGGAACCGAGCGCCTGGCCCGCAAAACCGAGCTGGAGGCGAAGGCGGGTACTCTGGCGGGCACGGTGGACCTCTGGACCACGCTCGCCAATTCGCTGCGGGCCAACGAATTCCAGCAGTATCTGTTGCAGGAGATCGAGGCCCGGCTGCTGACCGGCGCGGGCGAACTGCTGCACGACATCAGCGACGGGCGCTACCGGCTGGCCCTGGAAGGTGGCGATTACGTCGTGCAGGACCTCTGGAACGCGGGCGAGACGCGGGGTGTCAAAACCCTGTCGGGCGGCGAGACCTTCCTGGCGAGCCTGTCGCTGGCGATTGCTCTGAGCGACTACCTGGCCGGGAACCGTATCCTGGGCGCCCTGTTTTTAGACGAGGGCTTCGGCACGCTCGATCCACAGGCGCTCGATTCGGTGGCCGGGGCGCTGGAGAATCTGCGGACGCAGGGGCGGATGGTCGGCGTGATTACCCACGTCGAGAGCCTATCGGAGCGCTTGCCCAGTCGTCTGCTGGTGAGCAAGAGCGTGGCGGGGAGCAGCGTGCAGCGGCTGGACGGGTGAGCAAAATCAAGCCATCAACGCCGCGAACCGCTTCTGCAAATACTCGCCGTACACCTCGTGCCTGGCCTTGATACCCACGTCTTTGAACACGATCAAGCCATCCTTGACGAGAACGAACGACGGGTACACGCCGATCTGATATGCCGTATTGATGGGGCCGCCGACATCGAGGATGTTACCCGGCTGGGTGTAAATTTCCAGCGCTTCGGGTTCTTCGGATTTGGCGTGGCGGTCCACGATCACGAGCCTCACGCCGCCCCGGTGGCAGGCTGCCGCTACCTGCATGTCAATCAGGCCACAGATGGTGCAGCCCCGCGTGCGGAAGTAGAGCAAGGTAGGCTGGCCGGGTTCGAGTGGCAATTGCTCAAGCTGCGGCGCGAGGCGCCCGATCCAGCGCGAAGCGAACAGGCCGCTGGTGAGCACCGTCCACAAGCTCGGACTGGTTCTGTCGGTGTTCACAGCAGACCGTGTGATCTTCAGTGCCATGCCACAGGTATACCGCAGGTTCAGCACGAGTAAAGGAGCCCCGGCCCGCGTCAGGACTCCCCATCCTCACCTCGCTCAGAACTTCAGCACGTACTCCGCAAACCCGTCATCCCGCGTCTTTTGCAAGGTCGCGTTCGCCGGGGCGTACTTCTGGGCATTGGGGCTGGTGGCGTAGATCAGACTCACGCCGGGCATGGGGTCAGGATAGGGTTGGACGGGTGAGGGGTTGGCCGTGGGGTTTGCATGTCAACGCCCTGCTCACCTCAGCTCCAGCCTCGTCCCCACTCGCCTTGCCGCGCCCGCCCGACTTCGATACGGTTGCGGCCACGTCGTTTAGCCAGGAGTAACGCTTCGTCTGCGCCCAGGAGCAGACCAGCCGCGCCGTGTAAAGCCAGACTGGCCACGCTGGCTGAGGCGGTGATGACGAGCTGCTGCCCCGCATGTTCCACATGAAGCTGAGACAACTGATCTTGCACGGTCTCCGCGATCAAGAGCGCGGCATCCAGGTTCAGCCCAGGCAGGATCAGCAAAAACTCCTCGCCACCGTACCGGCAGGCCATACCCTGAGTTGCCAGAAGAAGCTTGCCGACTTCATGCAGCACCGTGTCGCCGCCGCTATATCCGCACCGGGCATTGAACTCGCGGAAGTTGTCGATATCCAGAAGGATAACGCTTAGATCCCCAGATTCTTTCTGAGTACGCCGGACTTCTTTGGTCAGTATCTCTTCCATGAAGCGTCGATTGTATAAGCCAGTGAGCTTGTCACGAATGGCCTGCTCCCGAAGTTCGGACTGAAGAAGTGTCAGTTGGTCGTTGCTGCGGCGTAGATCAGCTTCAGCGAGTTTCAGGTCGGTCACGTCGGACAGAGCGATACGGTGTGCTAGCGGTGATTGCTTGCTGCCGATGGTCGTGCGCTGAACTCGGTAAAAACGGTTTTGCCAGTGCAGCAGGTCACTGAGATCGTCGAGGGGGTGTATGGCCCTCACCGGCTGCCCGACGCGCATATTGCCGAACAGCCTGCGTGCGACAGGATTGGCTTCTATCAGTTGTTGCTGTGGGCCGATAACCAATTCGCCCTCTTCACGTAAAGCAAAGCCCTTTCCCCAGGCCGTGGGACTTAGATCAAGCAAGTGGTATCGGTACAGGGCAAGAGCCAACATGAGCGTGAGCAGCGAAGCGCCAAAGACGGATGGGTCTTGCTCTGCGAAGCCGAACTGGTAGAGGATAGTCGGAAAGATGAAGAGAGGCAAAGGCGGCAAGATCAGACTCAGACTGATGATATTAATCTGTGAGCGGTAAATTCGGGAAACGTGATCGCGAAAAGCGAAGAGCGAGGCGCTTCCAAAAAATAACAGCAAGTTGGTGACGATAAAACAAAACTTCATTGGGAATGTAAACTCTATCCGCGAAAACGGTAGAAAGGCTGCCCTCGTACTCAGATGGGGTCGAATCTGCGCCCAGCCCGTCCACGGGTCAGTAACGATCAGGAGAGCCGATGTCGATATGATCATTATGATTACTGTCCGAAGTCCACGGCTCTGTAAATTCTGACTACCAGTGTAATGCCACACGAAAAACAGTGACGCCCATGACCCGATCAAAAGGCCCAGAAGCTTGACGGTGAATCCGATATACGTCCCAATAAAAGTAACATCGAGAATTTCTACAGCATAACCCGCGAAGATAAGTGAGATTCCGAGCAGAGACCAGACTAGAGTTACGGTGTACCCTGGTTTACGTTTCCCACGCATGATTTTGATCAACATCGAAATGGAGAGGCACAGGCTGCCGAGAACGATCACCATAACGTTCCAGGGAATGTTCTCTAGCGGAGTCAGAACGAAGGCAGGTCGCAAGACTGGGACGGTTTCTTGGAGTTGTGTCATTTGAGTCAGGTCGTCTGAAACGCTTACTTCCTCGACATCGTTAATCACATCGCGTTCGTTCGACAGTGACAAGGTGTTGATGCCTTGCCGCAGTGGCACCTTCAGCGACAGGGTTTCCCAGAGGTTATGCGTGTTGTGGAACTTGACGGCGATGAGCGGAATGCCGTCGATGGTCAGCAAACCCGGAAAGAGTTGATTACCGGTCCTGTTTCTGAAGCTCAGGCGATAGACGCCCGCACGGGGCACCTCGGTCGCCCAGGTGATGGCGCCGCCTTCGCCGAGGTAACTGGCGGTGTAGCCACCTGAACACTCGTCGCAGCGCAGGCGCACCGCCCGCCCGGTCAGGTGCATATTCTCGGCTTCAAGCGTCTGGGTGAAGCGGGCGGACGCCGCCGGTTGAGGAGCTGCTCCGGCCCAGCTCAGCACCGCCAGCAGCACACACAGCAGCTTCATGCCAGATCTGCCTGGGGCACAGGCTGAGATACAGCACTCGGAGTGCTCGCCAGCGAATCGACCAGTCGGTTGCCCGCCCGCCGCCGCAGATCGTCAAGCTCGCTCAGGCTCAGCGGAAGGTGCAGCGCCGTGTGCCAGTCGCTCTGCGCGGCCTGGTGGCGGCCCAGTGTCCAGTGCAGCTCGGCCCGCTCGGCGAAGAGTTCAGAGCGCTGCCTGGGCAAGAGAGACGGCTGCCGGGGCGAGTGGCCCTCAAGAATCAAGTCGAGGTAGCGCTGAGCCGATTCGGTCTCGCCCAGTTCACGCTCGGTGCGGGCGAGCATGACCAGGAGTTCAGGTTTGGGTGCTCGGCCCAGCACCTGCGACACCTGCCAGGCCCGCGTGAACCCGTCGCGGGCCTGCGCCAGTTCATGACGGCAAAGCGACGGACTGTTGCGGGCCGCGCCGTAGCTACTTTGCCGCAGATGCATCAGCCCCAGATTGGCCGCGACCAGGTAGGTGCCCCACAGCCAGCGAGCGTCCAAAAAATGGTGCAGGGCCACACTGAAATGAGGTCGGGCGCTGCGCGGCTCCCGCCTGGGGTCATCTAGAATCAGTAAGCCTTCGAGCACCTCCAGTCGGCCACGCAGCAGCTTATGAGCGGGTGGCGTGGCGGCCAGCAGCTCGCGCAGCAGCCGCTTCGACACATTCGGGTCGCCGACCAGGCGTTCGAGCCGGGCGTGTTGCAGCTTCGCCCAGGGCAGCAGGTGAGCGTCCTGCGGCCCGACCTCGATCAGCGCACGCGCACGGTCGAGATTCTGCCACGCTTCGGGCCAGTCGGCCCCCTGCTCGTGGACACTGGAGCGCAGCAGCAGGGCGCGGGCCGCAACTGAACGATCTGGATGAGCGATCAGGCGTTCGGCGGCGCTCAGCGCCTCGGCAGGTCGGCCCAGTTCGAGCAGGGCTTCGGCCATCGTCAGGTCGCACAGGCCGTAGGGGTCGTGGCTGAGCAGGTCGGGCGCGGTATCGGTGAGTGACGGCGGCGGCAGCGCAGGAGCGCCCGGCACACCATGAATGACGACGCCTCCAATGCAGGCCATGTTCAGAACCCAGACCTCCTTGGATTTGCCTTTCGGCGAGGTGACGAGCTTTTCTTCGCTGAGGCCCAGAATCCGGCACACCTGCTCGTTGAAACTCTCGCCCTTGCCGGTGCCGTTCAGGAAACGGTAGAGCGTCTGGCCCAGGGTCGCTTCCTCCAGGTGCCGGAACTCGCTCAGCTCGCGCACCTCGCTGACATGCACCCGCTGGGCGTAGCGGTCTGGCTGCTGACTGCGTGCGGCCAGAAGTTCCAGAAACGAAACGTACCGTGGAGGCAACTGAAGCGGTGTTCCGGCCAGATTGACGCTCGCGGCGGCGGTATCGATCTCCAGGATGAGGAGTTCCGGGGACGTTGCACTCATGGTCAGTACTGTAGCTCACCTTGCTCTAAGTCTTCCCACATTTGTGACAGTTTTTGAAAGCGTCTAAACAAAGTCGCGCTGGGACGACGCTTACCGATGTTCCAGAACTGTTCCAGAGTGGTCCTGAGTGTCACCGGCCCTGACCCGCCTCCCCCCAGGGTGGTGTTGGCGGGCGTGTTCCTGTTGCTAGTCTCATGTCGTTGCAACAACGGCGGGTCTGGCACTCATGAAGGGGCAGCACTCGCAGATCCAGATTCGCAGCCCCGGACCCGCAGCCCCGGACCCGCAGCCAAGGAGAAGCCCGATGGGACGTGGGTTGAATCAACCTGATGAGTCAGGTGAAGGCAAGTTCAATTCCGTATGTCAACAATATGCATCAATCGCAAGTGAACTTCAGGAGGATCATTATGAAATCAGGTCAGAAGACAGACACTTCGCCCCAGGCACTGCCTCGTCGCAAGCTCCATGCGTTACAGCTTGGGCTGGTCATTAGCCTAGCGTTGCTCACGGCTTGTGGAGGTGGAGAGACAGCAGCCGGTATTCCTGAACAGGCTGCGCCACCTTCCGGAACGGCAACAGTGCCCTCTACGACCCCGACGACCCCGGTATCAGGAACCACCCCTGCGCCTGCGCCTGCATCTCCTCCAACGGCACCCAGCGACGATGATCTCACGCCTCTAGCGGGCAACGACAATACCGAAGAAACCCCAATAGTTCTCAATCCAGTTGACGGTGAGCTGATGCCTATCATCGGCCAGGGGTACACGGGAAGCTTGTCTGCGTCGAGTCTCTCCGCGCTTTCACTAACCAGCAGTAGCGCCGAAATAATAGCGAGGGCTCAGCGTTGGGTTCGCTTTGCCGTGCCGTACAGCCAGAAAACGACATATGACGGTTATCGTCCGGATTGTTCAGGTCTTATCTCGATGGCCTGGGGGCTGAACAGTTCAGCGGTGACTAGCACACTCAAAAACTACTCAGTCCAGGTCAGTCTGGCTGAGCTGCGACCAGGCGACGCCATTAACAACCAGGGCATCGGAAACGCAGGCCATGTGGTGATGTTCAAGCAATGGATTGACCAGGCTTCGGGTAGCTTTCTGGCCCTTGAAGAGAATGGGCGGGCGAAAAAGGCCGTGGAGACTAGTCTGCATATGGTCAAGAAAGGTGACGGCTGGACCATCCGTGAATATGACCGTCCGGCACCGGGGCCCTACGTTTTTCAGCGCTCAAACGCTCTGGTCGGCGGTACTATCAGTATGCCTGTGCCTCAGTCGCCTGCGGGCGCAATCAAAGCTGAGGGCAACACAACTTTTGCATGGACTCCAGCGCAAGGTGCCACACAGCTACGTCTGATCATCACCAAGTATCCGTTTGGGCCGAATGATCTGGTGTACCGGAACACGACTCTGGCGGGGTCCAGCACTCAGTTGATCTTGCCGCCGTCGAGCTTCGTGAGTGGTGCCGAGACCCGCTACCGCTGGAGTTTGATGCTGATCGGCACCGATGGGATAGGACGGGTAGGGGCGTCGCTCAACTTCGCCTTGCAGCCGTTGACGCCTCCGGTAACAACGCCATCAACCGCTGGGCCAGCCACCTTGCTCGTCAACAATTATACCGGGCAATGCCTCGATGTTGCAGGCGGCTCGACTGCGGACAATTCCTCGGTCCTAGCCTGGAACTGCCACTCAGCGGCTAATCAGCAGTTCACACTACGAGCGATGAGCAACGGCTACAAGCAGATCACGGCAGTGAATTCGGGCAAGTGCGTAACTGTGCCTGCGACGGGGGGTGTGGGAGTCAAACTCGTACAAGCCACCTGTAATGATCAGTCTACCGGACAGCAGTTTCTTTTTGAACCCGTTGGAAACGCTTTTAAGCTCAAGGTAAAAGCCTCTGGGTTATGTCTCGACCAGTTTTTCCCTGAGGGTAAGCAGTCCACTGATGTAGGTCAGTGGGACTGTAATGGCGGAGCGAACCAGTTGTGGAAGGTGATGCCCATAGGTACGTCTACACCGACGGTGCCCACGCCAGTTCCTACGCCTATACCGGCACCAACGCCCACACCCATTCCGGTACCTGCACCTGCACCTGCACCTGCACCTGCACCTGCACCTGCACCTGCACCTGCACCCAATCATTTTGTCAGCCAGATTCTCTCGCACGGCTTGGCCGTGAACTACAACATTCCTACCGGCAACAAAGTTTTCCTATACGGTATTGACAACACTGACGATCAGAACTGGGATTTCGTGCGCATCAGTGGAAACGTCTACAACATCAAGCGTGTAGGCACTAACTCTTGCATCAATTCTTATGCACCTGTGAACAGTAAAGCCATTAATTTGTATGAGTGCAATTCGAGTGACACGGATCAGCAGTGGCGCGTCCTCGATTTCTCGAAGTACGGCTCCAAAAATGTGATTCTGCAACGCGTCGGTAGCGGTGACGGCGTGTACTGTCTGAACGCCTACAATGCGGCACAAAATTCGCCAATCAATGTTTATTCGTGTGATGAGTTCGATTCTGACCAGTACTTTACGCTCCCTCAAGCACCTGAGAATGTGGTGCCAACGACTACTCAACAGCCTACACAGGCTGGTGTAGGTATAGATTGTGCGGCGGAAGCAGCGTGTTCGAGATTCGATATTACAACCCTAGATCGCCTGGTTTCCAACTGTGGAAACGCTTCAGGAACTGGATTGAATAAAAAAGCTTTGACGGCTTGCATCAGGCGCGAAACGGGTCAAAATGACTTTTCAATGTTGGAATGGGAAGACTGGCAATGTACTGAGCTAGCCTGGTGGGTCGCAGGGGATAAATACTTTATTGGGAGAACTGGTCGCGGGAGTCGTGGAAGTCCAGTCGTGAGTTATAGAGGTTCTTCGAGCTTGGCGGGTAGCGCGATGGCCGTGTTTTCTTCCAATGGAACGTACAATGATGTGCATACTGCTGTCATCCGCAGTGT
>NZ_JANYGJ010000152.1 GCF_025362455.1 Deinococcus sp. | reverse complement strand
TGAAGGATGAAGTGACGAGCTGGATTGACCAGAGAAACACCGCTGGAACGACGGTGAACTGGCACTTCACCGTAGAACACTGTCGCGAAAAGATGAGTCGTCACTACAAGGGTATCAAAATATAGAAATCAATGTACTTAGGCTCTCCCCATGCCCCGGACCATCCAGAACTGCCTGCATGGCTGCGCCGTGACCACCACCGTGGATCTGATCGGCGGCAAGTGGAAAACGGTCACGCTCTACCATCTGCTGCTCGGCCCGCTGCGCTTCTCGGAGCTGCAACGCAAGCTCGGCAGCGTCACCCAGCGGATGCTGACCCTGCAACTGTGCGAGCTGGAAGCCGACGGCCTGGTCCACCGGGAGGTCTACGCCCAGGTGCCGCCCAGAGTCGAATACTCGCTGACCGAACTGGGGCAGAGCCTGGAGCCGATTGTCCGCGCCATGCTGGTCTGGGGCGAGCGCTACCAGGCGCACAGCCGGGCCGAGCGGGAGCTGAGCGCCGCTTCAGACTGAGCGTTTTCACCTTGACTTGCCGCTTGCCCTGTAAGTATCATGGTGACATGTTGGAGCGCCGCTGATGACCGTTTCAAGCCGCTTCGCCGTGGCCTCGCATCTGCTCTCGCTGCTGAGTACCCACCCCGGCGAGGTGATGAGCTCCGAGCATCTGGCGTGCAGCGTGGGCGTCAATCCGGTGATCGTGCGCGGGGTGAGCGGCATGTTGCGCCGCGCCGGGCTGGTCTGCTCGCGTCAGGGCGTGGCGGGGCTGAGCCTGGCCCGCAGCGCCGAGACCATCACTCTGCTGGACGTGTACCGGGCCGTGCAGCCGCCTGAACGGCTGATCGCGCTGCACGAGCACCCCAGCCAGAGCTGCTCGGTGGGGCGGCACATCCAGTCGGCGCTCGGTGAAGTCTGCAACGAGGCCCAGGCCGCCCTGGAAGCCCGGCTGGCCCGTAGCAGCCTGGCTGACCTGGCCGACGACCTGCGCCGCCGCGCCGGGGAACCGGAGCGAGCTGCGCCGACGCGACTCCAACCGGTCTGAACGCTCAGTCGATCCAAAGCTGTTTCAGTAAAGAAAAGCTCCATCTGGAAGGACGTTTTACTGTTTTGGGAATGCTAGCCTGTCAGGTATGACTGCCACCCAGGCTCCCCAAACCGTGACCCCCCAATCAGCGAGTGGCGAGGCACCTGCCCTTCCCTCACCCCGCGAGCTGCTGCTCAACCGCGTCCAGAAAGATATTCCCATCGTGGCGCGGCCCTACGCCCTGATCGGGGCGGAAGTCGGCTTGAGCGAAGCCGAGGCGCTGAGCATTCTGCGCGAGGTCAAGGCGGCGGGCGTGCTGCGGCAGGTCAGCGCCATCTTCGATACCCGCACGCTCGGCTACCAGAGCAGCCTGGTCGCCGCCGTCCACGACGCGGGGCAGCTCGACGAGGGCGCGGCTGTCGTCAGCCTGCACCCCGGCGTGAGCCACAACTACCGGCGTAACCACGCCTTCAACCTGTGGTACACCATCGCCGTGCCGCCGGAGAGCGACCTGGAGGCCCATGTCCAGCGCCTGCACGAGCTGAGCGGCGCCAAATTGACCCGCCTGATGCCCACGCTGCATCTGTACAAGATCGGCGTCGAGTTCGACATGACCGGCAAGGAAGCCTGGAACGCCAAGAGCACGCCCCAGTACACCAACGCCGACCGCAACGTCGGCTACGCCGTGAGCGACACCGACAGGAAGTTCGTAGTCGAGTTCCAGAAAGACCTGCCGATCACCGAGGAGCCGTATGCGGCGGCCTGCGCGGCGCTGGGCATGAGCATCGAGGCCGTGGCCGCTCACGCCGAGGGAATGAAGGCGGCGGGTGCGCTACGCCGCATCAGCGCGGTGCTGAGGCACCAGTCGGCGGGTTTTACCTTCAACGCCATGGGCGTCTGGGCCGTGCCCCAGGAGCAGGTGGCCGAGGTCGGGCAGCAGATGGCCAGCTTCAAGGCGGTGTCTCACTGCTACCTGCGCCCGACCTATCCGGAATGGCCCTACACCATTTTCACGATGGTGCATGGCCGCAGCAAGGAAGAGGCGTTTGGCAAAATTCAGGCCATCCACGACGAGGTGGCGCCGTTCGAATATGACGTGCTGTACTCGACCAAGGAATATAAGAA
>NZ_JANYGJ010000132.1 GCF_025362455.1 Deinococcus sp. | reverse complement strand
CGGCCCTTGCGCTCCAATTCCTCGATGCGCTTGTTCAGCCGCACGATTTCAGCTCTGAGCGCTTTGTTTTCGGCTTCCAGTCGCTCGAACTGCTCCGCTTGCCGACGGATGATCGCCAGCAGGTCATCGCGGGTCAGGTCGCCGGTCATGCCTGAGTCTACTCGCCCACGGCCCGAACCGCGACCACCCCTGCATCGCTAATCAGATACGCTACCCTGAAGCATGAAGTTCAGCGTCAGCCTCCCCCAATCTCAACTCGCCTTTCTGGATCACTACCAGCAGACACACAAGCTGAAAAGCCGCAGCAAGGCGCTTCAGCACGCTATCCAGCAGTTGCAGGACCGGGAACTGGAGGAGGCGTACCGCCTGGCTGGTGAGGAATGGCAGGAGAGCGAAGATGCCGCGCTGTGGGCGAAGGTCAGCGGCGAACGTTTATCGTAAGATATGAAAACGCAAGCCGAAATCGATGCCTTTATCAAATTGCATTGCGTAGCGACTACGCCCGTTGTTGACGATGAAGGCGGCGATCCGCTCCTTACCCGCGACGACGCCCTTTTCCTGTTGACCAGCATCGTGCAGGACGGTGGGCCGATGATGTCCTATCTGGACGTGTACTCACTTGGCACAGACGGCGAGTTGACTTTTGTGGACGACCTGACCGAAGTTGATATTCACGAGATGCAGCAGCCAGAAGAGGAATACAAAGCCAATCTGGTCAAGTATCTTGCACGAACAGATGCTGCCGCGCTGATCGCCCCGACAGACTTTTATCTACAAAAAAGCGTTTCACAAGGCCGCACGCTTGACCAAAAGGATGTTGAGATTTGATGGCGACATTCAATGTTCTCGACCACAAAAAAGCCGGAGCATCACGCCCCGGCTTCTTCGTTCAATTCTGGTTTGCTTAGAAGTCCATGCCGCCCATGTCGCCGCCGCCCATGCCGCCGCCACCCTGACCGCCCGCCTGGGGCTTTTCGGGCTTGTCGCTCACGATGGCCTCGGTGGTCAGGATCAGGGCGCCGATGCTGGCCGCGTTCTGAAGCGCCGTGCGGGTCACCTTGGCGGGGTCCACGATGCCAGCGGCGATCATGTCGTCCACGAACTCGCCCGTGGCGGCGTTGAAGCCGTAGCGAGGCTTGTCGCTGTTGATAACGGCGTTCACCACGACGCTGCCCTCAAACCCGGCGTTGACGGCGATCTGGCGAGCAGGCTCCTCCAGGGCGCGGATCAGGATGCGGGCGCCGGTGGCCTCGTCGCCGACCAGACCCTCGGCAGCCTTGCGCACGGCAGGAATGATCCGCAGCAGGGTGGTGCCGCCGCCGGAGACGATGCCTTCTTCCACAGCCGAGCGGGCGGTGGAGAGGGCGTCCTCGTAGCGGTGCTTCTTCTCTTTGAGTTCGGTCTCGGTGGCGGCACCGACGCGGATGACGGCCACGCCGCCTGCCAGCTTGGCGAGGCGCTCCTGGAGCTTCTCCTTGGCGTAGTCGCTGTCGGTGTTGTCGAGCTCACCCTTGATGGCGTTGACGCGGGCCTCGATCTCGCTCTGGTCGCCGGAGCCGTCGATGATGGTGGTCTCGTCCTTGGTGATGCGGATGCGCTTGGCGCGGCCCAGCATCTCCAGGGTGGTGTTCTCCAGCTTGTAGCCCAGGTCCTCGGTGATGACCTGTCCGCCCGTGACGGCGGCGATGTCACGCAGCATTTCCTTGCGGCGGTCGCCGAAGCCGGGGGCCTTGACGGCGGCGATGTTCAGGGCGCCGCGCAGCTTGTTGAGCACCAGGGTCGCCAGGGCCTCGCCCTCGACGTCCTCGGCGATAATCAGCAGCGGGCGGCCCGACTGCACGGCCTTTTCGAGCACCGGCAGCAGGTCCTTGAGCACCGTGATCTTCTTCTCGACGATCAGGATGTAGGCGTCTTCGAGGACGGCTTCCATCTTCTCGGCGTTGGTCACGAAGTAGGGGTTGATGAAGCCCTTGTCGAACTGCATGCCCTCCACGACGTCCACTTCGGTGTCGAAGCCCTTGGACTCCTCGATGGTGATGACGCCTTCCTTGCCCACCTTGTCCATGGCGTTGGCGATTTCCTCGCCCACCGTCTCGTCGTTGGCGCTGATGCCCGCGACCTTCTTGATGGCCTCGGAATCCTCGACCGGCACGGCCATCTTCTTGATCTCCTCGATGGCGATCAGCACGGCCTTGTCGATGCCGCGCTTGAGGGCCAACGGGTTGGCTCCGGCGGCGACGTTGCGCAGGCCCTCCTTGACGACGGCCTGGCCGAGCACGGTGGCGGTGGTGGTGCCGTCACCCGTGATGTCGTTGGTCTTGCTGGCGACTTCCTTGAGGAGCTGGGCGCCGATGTTCTCCAGCTTGTCTTCCAGCTCGATTTCCTTGGCGACGGTCACGCCGTCCTTGGTAATGGTGGGCGAGCCGAACTTCTTCTCGATGACCACATTGCGGCCACGGGGGCCGAGGGTCACTTTGACAGCGTTGGCGACGGCGTTGACGCCACGTTCCAGGGCACGGCGGGCGGGTTCATCGAATACGAGTTGTTTAGCCATGATGGGGCTCCTTGGGTGAGGTTAGAGGGGGTAAATCAGACAATAGCGAGGATATCGCGCTCGTTGAGGATGCTGTAGTTCTTGCCCTCGAGCGTGACTTCGGTGCCGCCGTATTTGGCGAAGTAGACGGTATCGCCCACGCCGACTTCGATGGCGACTTTGGTGCCGTTGTCGAGCGTCTTGCCGCTGCCGACGGCGACGACCTTGCCGCGCTGGCTCTTTTCCTTGGCGGTATCCGGCACGAACAGGCCACCTGCCGTCTTCTGCTCGCCGTCCTCGACGATTTCAACCAGTACTCGGTCCCCTAAAGGTTTCAGCATGTGTTCCTCCATGAATTGATGTGATGCCTGGGTGGGGCCAATGCTCAGCACAATCTCAGCATTGTGTGCAAGTCGCACTTTTTGCCCTCCCAGCGCCATCCGACAGGGCAAACCTTAGCACTGGCCTCCAGCAGATGTCAAATCAGGCCATACGAGAATCTGAGTCAGTAACGCTCAAGTTGCGGCCTGGGCGGCGTCTAGACAGGTGTATAGGGGTGACAAGCACTTACACGCAACATATATATGTTTAAACACAGCATATAGCACGGGGGTACACCGATGGCCAGACCGCCGATCCTCAGCCGCGCCGACTTTGAAAAGACCATGCACAAGCTCGCCAAAGTGCCGCTGACGCTGGCGCTCATCGACCTCGATCACTTTATGCAGCTCAACGAGACGCTGGGCCACGCCGAAGGGGACCGGGTGCTGCGCCAGGTCGAGCGGTTACTGTCTGGCAGCGTGCCAGCGGGTAGCCACGTGGCGCGGCTGGGCGGCGACGAATACGCCGTGATCTTGCCGGAAAGCGCCGCCGAAACGGCCCTGATCTTATTCGACGAGATCATCAAGCACTTTCAGATCAACCGCGACGCCGACTGGCCGCGCGGGCTGAACCTGTCGGTGGGCCTGGCCGGGCGCCCAGCGCACGCCGAGAGCAGTTTCGACCTCCAACGCGCCGCCGACGAGGCGCTGCTGCGGGCCAAACGCGAGGGCCGGGGCCGGGCCTGTATTTATGTCGAGTCGAAGATGGTCCTCAAGAGCAACTACTACCCCAAAAGCCAGCTCGAACGGCTGTCCAAGCTCGCTGCCGCCCTGGGCCGCACCGAGGCCAGTTTGCTGCGAGAAGCGCTGGACGATCTGATCGAGAAGAATCGGGGGGCGTTGTGAGGCGCTTCGCGCGGCTCGTGGCCTGTGGCTTGTGGGGAGTGGGAACAGATGAGGGATGAAGGGGAGCCGGGGAATCTGTCGCCTGGCGGGGGGCGGGGCAACCGGTCCGGGCGGGCATGTGCCTGCGTGGTGCATCAGGGGCGGGTGCTGATGATCGGGGTGCGGGGTGGGCGGTGGAGCTTGCCGGGCGGGGGCATCGAGCCGGGCGAAAGTGCGGCTCAGGCGGCGGTACGCGAAGCCTGGGAGGAAACCGGGGCGCATGTAGTCGTGGAAGGCGAGCCGTTTGCGGTCACGTCACCGGAGTACGGGGAGACGAGCCTGATCTTCCTGGCGCGGCTGGAGCATCTGGAGCCCAGCCCGGAGGGACGCGAGCAGCGCTGGGTTGACCCGACTCAGGTGCCCTGGTGCGAGGACTTTCAACTGGCTCCGGCGCTGGCGGTCATGCGGGAACGGGGGTGGCTGTGAGCGTGCTCGCACACATCCGGCGGCCCGCGTGACCTGGGCCGACCTCTCCCCCGGCTGGCAAGCGGCCTGGGCGCAGAGCTGGGAGGCGTACCAGACCGGCAATATCCCGGTGGGCGCGGCGATTGTGGACCCGGCGGGCGCCGTCCTGGCGGTGGGTCGCAACCGGACCCGTGAGGCACGGCAGGTGCAGGGCGTCATCAGCGGGCACGACCTGGCCCATGCCGAGGTCAACGCGCTGCTCGCCCTCCCTGAACTGCCCCACGAGGTAACGCAGACGCTCACCCTGCTCACCACCGTCGAGCCCTGCCCGCAGTGCGCCGGAACGCTGGTGATGGGGCCGGTGCGGCGCCTGAGTTACGCAGCAGCAGATCCCTGGGCAGGCAGCGCCGACCTGCTGCGCGACCATCCGTACATGAGTCTGAAGATGGAGGCCGTCTCACGCGGGCCAGAGGAGGTGAGCCGGGCTGCTGCCACGCT
>NZ_JANYGJ010000100.1 GCF_025362455.1 Deinococcus sp. | reverse complement strand
TCCGGCGTCGAAGAACTGGGCCTCGTCGAAGGCGACGACCTGGGCGGGCTCGCCGGGCAGGTTAAACAGGCCGTCCTCGCCGCGCAGGTAGGCGCGGGCCTGGTCGGTGGAGTCGATGGCCACGGCCTCGGCGCTCTGGCCAGAATGGCTGGCGACGCGGGTAATGTGGTAGCGGTTGTCGAGCGCGGGCTTGAACACCACGGCGCGTTGCCGGGCGATCACCGAGCGGTTGACGCGGCGGATGAGTTCCTCGGATTTACCGCTGAACATCGGCCCCACGATCACTTCGAGGTGGCCGCCAGAGTAGGGAGATTTGAGCATGGATGTGGGGAGTGTAGCAGGAGAAGTTTCATCAGTTGAGGCTGTCCGAGTCTGGGGCTAATCTGCGCCAGCAACTCGAATTTACCTCATGGCCACCTTCTCGCGCCGAAGTGTGGCAGAATTTCAGCATGTCACAGTATAAATTTGAGATTATTCCACTCGAAAGTGTCGGGCCTGTCAAACTTGGTACGTCTAAAAAAGAAACGAGAAGGATTTTAAAAGGTACTGGAATGTCTCCGACAACACGATCTGAAAACGAGGACTCGTGCTCGGATCATGGTTTTGGCATATCTTATACAGATGGAGACGAGGACACTGCCCAAGTCTACGCTGTCGAACTCACCAATAATCTACCCAACAATCCTATTAAGGCGATGTTTCAAGGTAAGGATTTATTTGAAATATCGTATGAAGAATGTCGTCAGCATTTACTAGAGTTTTACAGTTTCAAACCAACCTATGATGAGTTCTCAGAATTAAGCTTCTCAGAATTAGATATGATACTTTCAAAGATGGACCATATGATGAAATATCTACACAAAGGACATTTCAATATTCTATCTATCGGGGACGGAGATCCCGATTATTGGAATTTGAGGCTTGGAAACATATAATATATTGCGGGGTTGATCCATTTTCATGGATAGTTTGGTGCATTCTCGACATCTATTTGTGATCGGTGAACATTTACAGTATTATCCAACAATCACAAAAAACCGGACCCCACGGCCCGGTTTCCCTCTCTCCACTCTTTACTTGCGGCGGTAGCTGTCGCCGAAGCGCTTGTTGAACTTGTCCACGCGGCCCTCGGTGTCGAGGAAGCGCTCCTCGCCGGTCCAGAAGGGGTGAACGCCGCTCCAGACATCGACGTGAATTTCAGGCCGGGTGCTCATGGTTTCCATGATGACCTTGCCCTGATAGATGATTTTGCAGGGAACCGCTTTGGGGTGGATGTCTTTTTGCATGCTGGGTATCCTTTGCCGTCACGTCGGTGTGCGTGGCCGGGCTTAGCGCCGCCGAGTATAGCAAATCTGGAGGCGCCGTGCCAAGGCGCACCGAAGCACAGTTGGCGTGCTTCACCCCTCCATCAGCCCGGATTTGATTGCGCCTGCCCGCAGAAACTTCAGGCCGCCCTCGGCGAGCTGCTGGCCGGAATACCGCGCCGGTTTCCAGATGCAGGTCGCGGCGGCCAGGTCGGCGTTCGGCGCCGCGAAGGATTCCAGCGTCAGGTAGCCGCTGAACTGGATGGCCGCCAGCCCGGCCCAGACCTCCTCCCAGTGAACGTTGCCGGTGCCGACCAGCCCTCTGTGGCTCTCGCTCATATGAATGAACTGGAGCCGCTGCCCCGCCCCGATCAGCGCAGCCCGGAAGCCCTCCTCCTCGATGTTCATGTGGTAGGTGTCGGCATGGACGTGCAGGTTGTCGGTGTCCAGGCCGTCGATGAAACCGCTGACATCGGCCAGCGTGTTGAACAGGTACGTTTCGTAGCGGTTGCAGGCTTCCAGACCCATGACGACGCCGCGCCGCTTGGCGTCCTCGGCCACGCGGGTCAGCGTCTCGGCGATCACGGCGTATTCGCCTGGCGTCGGCGGGGCGCCGGTCAGCACGCCCAGGGCGTAGGCGGTGCAGCCGGTCAGGTAGTGCGAGCCGAGCTGTTCCATGCGGTCGAGCACGCTGCTCAGAAAGCGTTCGGCCTCGTGCGGATGGGTCGGCATGTGCGCCCACTTCGGCAGACTCAGCGAGCAGACCGCCGCCAGGCCGCGTTCCTCCAGCAGCGCCCGGTGCTCAGCGGCCTCGAATTCGCCCGGCCTCAGCAGCGGAATCTCGATGAAGTCCAGCCCCGCGTCGGCGGCGTAGCCGATCACCCGCTGGAGGGTGGCAGTGGTCCAGTCGCTCTCCCAGGAAAACGCGTGTGCGCCGAACTTGATCATGGCTACTCCCCTGTTCAGGATCTGGGCTGGACGAAGGCCCGGTGACGGTCACGATTCGAATTCAGCACGGCTCAACTCAGGTTCCTCGGCCCGTCCCACCTTCGCCTCCACCTCGTCGCGTCCCCTCGCCACGTCGCGCACGCTGCGGCGCCCGAAACCGTGCATCAAATCGCGCTCAGACAAGCGCAGCACCGTGGGGCGCCCGTGGGGACAGGCCCAGGGCTGCTCGCAGACGGCCAGCATACTCAGCACCGCCGCGCCGCGCCCGGCGTCGAGCATCCCGGCTTTCAGGGCGGGGGCGCAGGCCAGACGGCCCAGCACCTCGCGTTCGGGCGAGAGGCCCTGGCCCAGCGCCGATTCGACGATCTGTTCGTGCAGCCGGGGCACCGGCAGGGCGGCCAGCACGGCGGGCAGGCTGCGCAGGCGGGCCAGTCCGGCGCCGAAGGCCTCGATGCTCAGGCCCCAGCGCTGCAATTCTTCAGCACGTTCATGAAGGCGGGCGAGCTGTTCGGGGCTCAGGTGCAGCAGTTCGGGCTCGGCCAGCTCCAGCGGCGGCTCGCTGCACAGGCGTCTGGACAGCTCCTCGTAGATGACGCGCTCGTGGGCGGCGTGGGCGTCCACAATCCACAGGTCGCCCTCACCTTCGGCCAGCAGGTAGGTTCCCCGGTAGACACCGACCAGGTGGAGTTCGGGGAAGCTGCCGGTGACGGGCGCGCCGAGCAGCGGAGCGGGTGAGCGCAGCTCCGGCACGGCGCGGGCCAGCGCCTGCCCGGCCAGGGCGCGGCGCACGGCAGCGGTGAGACGGGCAGCCAGTGCGCCCAGGTCGGCCAGCGCCACCACCGCTTTGGCCGGGTGGACGTTCGGATTCACGTCCTCCGGGGGCAGGCTCAGATTCAGCACACACAGCGGGGCGTGTCCGGCGGCCAGCAGTTCGGCGTAGCCGTCGATCACGGCGCGTTCCAGCTCCGGCGGCGCCTGGACCGGGCGCCCGTTGACCGCGAAGTGCATCCGGTCCCGGCGCGGGCGGCTGAGTTCGGGGCGGCTGAGAACGCCCGCGATACCGTCATCATCGAAGCTCAATACCCGGTTTGAACTCAGCGGGCCGTAGACGCTCGCCACCGCGCCCCGGTGATCGGCGGGCGCGTGAAGCAGGCGGCTCTCACCGTCCACGCTGAGTTTCCAGTGCAGCCGGGGCCAGTGCAGCACGTAGCGCGACACGAGCGCGGTGATTTCCCGAATTTCCGCCGCCGCCGGAAGCTGGGTGCGCAGCCGGGCGGGCAGGTGGGCGAACAGCCCGGAGACGCTGACCGTCGTGCCCGCCGGGGCCGTCGTTTTGCTGACTTCAACGTCGTCGCCGTGCGCTCGGAGTTCCGCAGCGCCGAGCTGCGCACTCGGACGGGTCACCAGCCGCAACTTCCCGGCCTGGGCCAGCGCCCACAGCGCCTCGCCCCGGAAGCCCAGCGTGGTTACCCGGTCCACCGATTCGAGTTTGCTGGTCGCGTGCCGCAGCGGCGAGAGGGCCACGTCAGGCGCCGCGATGCCGCCGCCGTTGTCGCGCACTTTTATCAGTTTGAGGCCGCCGCCGTCCACCTCGATGTCGATGCGGCTGGCCCCGGCGTCCAGGGCGTTGTCGAGCAGTTCGCGCACCACGTCTGTCGGACGCGAAACGACCTCCCCCGCCGCGATCTGGCGGGCGAGTTCGGGGGGAAGGATGCGGATGGGGGTCATACGGTCATCGTCCTGCGCCCGGATGAGTGCAAAGGTCGCGGAGTCGCCCCAGGCGCAGCGCAAACGCCCCGTCCCGCCGGATGTCGATGCTCAGGCCGCCGCCGACATAATGACCGGCAGAGCCCGGTTGATACACGAAGTTCAGGGCGTACCCGTGTCCCCGGTAGCGCCGCACGAGCAGCGACTGAGTGTTGCTGGGCACGAGCTGAAGCGTCTGATCATTCCGGCAGTGCAGCGTCTGATACGGCAACTTGAAATACTCAGGACTCAGCCCCTCTGCCAGGGCGTCCCCATGATTCAGGAGGAGCGTCTGATTCAGCAGGAGCGCAAAGGCGACGCCGCGCCTGCTTAGACTTGCGGTCTTCGGGCACTTCATCGGCTTACTCATATATTCAGCGTGATCGATGGCTCCAGCGGGAGCGGCGTGAAGGCCAGGGTGCCGGGGCTGAAGGCGTAGCGGCCCACCGGCCAGCCCATCAGCGAGGCGATGAGTTCCAGGTCGCCGGTCTGGTCGCCCTGTGTGACGCCGGTAAACCACCACACGTCGTCGGCGTCGGACTTGAGGTAGACCACCGGGGCCTCGCTCCAGTTCAGGCCCACCGCGAACGGCTGGCCGAAGCGGTGCAGATCGCAGACCATCACGCCGCAGCCGATGATGACGGCGTAGCGCCCGTTGCGGGTCATCAGCGCGGCGACGGGCGTGCCGTACATCTCGCCCAGCGGCCAGGCGAAGCCGTCTGGGCGGCAGATTTCCAGGCTGTGCCCGTCAGCCCAGACGGCAAACCCCCCTGCCTCGGCCAGCAGCACAGGAGACTCGCTCACGCCCTCAGCCCCGATTGCCAGCGGTGCAGCAGCGCCAGGGCGTCCAGCGGGGTCAATCTAGCCAGGTCGAGGGCATCAAGTTCGGCGCTCAGTTCGCCGCCTTCCGGGCGCACGCTGAGCGCCCCGAGCAGCGCGGCGGCGCGGGTGGTCACGCGGGCGGGCAGGCCAGCCAGGCGGGCGACCTCCACGCCGTAGCTCTGGTGGGCGGCGCCGGGAATGACCTGGTGGTAGAAGGTCAGCGTACCGGCCTCCTCCTCGGCGGCGACGTGCAGATTCACCAGGCCGGGCAGCTCGCCTTCCAGCCGGGTCAGCTCGAAGTAGTGGGTGGCGAACAGCGTGTAGGTGCCGGTCTCGTGCAGGTGTTCCAGCGCCGCGCGGGCGATGGCCAGACCGTCCAGGGTAGACGTGCCGCGCCCGATCTCGTCCAGAATCACCAGTGAAAGCGGCGTGGCGTGATGCAGAATTCCGGCCAGCTCGCTCATCTCGACCATGAAGGTGCTGCGCCCGCCCGCCAGGTCGTCCGAGGCGCCGATGCGGGTGTGGATGCTGTCGAAGATCGGCAGCTCGGCGGCGTCGGCAGGCACGAAGGAGCCGATCTGGTGCAGCAGGGCACAGATGGCGACGGTGCGCAGGTAGGTGCTCTTACCGGCCATGTTCGGCCCGGTCAGCAGCAGCGTGCGGCGAGACGGCGACAGCTCGGCGTCGTTAGGCACGAAGTTGCCGTTGCTGACCAGTTCGACGACCGGATGCCGGGCCTGGGTCAGATGCAGGCGCTGGTCGCTCAGGGTCTGCGGGCGGGTCCAGGCGCGGGTGGCGGCGATCTCGGAGAGGGCACACAGCACGTCCAGTTCGGACATGGCTCCGGCGGCCTCGCTGAGCGCGTCGGCACTGGAGGCCAGCGAGGCGCGGAGTTCGGTGAAGACCTCGGCTTCCAGACGTTCGGCGGCCTGTTCCAGCCGGGCGATCTCGCGCTCGCGTTCGCGCAAATCACTGCGGGTAAATCTGGCGCGGTCCTTGAGGGTGGCGATCTGGCGGTAATCGGCGGGCACTTTACTGAGGTGGGCCGAGGTAATTTCCAGGTAATAGCCGAAGACGGTGTTGAAGCCGACCTTGAGGCTGCCGATGCCGGTGCGCTCGCGCTCGCTGCGTTCCAGTTCGGCCAGCCAGGCGCGGTGGCCCAGGGCCTCGTTCCGCAGCCGGTCCAGCTCGGCGTGAAAGCCCTCGCGGATCAGCCCGCCGTCCGAGGCGCGAATGGGAGGCTCGTCCACCAGCGCGGCGCGGATCAGGCTGACCACATCCGGTAGCGCGACCAGGCGGGCACGCACGCCGCTGAGCAAACCAATACTCAGCAGTCCGCCGCCACCGGCAGCCTCGGCGGCGCTGGCCAGCAGTTCGCCCGCGTCGGGCAGCAACTCCAGGGTGCGGGCCAGGGCGGCGACCTCGCGGGGCGTGGCGCGGGCGGCGGCGACGCGGGCGACCAGGCGCTCCAGGTCGTGGGCGCGGTAGAGCAGCGAGCGCACGCCGCTCCGTAGATCGCTGGCGCGGGTCAGGGCCTCCACCGCGTCGAGGCGGGCGCTCAGGCTCAGTCGGTCGAGCAGCGGGGCACGCAGCCAGGCGCGCAGGCGGCGGCGACCCCCGGCTGTGCGGGTTTGCCCCAGCGCGTCCATCAACGTGCGGCCCTGGGGCGACTGGGCGGTGAAGACTTCCAGCGCCCGCAGCGCCCAGTCGCTCAGGCGCATGTGGGCGCCCGGCTCAAAGCGCACCAGGCGGCGAACCATCCTGAGATCGCTCTCCTCGCCCACGCTCTGGTGGACCCGTCTGGCATAGCCGAGCACGGCGCCGCAGGCACGGGTCAGCCCCTCGCTGCCGCCCAGCACGCCGGGAAGTTCGCCCAGCACGGCGGTGAGCGCTGCCTGGCACGCCTCCAGTCCAAAGTTGCCCTGCGAGAGCATCAGCGGAAATCTGGCCTTGAAGTCGCTCAGCAGCGCAGTGTTTTCTGCCAGTTCGGGCGCCAGCAGCACCTCGCGGGCTCGCCAGCGGCTGAGTTCGTCGTACAGGCCGGTGCGGCTACTGAAGGCGGCGCAGCGGAATTCGCCGGTGGACAGGTCCAGCAGCGCCAGCGCGTAGCCGTCGCCGGTCGCCACCGCCGCCAGATAATTCTCGTCTGCGCTGAGGTGGCGCTCCTCGGTCACGGTGCCGGGCGTCAGCAGTTGCGTGACCTTGCGCTCGACCAGGCCCGCACCGGGCAGCTCCATCTGCTCGGCCACCGCCACGCAGACGCCCTTGCCGAGCAGCTTTTCCACGAAGCTGTCGAGCGTGCGAATCGGAATGCCCGCCATCGAGGTCGAGAAATCCTTGCTGCTCTTGTGCGTCAGGGCGATGTTCAGCAGCCGGGCGGCGCGTTCGGCGTCTTCACCAAAGGTTTCGTAGAAATCGCCGCACTGGAACAGCAGCAGGGCGCCGGGGAGCTGCGATTCGGTCATGTCGCGCAGCTCCACGTACTGTTCGAGCATCGGCGGCAATTTGCCCTGCCCGACACCTTTGAGCTTGCCCCGCTGGGGGTCGAGCGTGGTCGTCATCTGGATCAGAGTGTAGCGTTCTGCTGGAGGCGTAGCGAGGGGGAGGGGTCACGGTTTGGGGGGCCGACGCCCCGGCTGGTGGCTGGTGGCTTGTAGGTAAAGACGGGAAATGGGAGTACGCCCTAGCCTGCTCTCCGGGCGCTGGGTAGCCGGTCCTTGTGGCGGTACATCCGGGCGTCAGCGAGGCGCACGACGGCCTGAGCCGTATCGTCACTGGCCATATCGTTTCCGGCCATTTCGGCGCCGCTCACGCTGTCACCGGCCCTCTCGGCGCCGACTTCATGCGAGTAGGCCAGGCCCACGCTGGCCGAAGTCTGGGCAAAGCCGCCTGAGCGCACCACCCCGGCAACCTGCGCCACCCTCACGATCTCCCCGGCACCGGCCCGCTCCGGCAGATCCGACCAGACCAGCGCGAACTCGTCGCCGCCCAGACGGTAGAGGCCCGAACAGTCCACGAATTCGGCCTGCAAGGCCTGGGCAAAGCAGCGCAGCAGCTCGTCGCCGCGCTCGTGGCCGCCTCGGTCATTGATGGCCTTCATGCCGTCGAGGTCGATCATCATCACGGCGTAGGGCTTTTCGGAGGCGCGTTGCAAAGCCAGGGCGCGGTCAAAGGCGTGGCGGTTACCCAGGCCGGTCAGGCTGTCGCGCCAGGCGGCGGCCTCCACGGCTTGCAGGTGGGCGCGGCGCTCCAGCGAACCCCGGATGCTGCGCCCAGCCGCCTCGCACAGCGCCCGGTCGCTGCTCAGCCAGGGCCGGGCGTGCGGGTGCCCGGCCTGCTGTTCAAGCCGCCTCATGAGCCGCACCGCCACCAGCACGTAGTTGCGGCCATCGTAGCTGCCCAGCGGCAACACCGCCGCCGCCCCCACGCCCATCGCCACGAACTGCGGCAGGGCACGCGGATGCGCCGGGTAATCGTCGATAAACGAGTTGCGCTGCACCCTGGACGCCAGGTCGCTGGCGCCGACCAGAAAGGCGTTGAGATCAACCGGCGCCGTCTCGTCCAGTTCTGTCTTGTCCGGTTCTGTCTCGTCCGGTCGTTCGGCGCGGTGATCCCAGGCGCTCAACACCTCGACCCCCTCGCCGGACATGACCAGCAGCCCGGTCCAGTCCACGTCCACGGCCTGACTCAGCAGCGCCGCGCTCGCCTCGGTGGCCAGCGCCGGGTCGAGGTCCTCACCGAACAGCGCCGTGATGGCCGAGAGCGTCTGCGCGTGCGCGGTGGCGCGGCGCAGGTCATCCACCTGGGCCGCGCTGGCCGCCAGGTGGCGACCGAGTTCGAGCTGGCGGACCCGCAGTTCCAGCGCCTCGACCACCAGCCCGGCAAAACTGCCCAGCAACCAGATTTCGCGCTCACCGAAGGGCCGGGTCTGGGTATCGACGACGCACAGCGTGCCGATGGCGTGACCACCGGGGGTGATGAGCGGCACACCGCCGTAGAACTGCACGAAGGGCGAGCCCACCACGCCCGGATTCTGAGCGAAGCGCGGGTCCTGGCGGGCGTCGGTGATGATGGTCGGCTCGCGGTCCAGAATCGCCCAGGTGCAAAACGAACTGTCTCTGGGCGACTCACCGCGCTCGCCGCCGACACACGACTGGCTCCAGATGCGAAACTGGTCCACGAAATTAATCATCGCCATCGGCACGCCCAGCACCTCGCGCACCAGGGCGGTGATGCGCTCGAAACTCTCCTCCGGCGGCGCACCCAGCACCTCGTAGCGGGCCAGCGCCATCAGGCGGGCGTATTCGGTTTCGGGCACCGGGGCAACCAGCATCCGAAGATAGTAGATGAAACTATCCGTCAAATCTATGACAAAACCGTGTTCACTGAAGCTACCGTGTTTACTGGAGTTACCGTGTTTACTGGAGTTACCGTGTTCATTAGAATTAAAACTGTATGAAGATCAGATATGGCGATCAGACATGGCGATCAGATGAGTTTATCTGGGTTCGGTGCGGTGAGCTGAAGCCAATGGTGAGATGAACCAATATCAGGACGGTCGTACCTGATTCGGCGCCCCCATGTTCATGCCGCCCGGCAACGAAAAACGCGCCCGGAGACGCGCTCTAGAGCAGATGTCATAAAAAGGGTCTTTTTATGACCGAGCGGAGCGAGTAGTTTTGAATGAGCAGGACGCAGAATGGAGGCGCGGGGAGGCTGTTTTCCCCGTGGCGTAATTCGGAGTACTGCTCTACAGTTCGGCTTTACGCTTACCGGGCGCTGCTGAAGCGGCGCGATACCTCGTCCCAGTTGACGACGTTCCAGAAGGCTTTCAGGTAATCGGGGCGCCTGTTCTGGTAGTTGAGGTAGTAGGCGTGCTCCCAGACGTCCACACCCAGGACCGGGGTGCCGGAGACGCCCGCTGTTTCCTGGCCCATCAGCGGGCTGTCCTGGTTGGCGGTACTGACCACGGCCAGTTTGCCGCCCTGCACGACCAGCCAGGCCCAGCCGGAGCCGAAACGGGTCTTGGCGGCGTCCTCCAGCTTCTCCTTGAAGGCGTCCATGCTGCCGAAGGCCTCGGTGATGGCCTGGCTCAGCTCGCTGCTCGGCGAGCTGCCCGCGCCGCCCAGCACGGTCCAGAACAGGCTGTGGTTGGCGTGGCCGCCCGCGTTGTTGCGCAGCGCGTTTCTCTTGTCGGCGGGAAGTTGATCGAGCTTGGTGATCAGTTCCTCCACCGGCAGGTCGGCCATCGGGCTGCCTTCGAGGGCCTTATTGGCGTTGTCGATGTAAGCCTGGTGGTGCTTGCCGTGGTGAATCTGCATGGTCCGGGCGTCGATGTGCGGCTCCAGAGCGTCGAAGGCGTAGGGCAACTGGGGAAGGGAGTAGGTCATGATGGGGCTCCTTTGATGCCTGCGCCGCACAGGGAAAACAGCACAGGGAAAACAGCAGCGGCGCGGGGCTGAGCCTCATCTTAGCGCCGAGGGTGAGAGCCGGATTGTTCAGACGTTCTTTAGGCGAGCTGGATAGTGCAAGCCGGGCAGTGCTCAGTTTAGCCGGGCAGTGCTCAGTTTAGGCAGTGCTCAGTCTGGGCAGTGCTCAGTCTGCGGGCACGTCAAGCAGCCCGGCAGGCAGGGCGCCGCCGCCCAGGGCGGGCCAGGCGCCTTGCAGATCGGCGGGTGGCGGCGCGACCAGGTGCAGGTCCTCGCCCGTTACCGGATGCGGGATGGTGAGCTGCCAGGCGTGCAGGGCCTGCCGGGGGATGACCGTGCTGGCGCTGCCGTAGACCTTATCGCCCACGATGGGGCTACCCAGGTGCGCCAGGTGGACCCGGAGCTGGTGGGTGCGCCCGGTACGCGGCTCGCAGCGCACCAGCGCCAGCGTGCGCCCGTCACGCTCGCCCAGGTGGGTCGCCAGCGGCACAAAGTGGGTCTGGGCCTCGCGCGACACGGCGCCGCCGACGGTCATGCGCTGGCGGTCTTGCAGGTGGCGGCCAATCGGGGCGTCGATGTCCACGGGGTTTTCGGCCTTCCAGATGCCCTGCACCAGCGCCAGATAGACCTTTTTGGTTTCGCGCTCCTTGAAGCTGGCCGACAGCCGGGCGTGGGCCGCCACCGTCTTGGCGACCACGATCACGCCGCTGGTGTCTTTATCGAGCCGGTGAACAATGCCGGGTCGGTAGCCGCCCTCACCGTCGAAATCGTCCTGTTCGGGCAGTTCCATGCGGCCCAGCAGCGCGTTGACCAGCGTGCCGGTGGTGACGCCCGGCGCCGGATGGGTGGTCATGCCATGCGGCTTGTTGATGGCGATCAGCGAGTCGTCCTCGTAGAGCACGTCCAGCAGCACGTCTTCGGCGTCCACGAAAAAGCTGCGCGGCGGCGGCACGTTCAGGGTCAGGGCCTCGCCTCCGCGCAGTTTGGCGCTGGGTTTGGTCACGGTGCGGCCATCCACCGTCACCTGTTTGTCTTCGATCAGGGCCGCCACCTGCGAGCGCGACACGCCCGACAGTTCAGCCAGGGCCGCGTCGAGGCGTCCGGGCGTGGCGAGGAAGGTCAGGGATTGGGCAGTCACCCAGGTAGTGTAGGGCTTGTGACGAGCAGCTTGTGGGGACGGTCGAGTTGCGTCGGTGGGGCTTCGGCTCGTTGCCAATGCGTCGGCTCCCCCACCCCCCAGCGGCCAGGCCCATTGGGGCGAGGGAGCTTACGCTGCGCTAGGCATGGTACATCCGATCCGTCTCACACGCACTTTGTCTCTCCGCGTTCTCCACATCGTGGAGGTCACGTAGGGCGCCCGTGCTCAACAATTGCCCATCACTGACTGCGCTGGAATATACTGATCGACTTCGGCAAAAACGCTCACTGGGCGCGGGCTTTTGGCTCCCTTTTCAGGGGAGCTGGCTGCGCAGCAGACTGAGGGGTGGGTTGCCTCAGACCTCAAAAACCAGAGCTACACTCCTCCGCCTCGCTCCTCGATCATTCGTCCCAGTCATCACTCTCGCCGCCGACTCGGCGTCCGCGTTTGTTGACGGCTTTGCGCTCCTTTTTGCTGCGGGGGCGGGGCGGCAGGCCCATGACGTAGCGGCCCAGGCCACAGCGGGCCTCGACCTCGCCCAGCCGCTCCAGCGGGTCGGCCTGGCCGCTGCCTGCCGGGTGAAAGTGGGTCTGGGCGCAGTGAGGGCAGGGGGCGACTATCCAGAAGCCCACGCGGGTGCCGGGCAACTCGCGGAAACTGACGGCGACTTCGGGAACGCTGACGGGGCGCGGCTTGGCCATGATGCCCAGACGGTAGCGCAGCCGATGCCAGGCTACTGTGAGGGCACTCAGAACCCCACTGCCAGGCTGCTTACCAGACTGCTTGTTAGGCTTCCTCACCTTCGGGCTCCAGCAGGTAGGTGACCACGCTGCGGCTGTGGCTGAAGCCCGCATGGGCGTACAGGCTGCGGGCGGCGCCCTCGTGGTCGTGGGCACGGAGCTGCAAGGCGCTGACCTCCGGGTGAGCGAAGGCGGCGTGGGCGGCTCTGAGCAGCAGTTGCCGCCCGTGGCCCTGGCCGCGCTCCGCCGGGTGGACCGCCAGGTAGGTCATGCGGGCCAGCTCACCGTCGAATTCCAGCTCGGCAAAGCCCAGTGCCCGAAAGCCCGGTGCCCGAAAACCCGGCGCCCGAAAACCCGGTGCCCGCCCGCCGCGCAGCAGCACCGTCAGTTCGACGTCCGGCGAGTGCAGGTGGCTTTGAAGCTGCGCCTCGCTCCAGTGCAGCCGCTCGCTCCAGGTGTCTTCCGAGGCCCGGTACAGTGAGCGGTAGGTCTGCGAATCGGTGGTGTCCGACAAACTCAGGCCGTCCGGCAGGGCGCTGAGTTTCGGCAGGCGACTGAGCTGGTCGCGGGTCAGGCGGTAAAAATCCGTGCTGTGCATGGCGGTAAAACTGACGGCCTCCAGCGCCGAGCGCACCGGCAGATTATCGCGGGCCGCAAAGGCGTAGACGCTCTGGTTGTCGTTGTGCTTGAGCGCCTCACCCAGCAGCCGGTGCAGGGTGTCGGGCGCCTCCGAGAGCGGGCCTTCGAGCAGCAGCCCGTCCTGAAACGGCGACAGGGCCGCGAAGGCCGTCACGCTGCCCAGGTCGTCGGCGGCCACCAGACAGGTCTTCCCAGCGTTTTCCAGCACCAAGTCGTCGGGCGTGCGGGCGTCGGGGGCGAACACCTCGCGCTCCGGGGCGCCGTCCATCCACGAGAGCAGGCTGACGACATCGGGGCCGTCACTGGCTTGCAGGGTCCGAATCATACACAGTCCTCCCACACGGGCCTCTGGGTGGTCAGTGTCGGAAACCAGATCAGCTCCGCCTTGAATTGGGGCCAGTCTAGGCGCCTGGGGGCCGGGGCGAACTGTACATTCTCACCACGCCTGGGGGGGGCGGCGTGTTACCATGACCGTATGCCCTGAACAGGGTACTGACTGAACTCTCCCACGCAACGCCGCAGCGCGTTCCGGGGGATTTTTTGTTTTGGACAGGCTGAAGTGAGCGGCGTAAACGGCTGGAATGGGAGGGGGATTGACCTTGAAGGAGCCGCAAAGTCCGATGGCTGAGTTGCTGGCCCTGCGTGCCCAGTTGGGCCGCGCCGAGCGTGCCGAGCGCGCCGCCGCCCTGGAAAAGCGCCGCGCACCCCGGCCAGCCAACATTCCCCTGAAGCCGCTGAGGCCCCAGCGCGAGGCCGAGCTGAGCGGCGTGAACACCGACGACTTTCAGCTTTCCCGCGCCCACGCCCGGATGCGCGAGGCCGTCTACGAGGGCCACTACCACGTCTGCGCCCACGCGGTCGGCCACGCCCGCGCCGAGGGCTTTTTGGAGCACGACATCATGGCGGTGCTGCTTGCGGGGCGCGTCCGGGCGGTTTACCCCGATGAGAAACGCTGGCTGGTCGCGGGCTACTTCGAGGCGTGCGGGGTGGCCCTGCCGCTGCATGTGGTCGTGGAAGTCCACCCAGAACGCGGCCCCGGTGGCCCCAGCGATTTTCTGGATGTGGTCACGGCCTTCGTGCCCAAGCACCCGCACCACATCATCAGCCGCGCCAGATTGGCCGTCATGCTGCGCTACGACGACGAAAAGGTGCAGCATAGGTTGGCGCCGGTTGCCAGTAAAACGGGAAACAAGAGTAAGGGGAAGTGGCGGAAGGGGGCGTGAGCATACAGACTTACAATGCTCATTCTGAAACGCAGTCGTAATCATATGCGCCTGAAACTGGCAATACGCGCCTTGTTCCCAGTTTCTTGAGTCTCGGAATAGCGTAGTCGTCAACGAAGACCTCCATCTCGGCCTCATTATTTAGACTTCTAAAGCGAATATACTCTAGACATACCTTAGCATCCGTGTATTTGACTTTATTTACGCCGTCAGCAACAACTGTCTTCAAACCGCCGGAAAGATTCCACAATCGGAGTGTGTTATTTCCAAAGCCGATAACATATTGACTGTTCGGCACCCAGGCGATGAATTTAACGCCATCGTTCTTCAAATGGAGCACGCTGGCGTCATGACGAACAACATAAGCTTCGGACATCCACGCCTTAGTGTTATTGCTGTAAAAGTGAATAAGTGTCGATTTACCGTCGGGTGACTCTTCGTTCAATGCAACATACCAGCCATAGAGACACCCGCCTGTGTCAGACTGCTCTTCCTTCGGAAACTTGACAACGACTTCTAAACCGTTGTACGCCTGCACTTTTACATCAGAGTTCGGCCCACATCTCTCACCCTGCTGAGCTGAGACACTGCTCAAGTTCAAAAATAACACAAATACCTCAAAAAATACTGTCTTTCTTGCAGTTCGAAGGTTAAGTTTCATCTTTCAACCACTCTACCACTGTTTCGCCCGCACAAACTCCTCAACCGAAGCCCCGATAATTCCGGCCCGGCCATCGTGTGTCATTGCCCCCTACTCTACCGTTTCCGGAACAAAAATCCGCCGCAGCCCACTCCAGGCGCGGCGGACGTTCATCCCCGACTTACTGCAAGGTTTTGATGAAAGCGTGGACATCCAGAATCTGGGCGTCGCTGAGCTGTTCGGGGGTAAAGCGGGGCATGGTGGCGTTGAGCATCTTGCCGGGCGCCTGGCCCTGGCGCAGCGAGGCGGTGAATTGGGCGTCGTCCCAGGACTTGGGGCCGTCGGAGGTCAGCAGGTTGGCACCGACGCCGCCCGCGCCGCCTGCGCCGTGGCAGACCGCGCAGTTGACGGCGGGCATGGTCGCCCCGGCGAAGATGGCCCTGCCCGCCGCCGCGTCGCCCGTGCTGCCTGTCCCTGCCGCTGAGAGCGTGGCCGGGGCCTTGCCTGCCGGGTTTGCGGTGGCCGGAGTGGCGCCGGGCGTCACCGTGTTGGTGCCTGGAGTGGTTTTGGGCGGCGTCACCGTGCCGTCGTTGTTGGTGACCACCGGGGCCTGCACGTCGCCGGAGGGGTTGTTGGCGTTGGTCGGCTTGGTGGCCGCGCTGGTCGGCGACTGACCCGACGCCCGGTCACGTGCCCGGACACCTGCACCCTGAACGGCGGTGGCCGGGGCGGCAGGCTGGTTGCTGCCGGGCTGCTTGGCCGTGCTGGCTGCCGAGGGGGTGCTGGCTGCCGAAGCCGTGCTGGCCGCAGACGGAGCGTTCTCGGTGCTCACGCCCGTGCTGGCGCCCGCCTGGGGATCGGGTCCGGCGCTGCCTGCCGCTCCTTTCGGGGCATTGACGGTGTTGGCGGGCGTGTCGCCCGAAGCGGTCGGGGTGGTGTTGTTCTGCGCCTCGGCCCCGGTGGTGCTCGGCACTGCCGCCGTGTTGCCCTGAGCGCCTGCCGGAGCGTTGCTGGCCGCCGAGGGATTGGTAGTCGCGCCCGCTACTGGAGCCGCTGCTGAAGGTGTTGTTGCTGCCGTGACCGCGCTGGGAGTCGTCATAGCGCCGCCACTGGCTGCCGCACTGACCGTCGCAGTAGCCGCCGGAGTACCGGCCATCGCGGTTCCGGCAGCGTCCGCCGTGCTGCTCGCCGCCGCCTCGTGATGGCCCGCGCCGACCCGGTAGGCGGTGAAAGCGCCGCCCAACGTTCCCACGATCAACAGCGTCATAGACACGATAAATGCGTTTCTCATAAGGTCACCCTAGCACAGCCTCCGGGGCGCTTTGACCCTCCTGAGCGCCGTCTGAATGAGGCCACAAGAGCGCACTCAGACCCGCCAGACACACCGAGCGGTAACGCCCCAGATCCGGCGCCGGATCAGCCAGAAATCGCACGCTCAGGCCATCGACCAGCGCCCGCAGTCGCCAGGCCCGCGCCAGCATGTCGCCCGGCTCGCCCTGACCCGCTGATGAACCCAGTGCGGCGAGTTCGCTATCCAAGCTCAGGTTGGCGGCCACCAGGCTGCGCTGCACCACCATCAGCGCCTCGCTGCGGGCCGCTGCCGAGAGCAGATCGAGCGAGACGGTGTAGTAACGCCGGGTGTTGAGCACGCCGTAAAACTGGTTTTCGACGTAGGCGAGCAGTTTGGCTTCGGGCGTGGGGGCCAGTCTCAGGGCGCGGCGGGTGGCGGCGCTGACCGTGCGCACGAAGCGGCGCATCACGGCGGCCAGCAGTTCTTCCTTGCTGCCGAAGTGGTACACCAGCGTGCCCCTGCTGACGCCTGCACGGGCCGCGATATCGGCCAGCGTCACGGTACTGAAACCGTATTCGTAGATCGCCTGGTAGGCCGCCTGCTCCAGCGCCGCACGTCGCCGCCGGTCCTGCACGGGATCGACGCTGCGGGCCATGTGGTCAGTGTAGAGCCTGCCGGGTTGAATCCGGGCGGGTTGCGTCTCTGGGCTGGACGAGGCTGGGGCGGTTGGGTTGCGTTGTTGGGCTTCAGCTCGTTGCGAATGCGAATGCACCCCCACCCCCCCACCCCCGCCCAGGTGGGGCGTAACTGGCCATAGGTTCGGGGGAGAGCAGGCGTGCCCAGGCGCGTCCGTTCTGCTCGATAAGGCCCCTCACCTTTCTTGATTAACTGATGTGTCAATAGAACCTTGGAGGGAGCTTGTCGCTGCGCTAGGCATGGTACTTCCGAGTCGTTCTACACGCTCTTTACTTCGCCGCGTTCTCCCCATCGTGGCCGGTTACGTAGGGCGCCCGTGCTCCACATCTGCCCATAACTGACTTCGCTGGAAGGTAGTGGTCTACTTCGGCGGAAAACAGCGTCTGAGTGTGCGTTGTTAGCCCCTCGCCCCCTGCGGGAGAGGGAGGGAGCCGCGAAGCGGCGGAAGGGTGAGGGTGCGTGAGCGCCAGCGAATGCCCTTCCTCCCTTCCCACAAGCCACGCGCCACAAGCCAGTTCACCCTCCCCCCTTCATGCCGCTGGCGCTGCGTAGGGCGAGCACCTGCGACTCGGCTCTCTCCTGCGCCCAGACGCTAAACTCCTGCTCGGCCAGGGCGCGTTCGGCTTCGCTCAGGTGGCCCGCCGCCACGACCTGATGACCGCGTGAGGCGATGACGGTGCCCCACACAGCGATGCGGCGCCCGAAGTCGGGGGCGCCGCGCCGGGCGGTTTCGAGCTGGGGTTCGCTCTGCACAGCGTGCAAGCCAGCGGCATGCAGCCAGCTTTCCAGTTCGTCGGCGGGGGCGTTGGGCAGTCCGGCGGCGGCTCGCCAGGCCAGGAAACGGGCGCGGAAGTGGGCCACGGAAGGCGGTACGGGCGGCACCATCTGCGCCTGGAAGTGCTGGTAGTCGAGCACGAACAGGCGCCCGCCAGGCCGCAACACGCGGCTGAGTTCGCGGACGGCCCGCAGCGGTTCGCCCAGCCACTGGAGCACGCGGGCCGCCACCACCACGTCAAATTCGGCGCCATACGGCAGGTCGTAGAGGTCAGCCTCCACGAATCTGAGGTTGGCGCTGAGATTGGGTTGCGCGGCCCCCCGCGCACGGGCCTGGTCCAGCAGCGCCGCGCCCATGTCCAGGCCGATGACCTGAGCGGGAAACACCGCCTGGGCCATTCCCAGCGTCATGGCTCCGGTGCCGCAGCCCACGTCGAGCAGCCGCAGGCCGGGCCGCAGCTCACGGGCCAGGGCCGGATAGTCGCTGGCGAGTGTGCGGGCACTCAGGATGGACGCCGCGCCCAGCGGCAGTTCGGCGCAGCGACGGGCCAGGGCGTCATCTGTGGTCATGGCTCAGGGTAGCAGCAGCGAGGGGCAGATGTAATATCAAAATGGCTTACCGCTTTGCGCATGATAATGATTAGCCCGGAATACCCAGCATTCGTAATTTATGTCGGCGGCGGCCCGGACCGGACAAAGTGCCCGCACGGCCACCCCTAGAGCAGTACTCCGAATTACGCCACGGGGAAAACAGCCTCCCCGCGCCTCCATTCTGCGTCCTGCTCAGTCAACACTACTCGCTCCGCTCGGTCATAAAAAGGGTCTTTTTATGACATCTGCTCTATACTTTCAGCCGTGAGCCGTAGTCAACCGCGTCATACCGCCCTGCGCTCCCTGCCGCTGCGCCGCCTGCTGCTGGTGTCGCGGCCCGCACTGTGGGTCAACACGCTGGGCGTGGCGATCACCGGGCTGTGGCTCTCCGGTCAGCTCTGGAACGGAACGCTGGCCTGGACGGTGCTGCTGGCCTACCTGAGTTTGCCGTTCAATGCGCTGATCTACGGCCTGAACGACTTATCCGACCTTGAAGAAGACGCCCGCAGCGTTCGCAAAGGCGGCTGGCAGGGCGCCCGGCTCCTGTCCGGCGAGGCCGCGCCGCTGCTGCGAGCGGTTCTGGCGCTGAATCTGCCGTTTCTACTGGCGCTCGGCTGGCTGCTCTCCCCCGCCGCCTGGGGCATACTGCTGCTGAGCGCGGGCCTGTTCGCGGGCTACAGCCTGCGCCCGCTGCGCTTCAAGTCCCGCCCTGGCCTCGACGGGTTGTCCAACGTCGCTTACGCCCTGCCGCTGCTGATTCCGGCGCTGATGTCTTCTCCAGATTCAGGCCGGAGCGTGCCCTGGCTGGCCTGCGCCGCGCTGGGCGCCTACTCGGTGGGCAAGCACACCTTCGACGCCGTGCAGGACATTCCCGCCGACTCGGCTTCCGGCACCCGGACCACCGCCACCTGGCTGGGCGCCTCCGGCGCGGCCCGCTACGCCCTGGCCTGGTTTGGCCTGGCCGGGGCGCTGCTGTGGCCGCTGAGCCCGCTGAGCAGCGCCGCGCTGTGGCTCGTCTGCGGCGGCATGGCCCTGGCCTTGTGGCGGCGGCCCACCTCCCAGCAGGCCGCCCGGCTCTACCGGCTGAGCATCGTCTCGCCCTGGCTCGTCGGCGTGGTCAGCGGCGTGCAGCTCGTCTGTAACCTGGCACGCGGCTGAGGTGAAGCCTTTCACCGGCATTCTCGGCGGGGGAATCGCGGGCCTGAGCCTGGCGGCGCTGCTGGGACAGGCAGGGCACGCGGTCACGGTCTACGAGGCCGGGGCGCCAGGCGGCAAACTCTCGCGGCTGGACGTGGGCGGCCTGGAGTTCAGCACCGGGCCGAGCCTGTTCACCTTTCCCGGCGTCTGGCGCAGGTTTTTATCTGTTCTGAACGAGACCGACGCCCTGAATCTTCAACCCCTGCCGGGCGGGCTGGGCACGCACCACACGCCGTTCGGGGCCGTGCCGCTGCCGGTGGCGGAGGGCCATCCGCTGCACGGAGACTGGCAGCGCTACGTCCGGGCAGTCGGGCCGCTCACAACGCACCTGGAAACGCTGCTGACCACGCCGCCGCGCCTGGGCAGTGCGGCGTTTATCCGGGCCAGCGCCGCCGTTGGAAAAGTGCTGGGGCCACACCTGAGCGCCGAGGGTTGGATCAGGGCGCAGCGCTTCCCGCCGCCGCTGGCTCACGCGCTACGAGCCCAGGCGCTGAACGCCGGACTGAGCCCGCAGGACGCCCCGGCGCTGTACGCGCTGCTGCCCGCATTGATCGCGGCTCAGGTCTTTCGGCCCGCCGGGGGCATGGGGGCGCTGCTGGCCGAGCTGCTGAGGCTGTGTGCGGCGCGGGGCGTGACGGTCCGCGCCGGAACGCCTGTCTTGAGCCTGGACGCCCGGCGGGCCACCATCCAGCTTGAGGGCGAGGCCATGCAGCACGACCTGATCGTCAGTGCCCTGGACCCGGCCCGGCTGGCAGTGCTGCGCGGCCTACCGACTCGGAGCGGCCCGCGCACCGTCAGCGGCCTGGCCCTCTACGCGGCGTTTGAACATGAGCTGAATCTGCCCGCCACGACGGTCCTGACGCCCGGTTCATACCGCGATTTCCGCGCCGCGCTGCACGCCCGCGCCCTGCCGCCCGACACATTGGCCCTGATTCACGCTGACGGACGCAGGCTGGCGCTGCTGCTGAGCGTCCCGGCGACGGGGCAGCCGATGGACCCGGAGCAGCCGTGGGTGCGCGCTCAGATTCACCGAGTAGAGCGGGCGCTGGGCGTACCGGGATTGCTGCAACAGGCAACGGCTGTTCGCACGCTGGACCCGGCCCACTACGCCTGGCTGGGCACGCCGGGCGGCGCCATCTACGGGCGGGCCAATCCGCTGTGGCGAGCCGGGCCGGTGCATCCACAGCCGTACCGGATCGGTGCCCGGCTGTGGCAGGTCGGTACGGCGGTGCATCCGGGCGGCGGTATTCCGGCGATTCTGGGCGGGGCGCTGATCGTAGCGCGGTTGTTGGATGGTGGGCTGCTGGGTAGAGGGTTGTTGGGCGAGCAGGCATGAAAATGACCTGAATTGACCTCAACTACTGACTTTTAGCCAGTGACCTCGACCAGCAGTTTGTTTCCCGACTTGTCGTAATAGGTCATGGTCATATTGATCGTGTCGAAGGTCCATTTTTCTACACCACTCTCGGCGAGTCCCTGGGACATCTCGATATAAGAAGTCTGGCTCCCCTCGTGGAGAGTCAGGTGCTCCAAAAGGCTTTCCTTGCTGCTCGTTTCAGAAATCGCCAGCTTCTCATGTGTTGGTGGGGAGACGACTGTCTGACCGCCTCCAAAATATTCCGAGTGGCCGTCTGTAACGTCAGAATCGTACCGTTCGACGCCGATAGCTCTAGAGCAGTTCTCCGAATTACGTCACCGAGTAAACCGCCACTCGGCGACTCCATTCTCCGTCCTGCTCTCTGTATTTCACTCCCGCTGGTCGGTCATAAAAACGGGGTTTTTATGACAAATGCTCTAAGTACATTGATTTCTATATTTTGATACTCTTATAGTGACGACTCATCTTTTCGCGACAGTGTTCTACGGTGAAGTGCCAGTTCACCGTCGTTCCAGCGGTGTTTCTCTGGTCAATCCAGCTCGTCACTTCATCCTTCAGGGTAGATTGATCGGCAATTCGTCGGTTCAAACAC
>NZ_JANYGJ010000082.1 GCF_025362455.1 Deinococcus sp. | reverse complement strand
CTCAGACCTTGCGGCGCTTGCGAAGGCGCGACATCGCCGCGTCCAGGCTCAGACGCATCCGCTCCAGCGCCTGGGCCAGGTCGCCGACCTCATCGTTGACCTCAAAGCGCACGGGCTGGCTCAGGTCGCCGAGACTGATGGCGTCGGCGGCGCGGACCAGCCGGTCGATCGGCTCGACGATGCGGCGGGCGGCGCGGGCGGCCAGGGCGGCGGCGATCAGCCCGGCCAGCAACGAGGTGGCCAGCAGGGTCAGCAGGGTGTTGCGGAGCTGGGCCTGGGGACCGTCCACCGGCACGCCCACAGCGATGCGGTAGAGCAGGCGGTTTTTGCTGGTCTCGGTGGCGGGCACGGTCTCGCGGGTCCGGTCTTCCTTCTCATACACCCCGATTCGCTCCACCTGGTAGTTGCGGTTGGCGATACTCTGGTTGGCCGGGTCCTGAATGGCGGTCTTGAGCACCGTGGCCTGCTCCGAGTCCGAGGCGCCGATGGCGGTGAGCTGGGCGAGCTGGACCTTGAACAGATCGGCGGGCGTCTGGTTTTGCACGAACACGCCGCTTCTGGGATTGGCCTTGACCCAGGTGCTGACCCGCTCGTTGAGGATGCTGTCCAGGCCGGGCGTCTGGCTACGGAAAAAGGTGGTGCCGTCGGGGTATTCGAGCTGCACGAAACCCACCGAGTCGCGGTTGAGCAGCGTGCCGAGCTGCTGCTGCACGGTGTTCTGGTCGGAGGTGTTGAGCACCGAACCCACGGCGGCAGCGACGGTGGAGGCGCTGCTGGAGATCAAAGCCCGCTGGGCGCCTGTCAGCACGAAGGCCAGGGTCGCCAGGGTCAGGCCGGTGTAGACGATCAGCGGCGTCACCGAGGCGATGGTCAGGCGGCGCGAGAGCGGCTGACGGCGGCCCACCACCAGTTCCGGGGCCGACTGCATCATCAGGTCCGGGGTTTCCTCGGCGGCGGCGGCAGGCACGCTGAGGGTATCGGTGATGGTCAGCGCTCCGGTAAAATCCGACCAGATATCGGCGGGCGCCGACTCGGCGCTGGGCAGGGCACTGGCGTATTTCTGGGGCACGGACACGGGTCTGTCCGCTTCGGGCACAAACAAACCAGCACCTGAACTGGCGTTGCCACCGAAGCTCTCGGCAGCACTCTCGGCAGTGGCCGTGCTCAAGCCAGCATTGCCTGAGCCAGCATTGTTCGGGCCAGCATTGTTCGGGCCAGCACTGTTCGGGCCGGCACTGCCCAGTTCGCCGGGGAGCGGCGCGGGGGCGGCCAGCTCGGCCCAGTAATCGTCATTGACGGGGGCCGGGCGGGCAGACTCGCCCAGGCTGGCCGCAGGCGTGGCCAGGGCGGCGACCTGTTCACGGGGGCGCGGCACCTGGCCGAACTCGGTGGCCCGCAGGTCACTGTCGCCGCTGGGGGCGCCGAAGTTGGGGGCCGTCACGCCGGGCGTCGCCGCGCCGGGGCTGCTCGGCATGCGGTTGGCGGGAAGCGGCGCCGAGGCCACCGCGCCGTCTTCGAGAACGGGTTCGAGCCGCACGCTGGCGCCGACCTCACGGAAAATGTCGAGCAGCACGCGGGCACGCTCGTGATTGGTGGGCTTCATCAGACGCCCACCCCGGCGCGAGGCCAGTTTCTGGGACTGCTCGGCACTGAGCCCAAAGCGGTCTGAAAGCAGTTGCTGAAGCTGCCCTGAGACGGTCTCCGGCACAGCTTGTTCGATAACGACGGTGTACTTCATGCTTGCTCCCCATACTCGGCGGCCTGAACGGCGAAAAAAGGCGAATACCGCTTCACAGCAGCCCCCGCGTGCGAAGTTGACGTCCAAACGCCTGTCGCTGGGTGTCTTGCAGTTCCTGACCGAGCATTTTCAGCAGCGCCGCGAGGCGAACGGGTTGTGGCAGGTCTTCCATGGCGTCTTCCACCATCACCTCACCCATCGGCCCGATGCTGGCGACCAGTGCGGCGGTCACTCCGCGCAGGGTCGCCTGGTCCACCGCCTGATCCTGACGCTGGGCGCGGGCCGCGTACTGCTCGGCCAGCGCGACGGCGCTGCGGACCTGTTCGTCGTTGGGCGCCCCACCGCCTTCCGCCGCCGAGGGCGACCCCGCCTGAAAGGTTTCACCCACACCACTCAGCGCAGCGTTGGCCAGCGCGTCGAGAACGCGCCAGACCGAGAACGGCAGCGAGGTCTGATCGGTCACGCCCTGGGGCCAGCTCATGGTCATGGCAGTTCCCCGGCGCCGGAGATGGTCCACAGCGGCGAGTTCTGAAGCTCAGTCACCGGCAGGCTGCGGATGCGCAATTTCAGGCGGCGCAGCGAGGCGTCCGAGACGGCTCTCAGGGCGCCCCGCAGTTCGGTCACGTCGATGTCGGGGGCCACCTGGACCTGCTGGCCCTCCAGCCAGACCTCGCGGGCGAAGGGGTCGAGGCAGGGGTGATCGTCGGCCAGCTCCCCGGCGCAGGCCCGCCAGGCTTCGGCCAGACCGGCGGCCTGGGCACCTGCCAGCACGTAGATCTGCGACCAGAACCCGGCCAGCGCTCCGGCACTGAGCTGCTGCGGGGCGCTGACGGTGTAGACCAGGCCGCCGGTGGGCAGCGTTCCGGCCACCGGCTTGCCCGACTGCCAGTAGCTGATCGAGGCGCCGCCGACGCCGCCCATCAACGCTCCGGCGAAGGCGCTGCGGCTCAGTGCGCCCTGCACCTCCGGCCACGGCTCGCTGAGCGCTTCGGGCTGGGCGCCCCGGCACTGCCAGGCCAGGCTCACCACGGCGGGATCGACCAGTTGCAGTTGCAGCGTGGCGCGGGGAAAGGCCCGCATGAATTCGGACATGTTCAGGTCTCGGCCCTGGTCAAAGCCGCCCAGCGCCACACCGGCGTTCCAGAACAGCCGTCCCCGGCGGGTCTGGCCAGCAAAACCCTGTCCACCAGCACTCTGTTGCCGGGCTTCCAGCACCGCGCTGAGCAGGGGCCGGGCTTCCAGATCGGCGCAGATTTCGCTCCAGGGATAGTGATCTGTCGACAGGACATACTGCGCCTGCCGACTGAGAAGGGGCAGCCAGAAACGGGTGGGGGTGGGGGGGGTGGGGTCAGTCATTGTCACAGTCGTGTGCCTATTGAACGGTTTGGCCTCTTACACACCGCTTACTCACGCCTGATTTCGCACAGCGTGGCAGCTAAAGCGCGTCTGGACGCCAGAGTTTCGGCCCAAGCACAGGCGGCGGTATCTTTGGCTGAAGCGGCGCTGTCGTCTGGACGCGGCCCACAGGGACACACCGGAACAGACCAGTGTGGCGCCGGAGCTGAACAAAGCGCCGCACAACGGTCAGCAACTCACAGTTTGACACATCCGGGTGAGCACTCTCGGATGAACACAGTCGGATGAGCACTCTTGGATGAGCACTCTCGGATGGGCCGCGCTCCCACCACTCTGGCCCCCACTTCTCACGCGCTCCCCGCTATGCTCACAGGGCTGATGCGACGCCTCCCCTTGCTGCGCCTTCCCTTGCTGCGCCTTCCCTTGCTGCGTCTTCCCTTGCTGCGCCTTCCCTTGCTGCTTTGCGCCGCGCTGGCGCTCCTGAGCGGTTGCCGCTACAACTTCATTCCGGTGATCCCCGCAGAGGTGTCGCTCGAATTGCCGCTGCGCCTGACCAACGCCACGTTGCAGCGCCAGGGGGGCGAGCTGCTGGTGCGGGCGAAAGTCGAGGGGCCGGTCAGCAAGGGTTACCTGAGCGTCGTCTGGTACAGCGGCGACGCTGAACTGGGCCGCGACAGCCGCTACCTCGACGGCGCCGGACGCAGCGCCGAGTTCAGGCTCATGGCGCCGGACAAGGCCGATTACAAAGCCCTGCTGCTGTATCAGGGCGTGCTGCTGCGGCAACTGGATTTGAGAGAAGTCGATTCATTGAAATAAGTTGGATGTGAATGTGATAGATCGTCGTGTTCAATCTCAATATGGAACTGAAATCATCCTAAAACTTGACGCAGATGATAGTAAAGATCGTCCCCAACGCTGGTTGTATCAAGCATTTTCGAGGTCAATGGCGAATAAATAGCCTTGTTCTACATAACTTAAGAAGAAGACATCGAGAGAGCGAAGGGTCTCATTATTTGACAATTTATTTGACAATGAGACCCTTCGCTCTGTTCAAGGCAATAGGTGGCGAGTTGCGTCAGGCTCACTCCATCGGAGTCCTCACTTCACTTGAACAGCGGCAGGTGCCCCAGCGCCTTGACTTCGGGGCGTTCCTGGCCCTCGGTGAACACGGCGACGACAGCCGCGACCTCGCCGCCGACTTCCTCGATAATCTGGCGCAGGCTGGCGAGGGTGCCGCCGCTGGAGACCACATCGTCGACGATGGCGACCTTGCGGCCTCTGACCTTGCCCACATCGGCGCCGTCGAGGACCAGCAGTTGCGGCTTGCCGGTGGTGATGCTGATGACCTCGCGGGCGACCGGCTCGACCATGTACGGCTTGACCGTCTTGCGAATGACGATGTAGGGCAGCTTCGACTCGCGGCTGATGACGTGCGCCAGGCTCAGGGCCTTGACCTCCGGCGTCACCAGAACCTCGATGTCCGGGGGCAGCAGTTTGGCCAGCGCCGCACCCGCCGCCTCGGTCACCTCGGTATCGCCGAGCATGTTAAACAGCGCCACCGAGACGCCCGGCGCGACCTCGACAATCGGCAGCTCGCGCTTCACGCCACCGACCTGAACAAAGTAAGTTTTCACGGTGAGGCATTGTAGCAGGGGTCCGGAACGGATCATCCCCGGCGTGGGGGAAGGGCCAAGATCGGACGTGAGCTAAGCCAGGCAGCGCATGTCATCGGTGACCAGCCCGCGTTAACCTGCCGACATGTTCTATGTCCTGTCTGGTGCGGGTGCTTCCGGAAAGTCCACGCTGCTGCCTCTCCTCAGAAAAAGCCGCCCAGACGTGCGCTGGCACGACTTCGACGAGCTGTGGACCGGCGGCGGCAAGGTGGAGCGCCAGCAGCTCACCGAACGCTGGGTTGGGCGTGCGCTGGAACACGGCGGCCCGTTCGGTCTGCTCTGTCAATGCCCCCTGGGCGAGATTCTGTGTGCTCCCAGTGCGGAGCGGCTGACTGGTATCCGGCATCTGCTCCTCGACCTGGGCGACGTGGAGCGGGTTATTCGCCTGCGGATTCGGGACGGCGAAGCGACCCAGGACATGCTCAACTGGGCCGCCTGGCTGCGCGTTCATCAGGCGCTGCCCGACTGGCACGGCCAGGACCCCGCCACCCTGAGCTGGCCCGGACAGACCCTCGACCTCAGCGGTCTGAGCCCTGAAGGGAGCGCCGAAGCGGTCCTGGCCTGCCTCTAAGGCAGTTTCGCCCTTCCCACGTGCCACCCGCCCGCCCTAATCCACCACCTCGAAGCCCAGCTTCTCCGCTTGCTCCACGAAAAAGTTGATGTTCTCGCTCAGCGTCTGCGGCCCCAGGCTCTTGCGGTGGTGCTCGCCCGTCGCCGTCAGGATCAGGGTTTCGGCCAGGCAGGCGGGCACGGCGCCGTCGCCGAAGTGTAGGTCCACGCTGCTGGTCATGCCGCCGGGCGGGCGCACCACGCCGCCGGGAATGACCCGCACACCGGGAAGGCTCGCCACCGATTCATGTACGTCGGCGGGTCGGCCCTCGTCGAAGATCCAGGTGCCAGGCCCCACATGCTCCGGAAAAATCACCGGGTTGGGGTCGCTGGTGGCGGTGAAGATCAGGTCGGCCTCCCTGAGCGTGGCGTAGTCGGTAGAGGTCACGATCTCGGTGCCTGGATTGGCCCGGCGCAGGCTGACGGCGCTGCGTTCCAGCCGCTCCAGGTCGCGCCCGATCATGATGAGTCTGCGAACCTGCGGCGCCACCGTGCGGGCGATGCCGAAGGCCACCACGCCGTTGGCCCCGACCACCGCCGCCGTCGCCTGTGACAGCTCGCGGCCCCCGGCGGCGAAGTGGCTCAGGATGCCGGGAATCGCCGCCTTGATGGTGCCCGACGTGTACGCCCCGCCGTTGGTGACGGTGATCTGCGGCACGGCCTCCTGCACGTCCAGGCCCTTGTTGCCCACCACGCTCCAGAAGGCGCCCAGCCCGAAGACCGAGGCGCCCAGTTCGCGGGCCAGTTTGGCGCCCTCGATGGCCCGGCGGGTCGCCAGCGCCGGGTCGTCGCGAAAGACTTCGGGCAGCAGCGGACTGCTGAGCAGATACGCCCGGATGCTCTGACCGCCTACCGTGCGAATGCCGTGCAGCTCACCGATCTTCATCGGGCGCAAGCTGGCGGCGACGCTGCGCACGGCGGCCTCGCTCAGCAGGCCCCGCTCGACCAGCGGGCGCATCCAGGCAAAGCGTCTGGTCTGCCAGAAGTCCTCGATGGTCAGCGGATGGATCATGAAGGCCGCCAGCACCTCGTCCGGGCGTTTGCCCTCCATCGGCACGTCGTCGCCCAGCCGGGGCTCGGTGCGGTCGAGTACCCTGCCCAGGTTTTCCTTGAAGCGCCAGGCAGCCGCGCCCAGCAGCCCCAGAGCGCCGAGTTTGGCCACCAGTGCCAGCGGCGAGAAGGCCGCCAGCAGCGCAAACGCCAGCAGTCCGGCCAGCGTGGCGAGCGACACGTAGCCGCTCAGGCCCAGCACGGCGGCGTAGACGACAATCGGCGTCAGGGTGAGCCACAGACTCAGCCCCCCGGCCACGTTCAGCGCCGCGAACACGCCCAGCAGCACCAGGTTGCCCCGGCCACGCGGCGGCAGCGGCCCGTAGAGCACCCTGGGCGGATTGAGGTGGCCCAGATACGCCGAGAGCCCTGAGAGCACGCACAGCTCAGGGCTGCCCAGGGCCGAGGCCGTCAGCACCGCCACAAAGCCCTTGGCGGCGTCCAGGGCGGCGCTGCCGACTGCCGCGCCCAGACCCACCCGGCGCACCATGTTCTCGACACCCAGGTTGTAGGCACTGCTCAGGCGGCTGTCCTGGCCCCGGCGAGACAGGAGCCAGTGGCCCAGCGGCAAAGTGCCGACCAGGAAGGCCAGCGCGAGGAGAAGAATCGACAAAAACACCATGCCCGGCATTGTAGAGGCTGCGGCTGTGCCGTGTTCTGGACGGGGGATGGGCGGTTGGGTTGCGTTGTTGGGGCTTCAGCTTTTTGCGAATGCGAATGCACCCCCACCCCCCAGCCCCCGCCCCGGTGGGGCGAGGGGGTTTGTCGCTGCGCTCGGCATGGTACATCTGATTCGTCCCACACGCTCAATTCTTCGCCGCGTTCTCCCCATCGTGTAGCTCACGTAGGGCGCCCGTGCTCCACATCTGGTCATAACTGACTTCGCTGGAAGGTAGTGGTTTACTCCAGTCAAAAACGCTCACTGGGCGCCTGTTGTTAACCCCTCTACCTCTGGGAGAGTCGCAGACCTGAGGAGTGGCGTCCTCATGGGGAGGAATGGCACCCTCATGGGTGTCCGCTCATGACGACAGTCCGTTCACGACGAGTGCTTGCAGAGGGGCGCTGCGCAGCAGCAGGGTGAGGGAAAGTGAGCGCAGCGCATGCCCTCCCTCCGTCCCCGCCTCCCGCATCCCGCGCACCGCTTCCCGCCTACCCCATTCCACTCCCCACGAGCCGCTATGCTGCAATGATGACCACTCCGTCTCCCAATCCTGCCCGCGAGGTGGCCGCCCGCGTGCTGACCCGCGTGCTCGGCGGCGCCTACGCCTCGCCGGAACTCGACCGCGAACTCAAACGTGCCCGCCTATCGACCCGTGACGCCGGGCTGGCGACCCAGCTCGTGTACGGCACGCTGCGCCACTACCGCACGCTGGACGCGGCGCTGAAGCCGCTGCTGCAAGGCGCGACCCGCGACAGTGCCCGCGCCGTGCTGCTGGCCGGTGCCTACGAGAAACTGGTGCTGGGCACGCCGCCGCACGCCGTCGTCAACGAATATGTGGACCTGGCACGCGGCGGCTTCGGCCCACCCGGACTGGTCAACGCCGTGCTGCGGCGCCTGGAAGACCTGCCCCCGGTCTCGGCGCTGCCGAGCTGGCTGGCCACCGAGGTCCACCACGCCTACGGAGAGAGGGCGAACGCGGCGATTGCCAGCCTGCTCGAACCCCAGCCGACCTGGCTGCGCCTGACCCAAGGAGGTGTGGGCGCCCTGCGCGGCGAGGGCTGCGAGGTCGAGGACGGCTACGGCGACGTCTACCGCGTCTCGCTGTCGCGGCCACTGGGCGTCACCACGGCCTTCATGAGCGGCTGGGCGCAGCCGATCAACCCGGCCAGCTTCGCCTGCGTGCTGGCGCTGGGCGAGGTGGACGGTGAGCGCGTCCTCGATCTGGCGGGCGGCGCGGGCATCAAGGCGGCCATGCTGGCGTCGAGGGGCGCAAGCGTCACCAGCATCGACTCTGCCGAGAAAAAGGTGCGCCCGGCGCGGCAGAACATGGGCAGGCTGCACCTCAAGGCCGAGTTTCTGACCCTGGACCTGACCCAGCCGCAAGATCCAGCCCTGGCCGCCAGCAAAGTGCTGCTCGACGCCCCGTGCAGCGGCAGCGGCACCCTGCGCGGCCACCCTGAAATCGCCCTGCGCCTGAACGAGCAGGCCGTGCGCGAGGCGGCGGCGCTCCAGGCCGAGCTGCTGGACGGTTGCGCGGCGCTGGTGCTCCCCGGCGGCACGTTCGTCTACAGCGTGTGCAGCATCAGCCCCGCCGAGGGTCCGCAGCAGATAGAGCGCTTTCTGGCGGCCCATCCGGAGTTCAGCCCGGCTCCCCTGCCCGACTTGCTGGTGCCGACCATCCAAAGCGGCCAGGGCGTGCTGACCGTGATGGACGGCGGCGTGGACGGCTTCTTCATCGCCCGGATGCAGCGCCAGGCCTGAGACCACAGACCGCAGGCGCTTTCAGAGAGCTGGTCTCCTGAAGGCGCCTGGTTTGATCTGGACGATACTCGCTCAATTCGCAAACACCACCGTCGCCACCTCACCGCCCTGCGAGAGTTCGAGCTGAAACTGGCCGGTCATCCAGACACGGGTTCGGGCACGCAGCCCACGTCCGTCTGGTTGCATATCGAGCGTCTGAGCGGGCATCGGGTGGCCCTGCATCAGCAGCCGGGCACCTAGACCACTCAATGCCGGGCTTACCCGCAGCTCCACGTCGCCGGGGCCGCTGAGCACGAGCTGACCGCTGATCGGCTGAGCGGCCAGCGTCACCGCCACCGGCACCACCTGGCGCTGAAACTGGGCGGTGACCGGCGGCGGCGTGGTCGCCAGCGCCCCGGAGGCGCCCAGCACGCCCAGCAGCAGCGCCGCCTCGGCGATCAGGTGGGTGCGCCTGGCCTGCACGCCAGTGGCGCGGTCCGTCAAGGCCCGCCGCACCAGCAACGCCGCCAGCAGCGCCAGGCCCAGCAGCCCCAGCTTGAGCAGCAGTGTCAGGCCCCAGGTGCTGCCGCGTAGCGCAGCCCACACCAGCGCGGCGGGCAGGTGTGAGAGCGAGGCCGCCACGCCGCTGAGCAGCAACGCGCCCAGGCAGCTCAGCGCCAGCCTGGTGAATCTCCGGGTGGCGGCCAGGTCGGGCGGGCGCAGCACCAGGCCCAGCACCCCGCCGACCCAGATGGCCGCCGCACCCGCGTGCAGCGCCGCGACGGGCACCCAGACGCCGCCCAGCTCGCCCGCGTGACCGGCACGCCCCACCGCCCACAGCAGTAGCGCCCAGCAGGGCCAGGCCAGCCAGGACCAGCTCTGCACCTCAGCCGCCAGCAGCAGCACTGCTAGCAAGCCGCGCAGCAGCGCCAGGCGACCCTGCGGCGTGGACTGCAAAAAGTCGAGCAGATCGGGCAGTCCCAGACCCAGCTCATTCAGGGTGCTGCCGACTTCCAGACCGGCGCCTGTCAGCAGCAGCGCCGCGCCCAGGCCCGACCACCACAGCGGCAGGCGGGCGATTCGCAGCGCATCCAGGGCCGCGCTGCCCAGCAGCAGCGAGAGCCCCAGCGCCGTCAGCGTCTGAGCGGCGACGAGGGCGCTCACGCTCATTTGATGCGGAAGACCGACTGGCCGCTGACCGGGTGGCCGTCGTCCGAAAGCAGGTGCCACATGACCACGTAGGCGCCGGGTTTGAGCCCGGCTCTGAGGGGGATCTGCACACGGGCGGCCAAGCCAGAGGCGCCGGGAAACAGATCGGCGCGCTCGGCGCTGTCGTATTTCAGATTCAGCTTGGCCTTGCTCAGCGCGGCGGCGTCGCTCCCGGCGGGCAGGGCGTAGACCTTGAAGGTCGAGAAGCGCAGGTTGACCGGCTCGCTCAGGTCGAGCGTCACCGTTTTCGGCGCCGCGACACTGCTGCTGGCTGCCGGAACCATGTGAGTCACTTCGGTGTGGGCGGCGGCAGTGCCGGTCAGGACGGTGAACGTCAGGACTGCGCCAGCGAGTAGCAAGTTAAATCTAAGCATGGTGTTCCTCCGTGAAGGTGGAAAGTCCCCGACGCGCCGGGCGAGCAGGGCGCGTCAGGACCGGGTTTAGCCCTACTTGACGCTGACCTTGCTGGCCGGAGCCCCCGCCGGGTCGGTGTCGTCCCAGGCGACCACGCTGCCGCCCTGGTACTTCTGATAGATCTTCCAGCTCAGTTCGGCAGGCTGCTCAGGGTTGCGGGCCTGAAAATAGAAGCGGGCGTATTCCATCGGCCTGATGCTGCCGCGCCAGATCACTTCGGTCATCAGCCCCGCCGCGTCCTTGGTGACGCTGCGAGCAAAGCCGGGCGAGGTCTGAAAGCGGGTGATGGTCAGCCCCGCAGGCACGACCAGCCGGACCTCGGTGGTGGCCATGTCCTTCTCGACGGGCACGCTGACACGGTAGGTTTCGCTCTGGCCGATTTTGCTTTCGCTCAGACCCGCCTCGGTGCGAACGACGGCGTGGGCCAGGGCAGGCGCGGCGCTCAGGGCAGCAAGCAACAAGGCGGTGCGAAATTAGGTAGGCATGGGTATCCTTTCGGGCTTGAACGGGGGGGTGAGTCGCGTGGCGTTCAGGCCGGAAAGGGTGGAGCGCGAGCGTCGAAGTCGGCAACGCTCAGACGAGGCGCAGAGGCGGGCCAGACGGTGACAGTGGGCACTGATTCTGACTGCACAGGCGGCGATGCCACCGCCACGGCTTCCAGTGCGAAGGCCGCCGTGAAGCAAAACGGGCAGTGTCCGGCGTGATGGCTGGGTGCAGACGGTGCCGGGGGCGCGTTGGCGCGGTGCGTCTGCCGAAGGTCACGGCCCTGAGTTGGCGCAGATTTTGCCTGCCGTGATGCGCCCTGGTCGGCGCCGGGCGGCCCGGCGGGCATCTCCATCTGATCCGTGACGTGGGCGTCGGCGGCAGACCCCAGCGGCACCGAACCGGACATCAGGTTCGTCAGGGCGCTGCCTGGCCCCATCACCATCGTCCCCGTCAGCACCGTCTGGTCGCGGGTCAGGTAGGCCAGCGAGGCGGCCAGCCACAGCAGCGCCATCAGACCGCGCAGGCTGCGGGTCAGGGCGAGTCGGGTCCGGCGGCGAGGCATCCGTGCCGACTCTAGCGCGGGGTGACGCCACCGAGCCGGGACGAAGGGGATGGTTATGACGCATCAACAGGGCAGGCACCCAAAGAATGAATGTCCAGCCAATGCCTCGGCCCCTGGTACGCCCACCGGTCTGCCCGGCGCACAATAGCCAGCGTGAACGAAACGCCCACGACCGACCAGCTCCAGACCATCCAGCTTCAGACGCTGAACGCTGCCCCCGTCTACTGGACCGCCCAGGCCATGCAGGAGCAGGGCAGCCGCTTCTTCCAGCACCTCGGCGCGGCCCTGTTCGCCGCCGACCTGGCCAACCGCCGCATTATCTACATGACCTGGCCCGAAGCGTGCTGGGACTTCTACCAGCGCGGCCTGATTCTGCAAGCCGCACAGGAAACAGGGGCCGAACAGGAACATTGAGGCTGGCTTTTCTTACCTTGCTGCTGGCGACGCGGCGCTACCCTGGGTCATGACTTCTGCACCCAAATTACCCTTCACCAAGCCCAGCGACGAGGAACTTCGCGCCCGCCTGAGCGCCGAGCAGTACCAGGTGACCCAGCACGAGGGCACCGAGCGGCCCTACAGCGGCGAATACTGGGACACGGCGGCGCCGGGCATTTACACAGACATCGTGTCGGGCGAGCCGCTGTTTTCCTCACTCGACAAGTACGACGCGGGCTGCGGCTGGCCGAGCTTCACCCGCCCCATCGCCGACGCCATGATCGTCGAAAACGTGGACCGGCGCCACTTTATGACCCGCACGGAAGTTCGCTCCGGCGTGGCCGACTCGCATCTGGGGCATGTTTTCAACGACGGCCCCAAGGCACAGGGCGGACTGCGCTACTGCATCAACTCGGCGGCGCTGAAATTCGTGCCCGCCACCGAGCTGGAAGCGCAGGGGTACGGCGAGTACGCCAGGTTGTTTGGCTGAACGCCGGGCAGGACATATCGAGCAGGCCCCGGACATGGCGCGTCGTCCGGGGCCTGCTCCATCCTGAACACCGCCAACAGACGGCGCCGCGAGACCTGCTCTAGACTCTCTGGTATGACGTTTTCTAGACAGCCGGTCATCCTCGCCGTGTTCGCCCACCCCGACGACGAAGCCTTCAGTGTCGGCGGCACGCTGGCCCACTACGCCCAGCGCGGCGTCAAGGTGGTGCTGGCCTGCGCCACACGCGGCGAGGCGGGCAAGATCAGCGACCCCAGCATGACCATTGCCGACCTCGGCAAACACCGCGAGGACGAACTGCGCCGCGCCACCGCCGCCCTGGGCATTCCGGACCCGGTGTTTCTGGATTACCACGATTCAGGCAGGCAGGAACGCACCCGCTTCGACGACCCGTTGGCGCTGCTCAACGTCGATCCGTTCGAGATCGAACTCAAGCTGCGCGAGCTGATCGCCCAGGTCAGGCCCGACATCATCATCACCTTCGACCCGCACGGCGGCTACGGCCACATCGACCACCTCCAGATTCACCGGGCCACCGCCGCCGCCTTTTTTAGCAGCGGGGAGGTGGAGGGCGGCGGCCCCAGACGGCTGTATTTCACCGCCCTGAGCGTGGAGGCCGCCGAGGGCATCGCCCGGCTGGGCCAGGACCTCGACCCGCACCTGTACGGCGTCAGCGACGACACGGTGGCGGTGCGTCTGGACGTCAGCGCCCAGGCCGAACGCAAAAAGGCCGCGCTGATCGCCCACGGCTCGCAGACGGGCCCCAACTCGCTGATGGGTAAGATGTCACCCGAAGAACGCGAGGCGATGGAGCGCCGGATGCTCGGCAGCGAGGGCTTCTCGATAGGCGGCACCAGAACCGGCCTCCCCAGCTTCCCCATGCGCGGCCTGTTCGCCGGTCTGGGCGAGTTCGAAGCGCTGGACGACTGATCCGAGAGTAAGCAGAATTACGTGTGGGGCGGGGACGCTGCTAGGAGGCCCCCTCTGCAAGCAGGTCTACGACTCACCCGCAGGGGGCGACTGGTACAGCTCCGCAGGAGAGGGGTCAACATTTTAGGCTGTTCGAGAATCGAGTAGATCCCGTGTCAGAGCAACATCCCTGCCCCCTTCTCTTCCCTTTCCCACAAGCCACGAGCCACGCGCCACAAGCCAGTCACAGACGCCGCGCCAGCTCCTCCCACGGCCCAATCTGAAAATGGTTGTGGCCCAGCGGACTGGTGCTCGGCAATATCCAGACCTCGGCGCCTTCGAGCCGTGCTGGTTGCTGTCCATACGGCAATTGGCCTGTCGCCACGCCCAGCACCTCGCTGGCGGCGCGTTTGCTGGTGAATGCTACCCGCTGCGGGCGGTAATGCGAGAGCCGCGTCCGGAGTTCATCCGGCGCCCAGGCGTCAGCGGGCAGGGCCGCGTCGGCTCCGGCATGGCGCTTGGCCACGTCGGTCAGGCCGATGCCCAATGCCAACAGCAGCGGGAATTCCTGGGGCGCGTACTGGCGCGGCGTGAATCCGGCCTGGTGCAGCGTGCGCCAGAACTTGTTCTGTGGGTTGGCGTAGTAGGCCCCCGCCCTGGCGCTGATGGTGCTCGGCGCGCTGCCAACGAACACCAGCCGCAGCCCCGGAGAGAGCGAATCCGGAACGAGGTGGCCGGTGGTGCCCGGCAGATCTGGGGCTTCAGTCGTTATCAACTCAGTCGTCGCTATAGCGCTCTTCCTTGAAGGGATCGCCGCGCATGTGGTAGCCGTTGCGCTCCCAGAAGCCGGGCGCGTCGGCGCTGATGAATTCCAGGCCGCTGATCCACTTGGCGCTCTTCCAGAAAAACAGGTGCGGCACCACCAGTCGCAGCGGGCCACCGTGTTCGGTCTCCAGCGGCTTGTCGCCGAAACGGCTGGCCAGCAGATTCGCCGGAAGTACGAAATCGCTCAGGGCCAGGTTGGTGGTGTAGCCGCCCACCGAGTGAATCATCACATGGGTCGCTTCGGGTTTCGGCTCGATCAGCGTCATCAGATCGGGCACGGCGATGCCGGTCCAGATCGTGTCGAGCTTGCTCCAGTGGGTGACGCAGTGGATGTCGTAGGTCAGCGTCGTCTGCGGCAGGGCGCTCAGCTCGGTCCACGAGAAGGTGCGCGGGGTGGCCAGGCCGGACACCTCGATGGTCACGTCTTCGAGCTTGTAGCGCGGCGCCGGGCCGTAGGTCAGCACCGGAAAACGGGTGGTCAGCGACTGGCCCGGCGGAATACGGCCATCCATGTCATCCTTGGGTTTTTTGAAAAAGTTTCCGAGCATGCCGTATTCAACCCCACGCCCGGCGGCGAGCACGGTAAGCCGGGCAGCCTTCTGCGCCGTCTTCTGCGCCGTCTTCTGCAACGTCTTCTGTGCCCCGGCCCGCTGGACCAAGGCCACATGAACGGGGCTTTCACCTTCGCTTAAGGCAATGTCACGTCCGCATCAGTTTGGTGAGGCAAAGTGAGAGGCATGAACAACAAGATGCTGGGTCTGGTGGGGATGGTCGGTTTGACGGGACTCCTCGCCTCGTGCAACGTGACGGTGACGCCGGGCGGTACTACGGACAATCTGCAACTGTCGAACGTCAGCGAGTTTTCTAGCGTGTACTCTCTGAGATCGGCACAGACCGATCAGACGGGGGCCAGCTACGCTGCGGGCACTTACGTGATTTGCGACAACATTGATACAGACATCACGGTTGGGTACAGGTGGACTGGCGGCATCAAAAAGGTCGCCTTCCAGCTCGTGGGATACAACAACGGTGGCAACTCAGATACCTATAGCTACACCTATACGTTGACTGACTTCTCTGGCTCAGACAGTCTGACAGGAACGATTGGTGCGGGTCTGGCGCCACTCAAGATTCATGACGGTCTTAAGCGTCAGGCAATCATAGTGAACCCGGTTTTTGTCGTCAAAGGTAAGAGCTATGTGCGGGTACAAGGCGTGGACAGTTACGGCAATAAGTCTAACGTCGTTGAGAGCCCGACTGTTATTCTCATCGCCGACTGCAAGTAAGCGCGAACCCCAAGGAGAACCACCATGCAACTCAACGCCAAACTGTTCGCTGCCGCCCTCGCGCTGCCCCTCCTGCTCGCCGCCTGCGGAAGCGCCAGCACGTCGAGTGGTAGCGTCGTGTTCAATTCACTTCAGACTGAATATAAGGACCAAACGGGTAACTTCGTCGCCTGTGACAACACCACGTTGCAGGGCGGCGGCACGACCAAGATCACTTCGGTCAGTGTCAAATACAGCGCCAGCGGTACGGTCAACAGCCTGGACATCGGCCTGCGCGGCTCGACCACCAGCGATAAAGATGCCAACTACAACGTCAACGTACCCGGCACCAGCCTGACCGACCTCGGTGGCGGCAACTTCAAGACGGTGTTCACGGCTGATTCCTCGGTCAACCTGCTCCCCAACAGCCTTCAGCCCCTCAAGATCACGGTCAACCCCAATCCCAACGTGGTCATCAAGAACGTAACCACCAGCGGCGACGTGGGTAGCTTCTACACCCGGTTGGCCATCAATACCCCTACCGGCAGCGCCGAAACCACTAGCCTGATCGTGGCTCCCCGCGTAAAGGTCTACACGAGCTGCACTGTCACCAGCACCACCGCCGAACAGCTCTAACCCGTCTATCAGCCCTTACACCGCCCCACTGTGGGCGGTTTTTTGCGGCCCTACTTACCCGGCGCTCCTCACCCGCCCGGCGCTACACTGAAGGCAATGTCAACCCACCCGAACTCGGACGCGGCGCTCTACACCTCGTGGCTCACCCTGCTCGGCTGGCTTGAGGAAGAAGCGGCGGCCCGCAACCTGCATCTGACCAAAGTGGCCGACTTTCCCGATTACATCTACCGCATGGAGCGCCCCTACGACCTGCCCACCACGACCATGAGCGTCAGCCTGGGCCGCGCGGCTCACATCGGTGACGGCGCCCTGCTGCTGGCCTCGGTCAGCCCGCGCCATGTGGACCTCAAAGGCATTTCGCTGCGGCTGCTCGGCGGCAGCAAACACTGGCACCTGCACGCCGGGTCGAGTGGCCTGCTCGAAGGCAAGCGGCCTTTCACCAGGGCGCGGCTGGGCCTGCTGCTCGACGGTGTGCAGGAAGGTGTGGGCGCCTGAGCCCCGGACCACCCGCTGCCCAGATTGACCCGGCCCCGATTTGACCCGGCCCCGATTCGACCCGGCCATAGTTTGACCCAGCTCCCGGCTGAGCGTAGATTGAGCGCCTACTGACGGGGTGCGACTATGGGAGAGACGCTGCGCGTTTCGGGGAAATCACGGCCCAACGCCGTTGCTGGCGCTATCGCTGCGCTCCTTCGCAGCGAGGGGCTGCTGGAGGTGCAGGCCATCGGCCCGGCGGCGGTCAACCAGACGGTCAAGGCGCTGGCGATTGCACGCGGCTACCTGGTGGCCGACGGCCTGGACCTCAGCGCCCAGCCCGCCTTCGTCAAACTGGAAATGGAGGACGAGGAGCGCACCGCCGTCCGGTTCCTGGTGCGCCGCGAGGCGGTCCAGGTCAGCGAGCCGACGGACCTCACCGCCCTGCTGCCTCACTGAGTACCGGCCTGGTGAGTGCCGGGCCACGCTCCAGCGAGGTGGCCTCCGGGCGCTCACCGCGCAGCGGCGCTCTATACTGGGGAAACGCATGACCAGACCCAAGATTTCCATGACCCGTCGGGGCGTTGAGAAGCTCGCCGACACCCTCAATTTCCTCAAAACCGCCAAGCGCGAGCAGATCAGCGAATACATGGGCACCGCCCTGGCCGACGGCGACCTGCGCGAAAGCGCCGCCTACGACGAGGCCCGCATGCAGCAGTCGGAAAACGAGTCGCGCATCATGGAACTCGAAGACCAGCTTGAGCGGGCCGTCATCGTCGAGGAAAGCGCCCAGAACGGCGTCGGCCTCGGCGCCAAAATCCGCGTGCAGGACGCCAGGGGCATCGAGCGCGACTTCGAGATCGTCGGCACCTACGAAGTCGACGTGCTCAATGGCCGCATCAGCGATCAGTCGCCCATCGGGCAGGCCCTGGCCGGGCACCGCGAGGGCGACACCGTGACGGTGCAGCTTCCCAAAGGCACCAGCACCTTCAAGCTGCTGACCGTCAGCTACGACAACTGAGCAGCGGTGGTGGGGAAGCAGTGACTGGCCCGAACAGGAAACTCGAACAGGAAAAATTAAACAGGAAAATTAAACACAGCCGCGCCCAATCGACGGGGCGCGGCTGTGTTTGGACCAACTTCAGTGTTTGGACCAACTTCAGCCCTTGTTTGGACCAACTCCGGTTCTCAGGAAGGCAGGGTGATGGGGTCGTGACGCCGCAGCAGAGCGGCCAGACCGGCCAGCCCTAGCAGCGCGACGTTGATACAGACCCAGAGAATAAGGACCAGAGTGATTGGGTTCATCTACGCCCGTAGTATGAAGTTAACGTAAACGAAAAAGTGTAGATCACGCCACACGGATCAGCTTGGTCAGCTTTGGTGAAGATCGTCTCAGGGTTGAGCGGCCCGGCCCGATCCGGTTTTCACATCCAGTTTTCGTGCGCCCAGCGGGTGCTAAGTATCTCCTTGTAAAGCTTTAGGTTTACCGAGCGGAGCGAGTGAGGAAGAAAGTGTGTCCTTGCTAACGTTTCGGGCTTCCGCAAACAGCGCTTCATCCCTCCACTCCCGCCAGGACACACTTAGAGCAGATGTCATAAAAAGACCCTTTTTATGACCGAGCGGAGCGAGTAGTTTTGACTGAGTAGGACGCAGAATGGAGGCGCGGGGAGGCTGTTTTCCCCGTGGCGTAATTCGGAGTACTGCACTAGTACATTGATTTCTATATTTTGATACCCTTGTAGTGACGACTCATCTTTTCGCGACAGTGTTCTACGGTGAAGTGCCAGTTCACCGTCGTTCCAGCGGTGTTTCTCTGGTCAATCCAGCTCGTCACTTCATCCTTCAGG
>NZ_JANYGJ010000079.1 GCF_025362455.1 Deinococcus sp. | reverse complement strand
AAAGGACGCGGTGCGCGGGAGTAAAAGTTGATGGGCCACCGAGTATGACCCCTCGCCCCTTGGGAGAGTCGAAGACCTGCTTGCAGAGGGGCGCTGCGCAGCAGCGGGGTGAGTCGCAGACCTGCTTGCAGAGGGGCGCTGCGCAGCAGCGGGGTGAGTCGCAGACCTGCTTGCAGAGGGGCGCTGCGCAGCAGCGGGGTGAGTCGCAGACCTGCTTGCAGAGGGGAAGCGAGCGCCAGCTCATGCCCTTCCCGCTCCGTCCAACCAGCCTATCATCCAGCATTGACCAGCCTGGGTGGTGAATAAACAGACGGTGACGCTGTTGTGTCACACAGCCACGCCCTAAACTGAGCCGAAGCCGCAAGTCACACCTTTCCCCGCTCACACTGTTGGAGGACTCCCCCATGACCCAGCCTCATCCCCGCACGGCCTTGCCCAGTGACCAGCGCGACAAGCTCAACGACATCGAAAAGCAGGAGTGGCTCGATTCGCTGGCCTTCGTGATGGCCGACGCGGGCGACAACCGCGCCGCGCAACTGCTCGAAGACCTCGATTACTACGCCTACTTTCACGGCGCCCCGATTCAGTTCAAGCAGAACACGCCGTACCTCAATAGCATTCCCACCACCGAGCAGCCCGTTTATCCCGGCGACATCGCGCTGGAGCTGAAGATTCGCAACATCATCCGCTGGAACGCCGTGGCGATGGTCGTGCGGGCCAACAAGGCGTCGGACGGCATCGGCGGGCACCTGGCCAGCTACGCCAGCACCGCCGAGCTGCTGGAAGTCGGCTTTAACCACTTCTTCCGGGGCCACGGCGCGGGCGGTGACCGCGACCTGATCTTCTTTCAGGGCCACATCTCGCCGGGCGTCTACAGCCGCAGCTTTCTGGAAGGCCGCTTCGGTGAAGGAAAAAACGGGGAGGGCCGTTTAAATCGCTTCCGGCGCGAGCTGAGCAAGGACGGCCCCGGCCTGTCGAGCTACCCGCACCCCTGGCTGATGCCCGACTACTGGGAATTCCCGACGGTCAGCATGGGTCTGGGGCCGATTCAGGCGATTTATCAGGCCAGATTCATCAAGTACCTGGAAAACCGGGGCCTCAAGGCGCCCAGCACCGCCAAGGTCTGGGCCTTCCTGGGCGACGGCGAGATGGACGAGCCGCAGAGCATCGGGGCGCTACGGTTTGCGTCCTACGAGAACCTGGACAACATCGTCTTCGTGCTCAACGCCAATTTGCAGCGCCTCGACGGGCCGGTGCGGGCCAACTCCAAGGTGATTCAGGAGTTCGAGGCGCTGTTCCGGGGCGCCGGGTGGAACGTCATCAAGGTGGTCTGGGACGGCAAATGGGACGAGCTGCTGAGCAAGGACTACAACGGAGAGATCGTCAAGCGCTTCGAGCTGCTGGTGGACGGCGAATCGCAGCGCTACGCGGCCTTCGGTGGCAAGGAGCTGCGCGAGAAGTTCTTCAACACGCCCGAATTACGAAAACTGATCGAGGGCTGGTCCGACGACGATCTGGAACTGCTCAACCGGGGCGGCCACGACGTCAACAAGGTCTACGCCGCCTACGCCAGCGCGGTGAAGCACACCGGTAGCCCCACCGTCATCATCGCCCGGACCATCAAAGGCTACGCACTGGGCGAGAGCGCCATGGGCCGTAACGTCGCCCACCAGGTCAAGAAGCTGGATTTCGGGGCGCTCAAAACCCTGCGCGACACGCTGAAACTGCCGCTGAGCGACGAGCAGGTCGAGCACATCGAGTACTACAATCCCGGCCCGGATTCACCGGAAGTCAGGTACGTCAGGGAGCACCGCGCCGCGCTGGGCGGGGAGGTTCCGGCCCGCGTGGTCAAGTTCGAGATGCCCGCCGTGCCCGGAAAGGACTTCTACCAGGAGTACACCAAGGGCAGCGGAGACCGACAGGTCAGCACGACGATGGCGCTGGTGCAGGTCATCAGCAAATTGCTGCGCGACAAGGAACTGGGCAAACTGATCGTGCCCATCGTGCCCGACGAGGCCCGCACCTTCGGCATGGACGCGCTGGTCCCGCGCATCGGCATCTATTCGCCGCGCGGCCAGACCTACACCCCGGTAGACAGCGGCTCGCTGATGGCCTACAAGGAATCCAAGGACGGCCAGATGCTCGAAGAGGGCATCACCGAGGACGGCGCCATGGCCTCGTGGATCGCGGCGGGCACGGCCTACGCCAACCACGGCATTCCGACCATTCCGTTCTATGTGTTTTACTCGATGTTCGGCCTCCAGCGCGTCGGCGACCTGGTGTGGGCGGCTGCCGACCAGCGGGCCAAGGGCTTCCTGATCGGCGCGACGGCGGGGCGCACGACCCTGGCCGGTGAGGGTCTCCAACACCAGGACGGCAACAGTTTGCTGCAAGGCTACGTGGTGCCCAACATGAAGCACTACGACCCCGCCTTCGCCTACGAGCTGGCCGCCATCGTCGAGGACGGCATCAAGCGGATGTACGTCGATGGCGAGGACATCTTCTATTACGTGATGGTCGACAACGAGAACGAGGTCCAGCCGCCCGCCCCCGACGTGGAGGGCCTGCACGACGCGATCATCAAGGGGCTCTACCGCTTCCAGAAGTCAGGGAGCAAGGCCAAGCTCCGGGCACAGATTCTGGCCAGCGGTCCCGGCATGGGCGCCGCGCAGGAAGCCGTCAAACTGCTCGAAGGCTACGGGGTCGCCGCCGACATCTGGAGCGTGACCAGTTACAAGGAACTGCATCAGGAGGCCCTGGCCGTGCAGCGCCGCAACATGCTCCACCCCACCGAAGTTCCCCAGGTGAGCTACCTGGCCAGCCAGCTCAACCGCGAGAACGCGCCGGGCGTGCTCGTCTCGGTCAGCGATTACGTCAAGCTCGGCGCGGACGGCATCAGCGGCCATCTGGACCGCAAGCTGTGGACGCTGGGCACCGACGGCTTCGGACGCTCGGAAGCCCGCGAGGAATTGCGCGACTTCTTCGAGGTGGACGCCAGGCACGTCACCGTGATGGCGCTGTACGCCCTGCTGCGCGACGGCAAGATCAAGGGCGAGGTGGTGCAGGGGGCGATTACCGACTTCGGCATCGATCCGGAGCGGATGGCGCCGGTATTGCGGTAGGGGGACCCCTCACCCCTCGCTGCGCGAGGCCCTCTCCCCAAGGTAGAGGGTCAAAAGCGAAATACGTCAGGGTCTCACTCCCTCCCCCCACGGGTGACTGGTACAGCGCCGAAGGCGAGGGCTGGGGTGAGGGTAAGTGAGCGCCAGCTCATGCCCTCCCCACAACCCACTCCCCACTCCGAAGGAGAATCCCCACATGGCTACAGAAATCAAACTCCCCGAAGTGGGAGACAACATCGAGCAGGGCACCGTCGTCAGCGTGCTGGTGAAAGCGGGCGACATTATCACGGCGGGGCAGGCGGTCATTGAAATCGAAACCGACAAGGCCGTGGTGGAAGTGCCTGCCGAGGCGGGCGGCACCGTGGAAGCGGTGAACGTCAAGGTCGGCGACAGCGTGAAGGTCGGCGGCGTGATCCTGACCCTGGGCGGCGACGCGGCGGCCCCGGCAGCGGGTGTTCCAGCAGCCTCGCCCTCGGCAGGCGGCGGGAATGGCGCGGCGGCGGCGGATTCGAGCGCCGTCTCCGCCGACAGTGGCAAAGCGGCCCAGGTCGCCGCAGCGCAGGTCGCCAGCCAGGCGCAGCAGACTCAGGCGCCAGCAACAGCGACACCGGCACCGGCCAGCACTCCGGCAGCGTCCGCGCCGACCAGCAGCAGCGCGGGCGTGAATGTCGTGCTGCCCGACGTGGGCGACAACATCGAGCAGGGGACCGTCGTCACCGTGCTGGTCAAGGCGGGCGACACCATCACGGAAGGTCAGGCCATCGTCGAACTCGAAACCGACAAAGCTGTGGTGGAGGTGCCGTCGAGCGCGGCGGGCACGGTGGAGTCGGTCAGCGTCAAGGTGGGCGACAGCGTGAAGATCGGCGGGACGTTGCTGACCCTGGGCGGTGGCAGCGCGGCTCCGGCAGCCCCCACGCCCGCAGCGGCACCTGTATCCACAGCGGCTCCGGCCCCGCAGGCGTCCAGCACGAATATCACCGAGCAGCCCCAGCTTCCGCCCGGTGCGCAGGCGGGCGGAGCCATCGGCGCGGCGCAGAGTGCGCCCGGCACCTCCAACACCCAGACCTTCGACGGACGCCAGGTCGTCCACGCAGCGCCCAGCGTGCGCAGGTTGGCGCGTGAACTCGGCGTGGACATTCACACCGTTCAGGGCGGCGGACTGGCCGGACGCATCGGCGCCGAGGACGTGCAGCGGGCGGCCCAAACTGGTCAAACACAGGGAGGCAGTGCGCCCGCTCAAGCTCAGGCCGTCCCCGTCCAGCAGGCGGCTCAACCGGCCCCGGCAGCGTCCAGCCCAGCACCAGCCAGCTCAGCGCCCTCTCCCCTGCCCAATTTCGAGAAGTGGGGCACCGTCCGGCGCGAGGACATGTCCGGCATTCGCAAGGCCACCGTTCGCAGCATGACGGCCTCGACCTCCATTCCGATGGTCACGCAGTTCGACAAGGCCGACATCACCCGCATGGAGGAAGCCCGCAAAGCTTTCGGCCCCCGCGTCGAGAAGGCGGGCGGCAAGCTGACCATGACCCACATTCTGATGAAGGTCGTGGCGGGCGCCCTGCGCAAGTTCCCCGATTTCGGCGCCAGTCTGGACATTGCCGCGCAGCAGGTCATCTACAAGGATTACGTGAACCTGGGCGTGGCGGTGGACACCCCGGCGGGGCTGCTGGTGCCGGTGCTCAAGGACGCCGACCGCATGAGCATCACCGAGATGGTGCTGACCTTAAGCGAACTGGCCGGACGTGCCCGCGAGCGCAAGCTCAAGCCCGACGAAATGCAGGGCGCCACGTTTACCATCTCCAACCTGGGCGGTATCGGCGGCTACGCCTTCACGCCGATTGTCAACGCGCCGGAAGTGGCGATCCTGGGTGTCTCGCGCGGCGGTTTCGAGCCGGTGTGGAACAAGGAGACCGAGAGCTTCGAGCCTCGCAATATGTTGCCGCTGAGCCTGAGCTACGACCACCGCTTAATTGACGGAGCCAACGCCGCCCGCTTCGTGCGCTACCTCTGCGAGACGCTGGAAGACCCGTTCCTGATCTCGCTGTAACCGAGTGGATGGAGAGCGCCCCCTGCCCGACGTGGTGGGGGCGTTTTGTCAGAGTGGATGGGTAGAGTGGAGGGGTGAAGTACGTTGCCGCTGCCCTCGCATTGTTGCTTGTCGCCTTTGTTGGTCTACTGAGTAGCAGTTTTCGGGGCCGGGCGCTGATCGTCGGAACGATGCGGAACACGTTTGGGACACCGCAAGATAAAACGCTTGCTGGAGCCGACGCCGACCGAAACGGCATCAGGGATGACGTGGACGAATTGATTGCAAGGGAATATCATGCCTGGCCTATACAGAAAACCTACGCAGAGCGGCTAGCAAAGATTTACCAAATCGAAGCAACAACAAAGCGTCTAACTCGTCAAAGAGCAATTAGCCTTATTAAAACCGAAGTGTTCAATTTGATCTGCTTTTCTGATAGCCACGAGTTGAATCGCTTCGGAAGTTCAAACGAAAAACTCACCTGGTCCGTTTTTAGCAAACAATTGGCCAATCTGACATTCAATACATTAGAGAGACGGCGAAATAAAGGCATGATAGGACCCACCGCTGGTCCTAGTGAATATGTGTTACCTAAAGACAAGGAATGCAAATTTAATTTAAACAGGTGAAATTAGGCCGCTGAGCTTCACGAGCGGCCCGCTGTCTTCTCGTGCCCAGAGAGGCGATCACACTGGTACAGTTCGCCGCTCCGACGCCGAGCTACGCTCCCGCAAGCCCCGACCCCACACACCCACTTCCGTAAACACAGGATACTGAAGCTCGACGATGCCCTCCCCCCAACTCGCCCCCCCGCCCTCCCCCACCGCGACGGTCTGGCCCATTACAGTCTGGGCGGTGGCGCTGCCGCTGCCGATTCCGACCTACGATTTTGCCGCCCCACACGGCTACGACGGCCCGCTGCCGCTCGGCTACCGGGTGCTGGTGCCCTGGCGCGGCAGCCTCAGCGTGGGCATCGTGACCGGGGCGAGCGCGGGCGGCGCCCACCGATTAAGGGAAGTGGCGGGCGTGCTGGACGCTGGCCCCTGGATTCACCCCGGCTTCCTGGCGGGCGCGGCCAGCCTGAGTGCCCTCTCGCGGGTGCCGATAGGGCTGCTGCTGAGCGACCTGACCGGCGTGGGCCTGAATCCGCGCTACCGCCACCAGGTCCGGGCGGTGGCCGGGGCCGAGCTGGGCATGTTCGGCCAGGGCGTGCCCACTGCCGACTGGAGCGACGGCGCCGCCTATTCTCCGCCGCTGCTCGACGCCATCCGTGAACAAGGGCTGCTGGAGGAAACCTTCACCCTGACGCCGCGCATGACCACCGTTTACCGCGCCCGGCCCTGGGAGAAGGTGCCCGCCGAGCAGCGCGTGCAGGCCGTCTGGCAGGCGCTCGAAGTCGGCGCCGCGCCGCTGACGATCAGGCAGCAGATCGCCTGGGAGTGGCTGAAGGCGCACGGCCCGGTGGATAGCCTGAGCGCCTGGGCGCGGCAGTCCGGAGTGGGCAGCACGGTGGTCATGGCCGTGCTGCAACGCGGCTGGGCACAGGTCCAGCAGGGCCGCTCAGCGCCGCCACCCGCCTGGAGCGTGCTCCGGGGCGCCGGGGAATTCGCCACCCAGACCGCCTGGGCACTGGCTGCCGGGGTGTCGCCCAGCACCGTCGCGGGCCTGATCGCCCGCCGCTGGGCCGACAGCGTGGAGATTCCGGCGCCGCCGCCCGCGCTGGCCGCACCCTCCAGAGCGCCGCGCAACGTGGCCGACGACCTGCCGGAAGAACTCGTCTGGCGACTCCACGGAGGCCGGGACCGCGAGCGGTACGCCCGACTCGCCGCCCGCATCCGCCGCCGCCTGGAGCTGGGACGCGGCGTGCTGGTGATCGCCCCCGACGCTGCCACGCTGCGCCGCGCCTGGGAGGGGCTCAGCGGCGCAGCGAGCCAGGGCGGCACCGAGGCCGTGCTGTTTTCCGGTCAGTTGTCCGAGGAGGCCCGTGAGCACACCTGGACGCTGATCCAGTCCGGCGCGGCCCGGCTGGTGATCGGCTCTGGCCTGGCGCTGGGTGCCCCGCTGGACGACATCGCCCTACTGGTGGTGCTCGAAGAAGCCAGCGACGGCTACAAGTGGCCGTCGGGATCGGGGGTGTTCGTGCCGGACCTGGCGGCGCGAATGGCGACGGCGCTGCAAACGCCAATCGCCTACGTGGGCGCGGCCCCGGCGGTGGAGTCGGTGCCGTATCCCGGTGTGGTGCTGGCCGCCCCGCGCAGCCGGATTCATACCGTGGACTACGCCAACCCGCCCCGGCAGCCGGAGATGGGACCGCTGAGCGCCGTGCAACTGCGGCAGGGCGACCAGGGCTACCCCATCTCACACGACCTGGCCCGGCTGCTGCGGCAGGTGGCCGAGCGCGGGCGTCAGGCGGTGCTGCTGGCCCCCCGGCGCGGCTACTCGGCCCTCATTCGCTGCCCCAGTTGCGAGCACACGCCGCAGTGCCGCAACTGCGATATTCCGCTGCGGCTGCACCAGCAGACCCGCCAGCTCATGTGCCACCAGTGCGGCTACGCGCAGGGCATTCCGGAGCGCTGCGACGTCTGCGGCGAGATGATGTGGAGCGCCAGAGGGCCGGGCACCGAATGGATCGCCGCCGAGGTCCGCACCCTGCTGCCGGGCACGCCGGTCTACCGCTTCGACAGGGACCAGCAAGACGACCTCTCGCCGCTGATGGCCGGTGAGGCGGGCGTGGTGGTCGCCACCCAGGCGCTGCTGGCCCGCGACGCGCTGCCGAACCTGGCGCTGATCGGCGTCACGCTGGCGGATACCTGGCTGAACTTATCGGACTTCCGGGCCTCGGAGCGCTACCACCGGCTGCTGAGGCAACTGACCTCGTGGCACCCCGAACGCGCCCCACTGCTGCTGGTGCAGACCTTCCAGGCCGAGCATCCGGCCCTCAGAAGCGTGATCGACGGGCATGACGCCTTGGCGTTTCCGAGCGCCGAATACGAGCTGCGCCGGGCGCTGAAGTATCCGCCGCACGCGATGCTGGCGCAGGTGCTGATTACCGCCCGCGAGCAGGGCCGCGCCAGTGCCGGAGCCGATGAGGTCGCGCAGGCGCTGTTCGCCGCCGGGGCCACGCCGCAGGAAGTGCTGGGGCCAGCCGCCAGCCCGGTGGCACGGGTCAAGGGGCTGTATCCGTATCACCTGATGCTGCGAACGCGCGACGAAGTTAGGTTAGCCGCGCTGCTGAACGTCCTCAACCGGAGCTGGAAGGCCAGGGTGCGGGTGGACGTGACGCCGAGGGGGGGAATCGGGGTGTGAGCGGCAACCCTGGGTCCGCCCTTTCCATTTGAAGCTACATTTGTGAGTAAAATACATTTTATGAAACTCTCTACAAAGGTCGGCGGCCTGCTGCTGCTGGGACTGCTGAGCGCCTGCACCAACCGGGCGGCCAGCGGCGCAGGAAACTCCTCAGCCCCGCTGATCTTATCGAGCGTCCCCGCCTCGTTCACCAGCGATTGCCAGCAGTTCGCCGTGCGCGAGTACGAGACTGGAGCACTGCTCAAGACACTGACCGGCAGCAACAGTGTGATGATCCCGGCTGTCATGATTTCCGGGGCTCAGCACTACCGCTTCAACGTCGAGTGCGTGAGCGGCGGCAAGGTGAGTTACGGCTCGCAGTTCGACCTGAACTTCATCAGCTTCGAGGGGACTTTTCAGGCCCAGGGCTCGGTCTCCTTCGCACAGGACTCAGGCAACGCCAAATACGAAATTCCAGAGAAATCGACGGGCGGCAAGTTCATCAGCCTCCGTCTGGACAGGTTCCGGTAAAGCATGACGCAACCAAGCTGCCGATTGTCCTGGGTGAAGGCCAGCTCAAGCAACCGTCAGCACCTCGCTAGGGCCAAACCGGGTAAAACTCACGCGACGCTGAGAAGTCGCGGCCAGCACGAGGCCAGACTGTGAACCATGCCCAGCACCATGACCCTGACTGACCTCGCCAAGAAGATGGCCGACATCGACATCGCCAACCTGTCCACCCACACCGAGGGCGGCAACATCGCGGCCCGGCCCATGAGCAACAACGGCCAGGTCGAATACGACGGCACCTCGTACTATTTCAGCTACGGCGAGGCCCGCGTCGTCAGCGACATTCAGGCCGACCCGAAGGTGGCGCTGACGTTTCAGGGCCAGCACTACTTTTACGTCGCCGTCGAGGGTCAGGCCAGACTGATTACCGACAAGGCCGCCATGCGGGAGCACTGGACCGAAGACCTGAACCGCTGGTTCAAACAGGGCCTGGACACCCCCGGCCTGACCATGATTCAGATCGACGCCACCCGCATCCACTACTGGGACGGCGAGGAAGACGGCGAAGTCAAGCTGTAAATCTAGCACCCGAAAAGGCCCCGGAATCTAAAACCGGGGCCTTCGCCGTTCCTACAACCTACTTCCCACAACCCACTTCCTACTTCCCCGCGAACGGCTGGAACATGTCGTGCTGCCCGTACCAGGCGTGCTGGGCGGTGGTGTCCACGGCGAACAGCTTGGCCAGCACGCGGGCCTCGGCCTGATCGATGTCGCTCACCTGGAACTCGGCCAGGTACGCCTCGACGCTACTGAAACTGCGGTCCTCCCCGGCCACCCGGACGTGCAGGTGAAAGTGCCCCGCGTCCCCGCTATCGTCGAAGCGGCGGCTGAGGTTGTCGCACCAGTGCTGGTAATCGTGGGCGCCCATGACGATGAACCCCTGGCCGTGATAGTCGATCAACTTGTAGTTCATACCGGAATTCTAATGCAGCCTGGACCCAGTAGTGCCCCGTCCCGGTCTGTTTCCACAAACCACAGGCCACACGCCTTCCCCCCTGACATGTCCCCGCCTCCAGCCGCTAAGGTGCGCTCATGACAACCACGCGTGCCTTCGTCTCCCTCATCGGTGCCGGTCCCGGCGATCCCGGCCTACTCACCCTGCGCGGCAAGGCCGCCCTGGAAAGCGCCGACGTGGTGCTCTTCGACTACCTCGCCAACCCCGAATTGCTGCGCCACGCGCCCCAGGCCACCACCATCTACGTGGGCAAAAAGGGTTTTTCGGAGTACATCGGCCAGGAGCAGATCAATGCGCTGATCGTGGCGCAGGCCCAGCAAAGTGGCGGGCAGCGGGTGGCGCGGCTCAAGGGCGGCGACGTGTTCGTGTTCGGGCGCGGCTCCGAGGAAGCTCAGGCGTGCGTGGACGCGGGCATTCCTTTCGAGATCGTGCCCGGCATCAGCTCGGCGATTGCGGCCCCGGCCTACGCGGGCATTCCGGTCACCCACCGGGGGGACGCCCGAAGCTTTGCGGTGCTGACCGGTAACACCGAGGAGGGCGGCGCCCACTACGAGCGCCTGAGCGGCATCGACACGCTGGTGCTGTTGATGGGCGTGCGAAACTTAGGTACGATTGCCGCCGAGCTGGTCACGGCAGGCCGCTCGCCGGACACCCCCGCCGCCACCATCCAGTGGGGCACCACGCCTCAGCAACGGGTGGCGACGGGCACGCTGGGCACCATCGCCGAGGCCGTCAAGCAAGCCGGGCTGGAAGCGCCCGCCGTGACGGTGGTGGGCGAGGTGGCCCGGCTGCGAGAGAGCCTGAACTGGTTTCGGAGCCCCGCCGAACGCGGCAGCCCGCTGCTGGGCCGTCAGGTGGCCGTGACCCGGACCAGAGGCGGCTCGTCTGGCCTGAGTGATTTGCTGCGCGCACGCGGCGCGAACGTGCTGGAGGTGCCGCTGATCCGCTTCGAGGAGACGGGCGAGCCAGACGCGCTGCACGCCCGGCTACGCGACCTCTCCGGCGTGGACTGGGTGGCGCTGAGTAGCAACCAGGCGGTGAGTGCCTTATTCGCCCACCTGGAGCTGCTCAATCTGGACGCCCGTGCACTCGGCGGCGTCAAACTGGCTGCCGTGGGACCGAGCACCGCCCGCAGCCTGGCCGAGCGGGGACTCCGGGCCGATTACGTGCCGCCCACACCGGGCGCGAGGCATCTGGGCGAAGGCTTACCCGCGAGCGCCGGGCAGACCGTGCTCCACCTGACCAGCCAGGTCGCCGAGGCCGAGTTACAGACGGCGCTGGAGGCGCGGGGGCTGCGCTACGTCCGGGCCGAGCTGTACCGCACCGTCCCCGCCGTGCCGGAGCTGAACGAACTGGAGAGGTTAAAAGCCGCCGAGGTCATCACGCTGGCGTCGGGGAGCGCGGCGCGGCATCTGGCGGCACTGGTGGGCACTGAGTTCAAGGTGGCCGCGATGGGACCGCAGACCGCCGACGCGGCGCGGGAAGTGGGCTTTACGCAGGTCTGGGTGGCGGCCTCGCCCAGCCTGGACGCCCTGGCCGACGCGGCGGCTGAGGCGCTCAGCGGGTGAGAGTGAAGGAGATGCGTTGGCCGGATTGAAAGAAGGCCCAGACATACTTGCCGGGTTTGAGTGTCGAGAGGTCGGTATTCGAGAAGCCGGGGAAGTCGTAGGATTTGCCCGGCTGGAGCACCTTCAAACGGAGTTCTCCCGTGCAGGCAATCTTGGCATAGGGCAACTTTTCTCCCTCCAGCGTCAGGGCTTCCACATTCAGGGCACCACCGCAGCCGTAGCTGAACTGGACCGGAAACTCGATTGGATTGGTGATGACGACCTTCAGGCGAACGTAGCCGAAGCTGGCGGCCTTGACCTCGCGCAGGCTCAAGCGGGTCGGCGTGACCTGAACCCTGAGCGGCGTCGGTGCGGCTTCCGAGACGAGCAGCTTCCCCAGCTTGAGTTGCCGGGCCAGCACCGCTGTCTGCTCAACCGACGTATTGACCGTGACCCGGTTGAGGACCAGATTGACCCGGATTTGCGTCTGGGGCCGGGCCGACTTCACCGCCTCGGCAGCGGCGATCAGCTCGGCAACGCTGTGACCAGCTCTCAGTGCGCCGGGAGCGAGCGGGTAGTGCATCCAGCGGGCGTCTTTGCCGAGCACGCCGCGCAACCTGGCTGACTGGGACAGGTCGGTCAGCATCATCTGGACACCGCCCTCGCCGTAAGTCAGGCCCGCGAAGCCCGGCACCTGCACGGCCACGCGGCTGAGGCTGGGCCACTCCGAAGGCGGATAGCTGTAGTCGTTGTACGGCCCGCCTTCCGCTTCGGCCTGGGCGGTGAACAGGGCAGCGAGCACCAGCAGCAGGCGTTTCATCCCGCCACTCTGACACCCGGAGCTGACCGGACGCTGAGGCGGCGCGGTTGCTACGCCAGCACCCCGACATGAGTCACACCATGAACGGAGCTTGGTCACCTCCACACAGAATCTGGGCCAATAGAGGTCTAATCTACATTCATTAGCTGACCAGGCGGTCTTTTCGTTTCGGTGCGTGTCTTACTGGCGCGGCGCCGCTGCCTGGCCCTCGTCCACACCGGACTTAAGGGAGACATGATGCGGCTCACGACCTCCAGACCTCGCTCCTTTCAAAGCCTCTGGCCCGCGCTGCTGCTCGGCGCCCTGGTCGGGTGCAGCGGCGGCCCGGCCCAGACTGAGCAGATTCAGACTGGGCAGACCCAGACTGAGCAGATTCAGACTGGGCAGGTTCAGGCAGACCAGACCCAGGACATACAGGCCCAGCTCGCCGCCCCCGTCCAGAGCGGCTTTGCCATCAAGCGCGGCGTGAACCTGACCGGCTGGTTTCAGTACGGCGACTACAACCCGGCGCGGCTGGGCGACCTGGCGGTGCTCAAAAAGATGGGCGCGGATTTCGTGCGGCTGCCCATCGAGCCCACCCGCTTTTACGACGCGGCCAGCCCCGACTGGAAAAACCTGGAGACCACGCTGAGCGAGGCCGGGCGGGTCGGCATCAAGGTGATCGTGGACCTGCATCCGGCCTACAACACCCAACGCCTGGCACTGACCGGCGACGCCCGATACCCGGCGCTGCTGACCACGCTGGCCCGCAAACTGCCCGCCTACGGACTAGGTAATGTCGCCCTGGAGCTGATGAACGAGCCGATTGCCCCGACCGGCGACGCCTGCAACCCCGCCTTCGACTGGAATCCCTGGCAGGCCAAATTCCACGCGGCGGCCAGGGCAGGCAGCAAAGACCTGACCCTGATCCTGACCGGCAGTTGCTGGGGCGGTATCGGCGGGCTGCTGAAGGTGAGGGCCATCGACGACCCCAAGCTGATCTACAGCCTCCACAACTACGACGAGATGCCGTTTACCCACCAGGGCGCCTCGTGGTCCGGCTGGACGCTGGCCTACTCGCGGGGCGTGCCGTATCCGCCGACCCCGGCCAACATTGCCGCCGCGCTGCCGGAGATCCTGTACCGGGTGCCCACCGCCCGGATGCGCAGCCAGATTCAGACTGAGCTGGAAGCCTACGGCAAGAGCGGCTTTGGCCAGGCGACCATGCAGACCCGGCTCCAGAAGGCCGCCGACTGGGCCAGGGTCAACAAGGCCCGGCTGCTGCTGGGCGAGTATGGCGTGCTCAAGACCGTGGCGCCGCCGCAGGACCGCCTGAGCTGGATCACCGACATGCGCAGCAGCGCCGAGAAGCTGGGCATGGCCTACGCCATGTGGGACTACAACCCGGAAGGCAGCTTCGGCCCCTTCAGGAACGGCAAACTCGAAGCGGGCGTACTGAAGGCTCAGGGCTTCACGCCACCCGCCGACGCCGTAGCGACCCCGCCCAACCCGGTGTTGACCCGCTCGCCGATGTCCAACCCGGTAGAGGCCGCCCGCCTGGAGTTCGCCGACTTCGCGCAGGGCTCCCAGAGCAACTCCGGCGCCCCCACCAGCTACTACGCCTACGGCAAACCGGAGATGCCCAAGTACACCCCCAGCCCGGATGGCCGCGCCCCGATTCAGGGCGGCCACCTGCAATTTGCTTACGATCTGCCGCTCAACAACGACTTCGCGGGCGTCGCGGCGGTCGTTCCGTACAAGGTTGGGGCCGTCCTCGACACCACGCCGTACACCCACCTGCGCCTGAGACTGAAGGTCACCGGCGGCTCGAAAGTGCGCGTCGAACTGGCCAGCAGCAAACTCGATTCCGGCGGCGACCACCCCAACGTGGAATTGCCCACCCAGGACGACTGGGGCTGGGAAACCTACACCATCGCGCTCGAAAACTTCGCCCAGAGCGGCTGGGGCAAAAAGATCGACGTGGCGGCAGCGCTGAAACTGGTCGAGAACGTGGCGATCACGCCGATCAGCACCGGCACGGCGGGAGAGATCAGCGTCGACGACATCGCGCTGGTGAGGATGGCGGACGCGGCCAATCCGGGCAGCCTGAATTCCGCTCAGGCCCTGCCTATTCAGGACTTTAGCGGCGCGGCGGGCGCCCTGGGCGGCGTCACCGACGCCTACGGCTACGAGCAGGACGCGGCTAAGAAGACGGTGCTCAGCTCCAGCCAGAGCGGCGGCGCCCTGAACGTCGAGTTTCAGCTCGTGGGCGGCCAGGACTGGGCCGGAGCGATGGCCGTGACCGGGTTTCAAAAGAACGACGCGCCGATCGACGTGCAGGAGCTGGCCGCCGTCCGGCTCGACCTGGCGGCGACCGGCACCGACAACCTGCGTATCGAATTCGGCGCCGACGGTTTCGAGACCGCCAGCGACAACCCCCAGGTGCGCCTGAAGGTCACGCCGAAGCTGACCACCTACCGGCTGCCGATCAGCGCCTTTGAGCAGGCCGGGTGGGGTAAGGCCGTCAGCGTATCGGAGTTTCTGAAGCGGGCCAAAAACATCTCGGTGTTCGCCGACACGGTGGGCACGCAGGGCAAGTTCACGGTGGACAACATCGTGTTGGAGAGGAAGTAAAAGAGGCGTGTGGCTTGTGGCTTGTGGCGTGTGGCTTGTGGAAACGGTGGAGGATGAGCTGTAACTTCTGCCGCGTTCGCAAGCAGGTGGGTTGCGCAGAATGCGTCCATGCGACGAACGCTCTGCGCCTGGACTGGACTTGTACTCTGCGGCCTCGGCCTGTGCAACCTTGGCCTGTGCAACCTTGGCCTGTGCAGCCTTGGCCTGTGCAGCCTGGCCCTGGCGCACTCCGCCCCCGCGCTGCCGGATTCGGCCATCGCGCGGCCATCCCAGCAGTTCGGCCTGCCCTTCGCCGGGGCGCCGGGCGTCAATACCTGGCTGCTGGGGCAGGGCTACGGCAACACCACCGGGGCGTACCGCCAGCGGCGCAGCACCTACGGCAATTTGCAGGGCGTCCACGCCGGGCTCGATTTCTCGGCGGCTTGCGGCACGCCGGTCCGGGCCATCGGCGACGGCACCGTGGCCGAGATCGACGGCCCGCACGGCAGCTTGCCGCACAATCTGGTGATTGACCATGCGGGCAACCTCAGCAGCCTGTACGGGCACCTGCTGAAACGGGCCACGCTCCGCATCGGGCAGACGGTCAAACGCGGCGAGGTCGTGGGCCTGAGCGGCGACTCGCAACTTACGTGTATCAGCGCCCCGCACCTGCACCTGGAGCTGCGCGACGCCAGCCACCAGCGCTTCTTCAACCCGGTGCCGTACATCGGGGCCGACTGGAGCAGCCTGGCCCTGGTCGGCAGTTTCGGGCGCGGCTACGAATACGACCTGAGCGCCCCGCGCAGATGGCAGACCCCTGGCAGCCAGCCGGAGGTGCGCCGGGGCGGGGCGCTGCTCAACGAGTTCCGGCGTCCCTGGCCCCCGGCACCGGGCGGCAGCCGGTGAAGCGGATGCTGAACGCCCTGTTGCTCGGCCTGCTGCCCATCCTGCCGAGTGCCGCCGCCGCCCAGAGCGTGCCGGTCCTGAGCAGCACCCCGGTCCTGGGCGGCGAGTGCTGCCCCGGCACCGTCTGGACGCCGGACAGCGCCGCGCTGCTGTTTCTGGATGGCCCACCGGCCCGCCAGGCCACCGGCATCTACCGGGTATCAGCAAATGGTGGCCCGGTCACACGCCAGTTCTCAAACGTAGCCTTCTTCTCGCCGTCGCTGAAGTGGGCGGTCCGGCCCGGCGACCCCACGACACTGGAGAATCTGACCAGTAACAAGCGCTTCACCCTGCCCACCGCCGGGGCCAATGTCACCTGGTCACCCTCGGAGGCTCAGGTGGCCTACAGCGTGGGGCAGACCAGCGGCAACTATGACCGCCGCGCCAGCCGAATCTACGTGGCCCCGGTGTTCGGGCAGCCCCGGCAAGTCGCCACCCTCTACGGCGGCGGCGTGAATGCCTGGCTGGATCAGAAGCGCCTGCTGCTCAGCGGCAAGCTCTCTCCCGGCACCCGTGACCGTCAGCTCTGGACCCAGGACGTGGGCAGCGGCAAACGGGTCGTGCTCGGCGCGGCGCTGAATTTCGGCGGCCTGAGTGTGAGCCCCGGCGGACGGTGGGTGGCCTACTACGTCGCCTTCGATTCACTCTCCCGCAACGGCCTGTTCGTGCAGCCGACCGCTGGCGGCGCCCGGCGCAAGCTGGACGTGTTCGGCAGCTACCGCTGGCGCGGCGACGACCAGTTGGTGTTCATTCCGCTCAGCGCTGGGGGCGGGCCGCATACGCTGCGGCAGTACACCCTCAGCACCGGGCAGTGGCGCACGCTGGGCAGCCTGGGCGATCAGGTCCGCCAGGGCGACTGGAGCGTCAGCCCGGACGGCAAGAAGTTGAGCTACCTGAGCGCGAAAGACGGGAACGTGCGGGTGGTGGCGCTGCCGGAGTAATACGGGATGAACAAGAATCGCGTGCATGGAGCGAGAACGCCGCCCGGATAACCCCTCTCCCGCAAGGGCGAGGGGGCAACGGCGTCCGCACTTCATGTTCCAAGTACAGTTCCAAGTACAGTTTAGTTCCGTATCACAGCCCCGCCGGGTCGAGCACCAGCAACTCCTCACTTTCAAACGCCTCGCAGTACCTCTTCTTGCCCAGCGTGCCCCAGTACATCAGCCGGGCGCGGCGGCGCTCGACGATTTCGGGCGTGACCGTCTCGCTGATGACGGCTCCGGTGAACTGGCTGACGTGCGCCTCGATGGCGGCCTGCCAGGTGGGCATCTCCTGCTCCACGTCGATCAGAATGTTGGCCTCGATATCCGAGTTGCCCTGGTAGAGCAGCAGCCGCGAAACCCGGTGCGGCGCCCCCGGTACGTCGGCACGCCTCAGCGCCGCCAGATGCACCGCTCGCTTGGCCAGGTGATACGCGCCGAAGTGATCCGGATGCCGGTCCTTGTGGTGCGGCGCGACCAGCACGCGGGGCCGGACGTAGCGTAGGGCAATCGCCAGCGCGCGGGACTGCTCCGGCGTTTCCATCAGGCCGCCGTCGGGCAGGCCGAGCTGACCGCGCCAGGCCAGGCCCAGGATGCGGGCCGCCGCCACGCACTCGGCTTCCCTGATGTCGGGCTCGCCCTGGGTGCCGCCCTCGCCCCGCGTGAGTTCCAGAATGCCCACCGCCTGCCCCTGCCTTGAGAGCCGGGCCAGGGTGCCGCCCGCCCCGATCTCGGCGTCGTCGGGGTGGGGGGCGAGCACCAGCCAGGCCAGCGGAACGGGTTTGCCGTAGGTGGTGTACATGCCGTTCAGGGTAGCGCGGAGCTGCCCGCGCCGCACGGCATCAAAAAGCAGCGCCCCGTGAGGCGCTGCTCTTCATACCTGCTTCAGTTCAGACGCTGATGATCTGACGGCCCGCGTAGAAACCGCAACTGGGGCAGACGTGGTGCTGGAGCTTTTTGTTATGGCAGTTGGGGCAGGGCACCAGGTTGGGGGCGACCAGGGCGTGGTGGCTGCGGCGCATGTCGCGCTTGCTCTTGCTGGTCTTCTTCTTGGGAACGGGATGTTTGGCCATGTCTGTGTTCTCCTGAGGGGTTTGGCCTGCGCGTGGGCTGGTGTCCCCGGCGGCTCCTGGTTTCTTCGCCCGCGCACCGCGCACCGGAAAGGGGGCGGCAGCAAGGCAACAGCAGGGAGTATATCACCACTGTGCCCGGATGACCAGACACGTTTTCAGGTAGGGGTTCATATAACGCCGCCATCACGCCTGCCACCGATACTGTACCCATGACCACAGTCCAGCGTGCTGCCCCAAATACGGATTCTGCTCCATTCCCGCACAGTCGGAAAAGCGCCGCCTGCACGTCCATACCGCAGAATCCGTACTTTCTCCTACTCCCGTTGGTCGGACCTCATCCCGTATTCCATACAGGATTCAGTCGGAGTCCGTACAAGCTCCTTGCCCTCGCCCTGCTCGCCAGCGGCGGCGCCCTGGCCGGGGCCTGCTCGCATCCGTACATTCCGCTGCCGGGCACCTACACCTAGCAGACCCAGGGCGCCGGGCCGGGCGGCACCATAGTTAGCACCGTCAGACAGACTGGCGGCAACATGCAGGTCTCCAGCAGCGTGAACCGCAACGCCACGGACGTGACCTTCGACTGTCAGACCGGCAAGGTGCTCATCCAAGCGTCGGGCAGGAGTGTGGGCCTGACCACCTCCAGCCTGCCGGACGCCGGGCGCTGGACCGTCGGTTACACCTGGCGAAGCGCTGCCCAGGTGGGCGCCGTGAGCGTCAGCAGCGAAAACCGCATCGTGGCCGCCGAGCGCGTCACGACGCCTGCCGGGAGCTTCGAAGCCCTGAAGGTCGAGATCACCGCCAGAATCGACATGAGCACGCTGATGGGCGGACAGAAACTGCCCCCGGAAGTCATGAAGAAGGTGGTGGCCAGCTTCAGCAACGTCAAATCCAGCGCCTGGTACGTCCGCCTGGTACGTCAAGGGCGTGGGCGTGGTGCAGAGCGTCAGCGAGAAGTCGACCATGAAGCTCATCGGCATCAAGCGCTGAGGTGAGGAAGCCGCCCAACAGGGTGCTCCGGCGTCCACAACAAACGTGATTTCGCCCTGAGCACCGTGGAAAGTCCACTTCGGTAGACCCTTCGGCGGCGCTCAGGGTGACGGATTTGGTTTTCAGGGACGCTGGTCTGAGGCTTGCCATCCCAGCAACATCAACCGCTTCATCTTCTTCCGCCCATATTCTTCGGCGGCCCCTTCTTGACTCCGGCGAAGCGGTTTTTCGCGGCGCGTTTGGCGATGCGGGCCTGCGACGCCTGGGCCGCCGTGGGGCGCTCGCCGGGCTTGAGGGGCCGGGCGGCGGGCGGGCGGACCATCGTGTCCAGGGTCATCAGGCGGAAAAAGGGAATGTAGACAGCCGTAATCAGCACCAGGGTGCCCCACCAGGTCTTGAGGTAAGCGCCCAGACCTACGGCGTACAACAGGGCCTGCAAGGCCGTGACCACCACCACGAACAGCAGGGTGCGGGCCAGAATCTTGAGCAGCTTGCCCCGGCTCAGGCCCGCTGAGGGGTCGGGCGTGGTCAGCCAGGTCCAGGCATTCGGGCGGCGCGGGCGGCTCACGCCTCTACCCCGGCGCCTGCGCTCACGGCGCCCAGGCTGGCGGCGAAGGCGTCCAGCGCACCCAGGTCTGCACCCAGACCTGGGGCCTGCGGGTCTACCTCGACGCTCACGCCCGGCTTGTGGGCTCTGGCGGCCAGGCGCCCCAGGGCCGCCAGGGTCGCGGCGTCACGGGCAGCGGCGGCGTACACGACGCCGCGCACGGCGCCTTTGCCTTCCAGTAAGCTCAGGGCGCCGCTCAGGTCGCGCTCGCCGCTCTCCAGTGGCTTGCCGGAGGCGGTGGTGAAGCGCTCGCCGCGTTCCTCTAGCTGATCGCGGGGCAGCGCGTTGGCGTACACCGGATGCAGCCCCAGCGCCTCCAGGCGCTCTCGCAGCGGCGCACTCAGGAAGGCGTCGGCCAGCAGGCTATCCGGGCCGATGACAGCTACCGTGGGGCGGCTGCCGATGCTCATGACCGGCGCAGGCACGCGGGGCGCCGTCGCCAGCGGACTGACCTTGTTCAGCGCCGTGCGCACCAGATTCGGGCTGCGGGTCAGCATCTGACCGAGGTCGTTGGCGGCTGAGCGCAGCTCGTCGCCGCCGTCGGGCAGGGCCATCAATCGGGGCAGGCCGCTCAGGCGGCGGCCCAGCAACTCCGGCAGGTCGCTGGTCCAGGCGTCGAGGGCCACCGGGCGGGTACGCGGCAACAGCACCAGGTCCAGGTTGCCCAGCTCCAGCAGGCGGCCCAGCACCAGCGCGACCTGGGCGGGCGCGTCGGGCAAGCTCCGGAGGCCCAGCGCGTAGGCCGCCCCCGCGTCCAGGCGAGGCGAGGCGACCTGCACGCCCAGTTCGTTCAAAAAGCTCTCCCAGTAGCGCGTAGAGCGTGCTCCAGGGATGTCCAGCAGACCGACGTTCATGTCCGTAGTCTAGCGGGTCAGCTCCGCCGCGTCTGGACCGGATGACCCGCCTGCGCCCCCACCTTGCGCCACAATGCTGCATGCCCCTACTGACAGTGACCGGATACGCCCCGATTGAAGCCCACGACAACGAACGCCTGGTCCTCGCCCTGGAGCGCGGCGGCGTCGATATTCTGCACCGCTGCGGCGGCGTCGCCCGCTGCACCACCTGCCAGGTGCAGTTCAGCGCCGGGGAGCCCACGCCCATGACCGAGGCCGAACGTGACAAGCTCGCCGAGAAGAATCTAACCGGCGTGCGCCTCTCCTGCCAGCTTCTGTGTACCCACGACATGACCCTGAGCCCCGTGCAGACCGTGCGTGGCAGCGGCCTGGAAGCAGGCAAGGCGCCCCAGGCAGGCATCGAGCCGGAGCCGATCTGGGTGTGAGGCGCCTTCGGCGCGGCTTGTGGGTTGTGGGTTGTGGCCTGTGGGAAGGGCATGAGCTGCGCTCACTTGCCCTCACCCCCTTGCTCCGCAAGGCCCCTCTCCCACAGGGGGCGAGGGGTCAACGGCGAGTGCCTAGAGCAAGTGGCATAATAAGTACATGCGAACGATTGTGGGCGCCAGGGGCTACGGTATCGAGCTGAGAGAACGCATCGTCAAAGCCGTCCAGAACGGCGAAAATATCGATAACGTCGCTCGGAAGTTTGAAGTGCATC
>NZ_JANYGJ010000038.1 GCF_025362455.1 Deinococcus sp. | reverse complement strand
TATCCTTCCTGCTCGGCTTGACTGTCCCGATTTTGAACGGGGTTCCGATCAGCTCACTTGCTGGCGTGTTCGCTCGCTGTACATTCTTTTCTTTGGTGTTCTTAAGGGGGCTATGCTTACTTTCATCGCGCGGCGACTGCTGCAACTGCCGATTACGCTGCTGGGCGCGGCCCTGCTGGTGTTTGCGCTGACCCAGGCGCTCAAGCCGGAAATCCGCGCCGTGGCCTATATCACCAACGAAAAGCAACTTAACCAGTTGCCTGAAATCGTCAAGCTGTATGGGCTAGATCAAAGCCCGCTGCTGCAATTCGGGCGCTGGGCTGGAAAGGTCGTTCGCGGTGACCTGGGCTACTCCACCAGCGCCCGCGATCCGGTGCTTTCGGCCATCGGGCAGTATTTTCCGGCCACCATCGAACTGATTTTGGTGTCGATCATTCCGATCGTGCTCTTTGGGGTGGTGCTGGGCATTTTTGCCGGAGCCAACCGCAACCGCTGGCCCGACCAGGTTGCCCGCGTCGTCGCCATCGTGGGCTCGGCGCTGCCGAGTTTCGTGCTGGGCATTTTTCTGCTGGCCTACTTTTACGGCAACTTGCAACTGTTTCCGCCGGGGCGCATTAGCGATTCATACAGCTTGCAGCTCGACAGCGTGGACGGCTTTTTGCTGACCCGCTCGGTATTCAAAGGAGATTGGCCAGTGGTGCTCGATCTGCTGCGGCACATGATCATGCCCGCTTTCGTACTCACGCTGATCAGCAGCGCCCAGCTCGTGCGCGTGACCCGTTCGAACATGATCGAGCAACTTCAGCAAGATTATGTCCGGACAGCCCGTTCCAAGGGCTTATCGGAGCGCAAAGTCATCAACAAGCACGCCCTGCGCAACGTGCTGCTGCCAGTCATCACACTGGCGGGCATTTTGTTTTTTACCTTGCTGGGCGGCGCGACCATCACTGAAACGGTCTTCAACTATCCAGGGGTCGGTTATTGGTCGGCGAAGGCGGCACAACTGCTCGATGTCAACGGCGTCATCGGCTACACCCTGGTCATCGCTACCATCACCATCGTGGCCAACACTCTGGTAGACGTCATCTACGGCCTGGTCGATCCACGCGTGAGGTTCGACTGATGTGTCAGGTTCGGTCTGTGTATGAAGTTCTACCGGTGTCAGGTCAACAGTTCTGGAGCAACTCGTGAAAATCTGGCGTAAATTTGCCCGCAACCCGCTGGGCGTCTTCGGTCTGTTGCTGGTGATCTTGTTTGCCCTGGTCGCCCTGCTAGCCCCGCTGATCGCACCGATGCCTGCCGACCAGGGCAACGTGCCTAGCGTCTTGAGTATTCCCAAACGCATGGCCAGCGACGGCTACTCATCTCAGCCGACCCTACCCAGTACCGCGCATCCGCTGGGGCTGTCGGAAAACGGTTACGACATCAAGTTCGGGGTCATCTGGGGCGCCCGGACCGCCTTTGTCGTCTCGATTTCGATTGTGCTGATCAGCCTGGTGGTGGGTCTGGTGGTGGGCACGCTGGCCGGGTACTACGGCGGCTGGCTCGACGCCCTGATGATGCGCTTTACCGATATCGTCTTCGCCTTTCCGGTGATCTTGCTGCTGATCGTACTGGCGGTTATCTTCGGGCGTGAGCTGATCGTGCTGATTCTGGCCTTCGCGGCGGTGAGCTGGGGCACCTACGCCCGGCTGATCCGCTCGGAGATCCTCAAGGTCAAGCGGCTGGAATACGTCGAGGGTGCGCGTGCCCTGGGCGCCGGAGACCCACGTGTGGTGCTGGGCCATGTGCTGCCCAACAGCTTAAGTAGCTTGCTGGTAGTGGTCAGCAGCGATATGGGCTCCATCGTGGTGGCCTTCGCAGCACTGAGTTTCTTGGGCGTGGGCGCCCCGACCGGTTTTCCCGACTGGGGCCAATTGATGCTGCTGAGCAAAACCTGGATCAACGAGCCGCAGTACTGGTTTACCTACATCTATCCCGGCGTGGCGCTGATTTTGTTCAGCCTGGCCTGGAATCTGGTCGGCGACTCCCTGCGCGACGCCATCGATCCGCGCAGCCGCTGACCTGCACGGTATCCGCTCCGACCCACGCGCCGGAAAGTGTCACCAATCCCCCCATTAGAGGGGGGCTTTTTCTTGCACCAGACGGTATTAATCGCACATCAAACCCGGACCTGGACGGCGCACAATACAGAGCACCATGACACGTCTGCTGCTGCTCGCACTGGCCCTGGGCCTGACCAATCCAGCCCTCTCCCAGCCGACTGCCAGCCAGCCGACTGCCAGCCAGCCGACTGCCGCCCGGCTCACTG